>CAYYMW010000502.1:2422-4341 GCA_964472515.1 uncultured Verrucomicrobiota bacterium | reverse complement strand
TCCTCCACCAGGAGAATGGTCTCCGAACCGCCCCGCACCCCGCCTGCCGCCGCCTCCACCACCGGCGGCGCCGCCGGCTCGGCCGAGGCCGGCAAGAAGACCGAAAACGTGGTGCCCTGGCCGACGCGGCTCTCGACTTCCACCCAGCCATGGTGCTGCTGGGCAATGCCATGCACCGTGGCCAGCCCCAGACCGCTGCCCTTGCCGACCTCCTTGGTCGTGAAGAACGGCTCGAAGATGCGCGGCAGCACGTCGGCGGGAATCCCCGCCCCGGTATCCCGCACCGCAATGCAAACGTACTCGTTCCGGAGCGCCTCCGGCGGCGGCGGCACCCGGGGGCATTCGACGCGCCGCCGCGAGGTTTCGATGCACAACGTCCCCCCTCCCCTCATCGCGTCGCGGGCGTTGATCGCCAGATTCATGAGAATCTGCTCCATCATGCCGCCGTCGGCGCGGATGCGCGGCAATTGCGGCCCGCACGTGATCTCCAACGCAATGTTCTCGCCGATCAGCCGGCGCAGCATGCGGCCCAGATCCTCGATGACCTCGTTGAGGTTCAGACACCGAAGCTGGAGCGGCTGGCGGCGGCCAAACGCCAGCAACTGGCGGGTCAGGTTCGCGGCGCGCTCCGCCGCGCGCGCGATCTCGAACACGCTCTCCTGGGCCTCGGCCGGCAACGCTGGATCGACCAGCACCAAGTTGGCGTGCCCTTGGATAATCGTGAGGATGTTGTTGAAATCGTGAGCCACGCCGCCGGCCAACTGCCCGATGGCCTCCAGCTTGGCCGCCTGGCGCAACTGCTCCTCCATCAGCTTGACCTCAGTGACATCGAGCAGGCACCCAAACAGGCAGGCATCGAGCCCCACCTGCAGTCGGTCTCCCGACACCAGCACGCGATGCACCTGGCCTCGCCGGTCGCGGAAATGCATCTCGCGGTTCCGCACGCAGCCTTCGCCGCGACGCAGCAGCTCGATCAGGCCCGCTTGCTCCGCCGGGTCGCTCCAAAAGCCCAATTCCTGGCTCGTGCGCCCCGCGATCTCCCCGCGCGCGCAGCCGGCGAACCGCAGAAAACTCTCGTTCACCTCGACCAACCGGCCCTCTTCCAGCGTCAAGATGAAGATCGGCACCGGCGTCGCGTGGAACAAATGCTGAAACCGCTCGCGCGACAATTGCAGCTCCCGCTGCATCAACTGCCGCTGCGTGGTGTCCTGCTTGACCGCGACAAAATGCGTGATGTTGCCGGCGGCGTCAGGCACCGGCGTAATCGTCTGCTCCTCATGGTAGAGGGAGCCATCCTTGCGCCGGTTGATCAGCTCCCCGCGCCAAACCCGGCCCGCCAGCACCGTTTCCCACATGCGATGGTAGAACTCGGGCGGATGCTTGCCCGAGCGCAACAGGCTGATATCCCGCCCCACAATCTCCTCGAAGCTGTAGCCCGTCAACTCGGAGAAAGCCGGATTGCACCAAACCACCGTGCCCGCCGGATCGATGATCACGATGCCGTTGGCCGCAAACTCCAGCGCCGCGCTCCGCAGCCGCAGCGTCTCCTCCGCTTCCCGGCGGCCGGTGATATCCTGCGAGATCACCAGCACATGCTGCCAGACGCCATCCGGGCCTGCCAACGGCACCTTGACCGTGGAATGGAACCGTTCCTTCCCATCGGCATAACGCACCCGCTCCTCCGCCACCATCCGGGTTTGGCCCGTCCGGAGCACCTCGTGATCGTCATGGCGGTACTTCGCGACCTGCCCCGCATCCAGCTTGAGGTCGGTATCCGTGCGCCCCACGAACGCCGCCACGGGTATCTGGAAGGCCGCCGCCATGCTGGCGTTCGCCAACTCCATCCGCCCCTGTGCGTCTTTGACGCAGATGAACGCCGGCACCGAGTCGATGATCTTGCGCAAAAACTCCCGCCCCCG
>CAYYMW010000502.1:0-2412 GCA_964472515.1 uncultured Verrucomicrobiota bacterium | reverse complement strand
GCGCGCTGATGTCCGCCATGAAACCGATGACCCCGACGGTCCGCCCCACCGTGTCCCGCAGCGGAGTGAATCTCGCGGCCAGCCACGCCCGCCGCCCCAGGTCCGGATGCTCGCACGCCAGGTCCGGCGTGACCACCGCCTGCCCTCCCAGGGCTTGTTCGAGCCACGCCCGCAGTTGCTCGGGGTCGAACCCGGTCAGCGCCTCCCAGGGATGCCTCCCCAGCACCCGCGCGGCGGGCAGGCCGGTCAACTCCTCGAGGAACGGGTTCCATAGCTGGCAGCGCAAATCGCGGTCGAACACCGCGATGCCTTCTTGGATGCTCGTCAAGAGCTGCGTGCTGATGGCCTCCAATCCGACCGGTCCTGCGGTCGCATCCCCCACCCGGCCACCTCCGATCCCTTCGGAAGTGCGGTTCATATCATTCCATGGCTCGCCGGGATTCTGGTTGGAGAACCGGCATACTGCCGCAGGGCTTGAACGTTCGCCTCGGGAGTGTCGCGCGGAATCTCACAGCCCGCCCCGACAATATACCGCGGCCCCGCCTCGCGATGGCACTCCACCAACGCTGCCAAGATGCTCCCGGGCGTGCCGTCGCGCAGCCCCTTCACCGGATTGAGATTGCCCAGCAGCACCTGCTCCGGCCCCATCTGTGCCCGGGCTTCGGCCAGCGGCGCGGGGTAATCCAAGTCCACGATCTCACAGCCCAGGCGGCCCATGCCCCCCAAAATGCGCCGCGTGTTGCCGCAAATGTGCAGCCGCACACGGGTGCCCAGGGCGTGCAGGCCGTCCACGAGCCGCTTTTCATAAGGCCAGACGAATTCCTCGTAGATCTGCGGCCCCACCAGCGACGCCGCCGCGTCCCCCACGCCGATCAGCTCCGCCCCGGCCTCCACTTGCGCGCGCGCAAAACGCAACTCCATCTCGATCGCAAACTCGAACAGGTCGCGCACGAACGCCGCATCGTCGAAGAAGTCGGTCATCAAGTTGTTGATGCCGCGCAAATCCGCCCCTTCGGCGCAGGGCCCCTCGATCCACCCCTCCACCAACCGTTGCCCGGCCGCGCGCTCCTTGAGCAGTGCCGCGGCCTGGACGCGGTCCAGCATGCGTCCCCCGGCCAGCGGATCGGGCACTTTCAGCCGGGCCAACTCCGTCTTGTCGGCCAGCCGGGCTTGATCCTCGATCAAAGCCGGCGGCTGATCGTCAAAGTAATGCACCGCCGCCCCGCAGTCCGCCGCCTCGCGGGCGGGATCGGAGATGCAGGAGACATAATCGAAATCGAACCGCTCCGCCGTCCGGAGCTGGGCCTCCACGAGCACGCGATGGTCCTTCGCGTACTCCCCGTACTTCACCCCCCCCTGCCGCGCGGCAAACATCATGGTGATCGGCATCAGGGGCAGCCGGTCCACCGGCTGCCCAGCCAGATGCGCCAAAACACGCTCGCGTCCGTTCATGCCCGGGGGTGCGGAAGCCATCACCGTTACTGCAAGGGAGCCGGAGCAGGAGGCACGTCCAGCGGAGCCGGCATCGGCGCAGTCTCCGCGGGCTTGCTCTTCTCGGCCTTGCTGCCGCTGTCAGTCTTCTTGGCCTTGGCCTTCGCGGGCTTGTGCGGCGCCGCCTTCGAGGTCTTGGGCTTGGCGGCCTTGATGCCTTCGTCGCCCGCCTTGGTCGAATACCGAACCGTCACCGCCTCGGGCTTGGCTGGCTTCAGCGACTTCACGACCACCACCACCTCTTCGCCCTCCATCGCTTCCGCAAACGTCGCCGGCTTGGCGTCCCGGAAGAACCGGGTGTTGCTGGTGACCCGGAACAGGTGCGCCTTGCCCTTGGCCTCCACCGACAAGGTCATTTCCGTGCGGTCAATCGCCTCGATCTTGCCGCGCACCGACGGCGGCGCCACTACCTTGGGCTTCGGTTTCGCGGCGGGTTTGGGCTTCTCGGCCTTCACCCCGTCGGCCGGAGCCTGGAACACAGGCGCGTTCGTGGCGGGCGCCAGCGCCTCCGGCAGGATCGCCGGTGGGGTGGTGGTGGCGGGCGCCAGCGGCAGCGGCTCGGGCATGGCTGGTGGCGGAGCTTGGGTCTGAATTTGGGCCAGACCGCTAATCAGCGTGGCGGCGATGGCGAAGGTGGCAACCGAATACAGCAAAACTTTCTTCATAAACTGTTGTTAATCAGTTTGGCATGGCGTTCCACTTCTAACACATCCACGCGCCGGAGCAATGGAAAACTGGCAGGCCAAAAACGCGTGAGCGCCGTGGGTCAGCCCGGTCTGATGTTTTCAGTACTATGCCCACATTCTCCCCCCATCCTTTGCGAGCCTGCTGGACCGCGCTTGCCCTTGTCCTCGGCGCGCTGGTCACTCTGGCCGCTCCCCCCAAGGTCGTCGTCGCCGTGCCGGACAACGGCGCCAAAAC
>CAYYMW010000501.1:0-4382 GCA_964472515.1 uncultured Verrucomicrobiota bacterium | reverse complement strand
TCCCAGCACCTGCCGTTGATCGGTATCAAGCTTGGGAAGCTCGGCCATCGCCTCCAAGCCCCGGACCAAGGCGCGCAAGGCCCGGAGACGGTGGTAGGGTTGCATTCGCAGGCCGGACGAAGCCAGGAGTCTGGCTTGACCAAGGAGCCAACTGGTGTGGAGCTCTCGTCGAGCGGGGGTCCAGGAGGCGGCCTGGCGGAGCAAGCCGAGCGCAGCGGCGGTGTGCCCGAGGGAGGGCTCGCCGCCGGGCAACGGGGAGAAGCCGCCCCCGGCGACCTCGCAGCGGAGCAGGAAGCCATGCAAGCCCCCAGCCGCTTGGGGACTGTAACCGGCCTGCGGGATACGCGCCACCGCGACGCAAACCGCCGGCGGCAGGGAAAGCGGGGTTCCGGAAGCGAACAGCAGGGGCGTGTCCCATTGAAAGCACCCCACCGCGGAGACCATCCGAGACTGAAGTCCAGCTGCCTGATGGCCAAGGCTGAGTGTGTCGGCCAGCACCACGGCACTGCCCAACCGTTTGAGCTCATCCGCAACCTTCAAGCGGCTGCGGGTCACGCCATTCCTGACCATGAATCCCAGCCCCACCACCACCCCGAGCGACATGACCAGGCCGCTCAGCCGCAACGCTCCGCTTGCCAGCAGAAGCGGCACCAGGCAGACATATCGCACAAATCCCGCTTGCGGACGTCCAACCCCGTGGGAGTTGAAGGTCGAGACGCACCAGTTGGCGAGAGTGGAACGTGCCCCGGAACGTAGAAACCAGTCGTCCAGATAGGGCAGGAAAGCGCGTGCGAGCAGGAGTATCCCCAACATGAGAATCGCTAGGGGAAGGGCAAACGTAAGCGATCTTGGAACCAGGGGTTGCTTGGACTTAGGGGAAGGCGGGCCTGCCAGAGGCGGGGTGGGGCCGGACCAAACGATTGGGCCTTGGCGGCCGGCCTCCGCACCGCTGGCACTGTCGCATGAGTACCAGCACCACCGGCCAACCACCGGCAAGACTCCAAGACCTGCCGCCAGGCTGAAGCTGCCCAGCAGCCAAGCGAGGAGCGAAGGTCCCTCGCGATACGGCACCAGGAAGGACCCTGCCCAACCGAGCGCCACGGTAGCTCCCAGCGAAACGGCTAGGAGCCGAACGATGGCCGAGAGCGGGCCTGGGTCATAGGCACCGAACAAGCCTAACGTGAGCCACATCACTGCCAGAGCAACCACGAGTGTGGCAGAGACGAAACCTCCAGACAGGCAGATACGTGGCAGCTCCCGCCCTCCGGGAACCACCAGCCAGTCCACACCGACGCTGAGAGCCAGAAAGCCCAGAACCGTCATGGCAATGGTTATCATCGGCGAATGCGCCTGTTTGAACACCTCGGACGGCAGGAGCCGGCTTCGTGCTTTCAGCGACAGGGCCAGGACACAGGCCAACAGCATGGCGATTCCTGTGGCTGGGAGACGGTGCCAATCCGAGGAGCTGTCGAGCAGCCAATCGTGCGGAGCCGCCGTGGTGTAGGAGCACACCCACTGCGCCGCAAACGACGCGCCTGGCGCGCAGGCCGAGAGGCTGCGTTGCACGAAAGCACAGACCGCGACGAGGACGTAACTGCCGTACAGCAGGGCCCCCAACCCCGCGAGCACCAAGGCGGTCCTCAGCGTGAAGGGAGTAGCGGACAGCAGGAGATGGTGACGCACCAGCAACGCCGTCCAACGCCCGTGAGACGGATGCCGGGGGCTCCTGCCGTGAAGGCGAAGCTTGGCCAGCCATCGGGCCGGGATGAACGCGAGCTTGGCGGCGTAAGGTTGAGGCAGGTTCAACAGGGCGGAGAAGCGCCCCAGCGGGCTGCTGCCCGGTGCGTCCAGCCCAGCGGGTCCACAGAGCGACGAGAGCAGGACCGGGTCGACATAGAGCGAGGCCGCCGCGTCCGCGGCACGCTCCCGTTCCTTGAGATGCGAGCGGAGCACGAACCGGAGGAAGGGAAGCGACGAGAGCAGCAAGGCGACCGAGGGCCAGGCCAAGTGGCGCAGCACGATGTCCTCCGCGCGCACGGGAACGAGCAGGTACGCCGCGACGACGGAGAAGACTGCCAGCGCCAGCGGCAGGCGAAAGGCGATGAGCCAGGGGAGCACCAGGAGATCGCGATGTCGAAGGTGGGCCAGCTCATGGGCCAGGACGAACCTGATCAACCCGCGGGCCAAAACCGGATCTCCCTGGCAGGCCGCCAAGGCTGACTGCTCGATGTCAGAAGGCAGAAGGATCGCCGCTCGCGTGGGCGCCAAGGGAACCGTCAGCAGCGTCCGAGCGCCGGGAGGGAGTCTCACCAGGCGCACTTGGGACGTGATGCCCATCTCGTTGCGAAGTTCGTCAACCACGGGACTCAGCGCGTCGGCGGTGGCATCCCCGGCCTCGCGAGAGAGGCTGAGCACGCGGTGCCGTTGCTTCAAGAGGACCACTGGCCCCCACAGGACCAAAGCTGCCAGAGGGAGGCACTGGAGCAGACCGAGAGTCAGATGCACCCCCGGCCTCCCGGAGACGCTGCCCGCACGCACCAGGGTGGCGCCAGCGAAGGCGCAGGCGGACACAACCACCATCGAAGCTGCCAACAACACCAAGAGGCGCGAGGAGCTTTCCCCAGTGGGTGGCAAGTTCTCCCGACGGCCAAGAATGGCGACCAAGAGGCCTGCACCCAGAATGGCCGCCAACGCCATCGCTACATCCCCAACGCTGAAGTTCAGAAAATAGTCCCCGAAGGAGAGCCTGGATGTCCGGGGTCCGCCCGCCACATAGTGGAGGCTCTCGCAACGCGCCTCGTCCGGTGAGAGGCTGATGACCGTGGCGTCTTCGTTCTGAAGGTTGACCGGAGCGCGAAGCGGCCAGGCAACCCTTGCCCACTCGTATGGCTTCTCGAAACCCCCGGTTTCCGACGCGAGGTTGGCCGCGCTAAGGTGAAACTGCGTCCGCTTGTCACCGGGGCCTACCCCAAGCCATCCTCCCAGTCCATCCAAGATTCGGCTTGCCCCGCTGACATACCAGTACGTCGAGGCCGAGGGGCGGACGTTGCGTCCAATGACAAAGGTGCGGCCCTCGACGACTGCGTAAGGCAGGTCGGATGCCGGCGGACGGACAAAGGGCGTGCCGCGCCTAGTGGGTTCCGCAGCAAAGGCAGCGCGCCCGTCTTGATCCTCAAACGTCGCCAGCGCCCCTCGGTCCGTGGTGACGACCACCAAATCGTCCAGGCAACCCAGCGCCGTTGCCCGGCCGGCAACCCTTTGCTGCCAGTCGATCGCCGAGGCTTGCTTATCGAAGGCCCGCAGCAATCCCGCCTCTGACTGGACCAGAACATGCCGCCGACTCAGGGTGATCGGCAGCAGTGGTTCTTGGCCGAGCGGTTGACTCCAGATCGTCTCGCCACGCTTGGAGGACACCGCGTCCAGCCAGAATTCCCCCGGCGTTCCCGAGGCTTGGGAGACCACGTACAGCGCATGGCTGTCCGCGTGGAAGCAATGAACCGCCCGATCGGTCTGATAGGACCATGCGCTGGCGCCGCTGAGCACATCCACCGCCCTCAGTCGGCCTGCTCCCGATACGAACACTAACCGGTTGCTCGACACCACCGGCGGAGGAGTGGTGTGATATGCCTCATCCAGACGCCACGCCTCTTGCGTGAAGAGGCCGGTGAAAGCGCTGATTCGCGATCCATTCGCGAAGAAGATATGGCGTCCGTGAAGGCCCTGCTGGGCGTGCAGGGCATAGTGCAGGTTGGTCAACCCCTTGGAACGAAAGGTGATCTTCGAGTCGGCCGACGGAGGAAACAGGTAGTCGCTGTCCGAGGCCTGCACGCCGGCGAACCCCAAGCCGACGGCTGCGGCTGCGATTAGCCCGGTCCAGCATCGGATGATCGGAGAGCCCGCCATTTCGAAGCCCTCCGGGTGATTGGGAGAGGCTTGCGGACTGATCATCGGGAACACATTCATGCACTTGCTGCGGCCGATTCATGAGCCGCAACCCGTTCACTAGGGCGGCCTTGCAGTTCACAGCACAAGGGCAAGAACGGCGGACCGAGGAAAGCAGCGAAGCTACGGCGGCAAAACCCGTGCCCAAACCGTTCCGCGGGCGGATAGTCCCGGCTGCCGGCCGCCCAACACCCCACGACCATATACAGGATATGCCGCTCGACGCCAGCTCTTTCACGGACGCCCGCCCTTTCATTGTGCTCCCCCTCCGGTATCGACAACTTCCCTGACTGGGCTACCTGGTCCAACACCAGCCCCAACTCCGGTTTGCCCGGCAGGGCGAAGTTCACCACCACCAATTCCCGCTCCAACTCCGGCGGCAGGACTAGCAGCCTGTCGGGCTTAGGAGAAGGGATTTGAAGGGGGGTATGGCCCTATCC
>CAYYMW010000500.1:0-4404 GCA_964472515.1 uncultured Verrucomicrobiota bacterium | reverse complement strand
CCGATGATCGGGGTGCGCAGGCGGACGGCTCCCTCCCCGGGACCGTCCGCCTTCCGCGTTTTTTGAGGGGGGCGAGAGGCCCGGCGAGCCACTTGCAGGATCGGCCCAATAACAGTAGTGTCGAGGTATGCGGAGATCGATTGTACAGGCAATCTGGCTGGCGGCGGCCCTCCTGGCCACGCTGCCCCCGGCTGCTTGGACCGCCCAGCCAGAAACCACCCCGCCCGAGCCGGCGGGGAAGCGCGTTTACGTGGTCCCTATCCGTGACGACATCATGCCTCCCATGGTCTACCTGGTGAGGCGGGGAGTGAAGCAGGCCATGGACGCCCAAGCCGACCTGTTGGTCGTCGATATGGACACCAACGGCGGGCGGGCAGATTCGATGGAGACCATCATCGAGATTCTTGGCCAGTTCAAAGGCCAGACCGTCACCTTCGTGCGCCCCAAGGCCTATTCCGCTGGCGCGCTCATATCGTTCGCCACCCAGAGGATCTACATGGCGCCTCAAGCCGTGATCGGCGCTGCCGCGGTCATCGCCGTTTCCCCGGGCGGCACCGGCGTGGAGCAGATGCCCGACACCGTGGAACTCAAGATGACCTCGGCCATCAGCGCAAGGATCCGGGCGCAAGCGCAGAAGAACGGCCACAACTCGGAGGTCGTCGAGGCGATGATGGACAAGCAGAAGGAACTGATCATCGACGGACAGACGATCAACCCGAAGGGCAAGATTCTGACGCTGACGAACGTGGAGGCGGAGAAGAACTACGGGGACCCACCCAAACCCCTGCTCTCCGCCGGGACGGTGGAGAACCTCACGGCCTTGTTCGACAAGCTGGGATTTGCGGGGGCCCAGGTCACCACCATCGCCCCGACCGGCGCCGAGAAGATCGCCTCCTGGATCAACGCGTTGAACTGGCTCTGGCTGATGATCGGCGCTGCCGGCATCTACATCGAGTTCAAGACGCCCGGGTTCGGACTTCCGGGCATCGTGGGAATCTGCGCCTTTGCCCTGTACTTTCTGGGCAGCTACGTGGCCGGGTTGGCCGGCTGGGAATGGCCCGCGCTTTTTGTGCTGGGCCTGGTCCTGGTCATCCTCGAACTCTTCGTCTTTCCGGGCGTGGTGATCCTGGGGTTGACGGGAGCGGGGTTGATGCTGATCACGCTCGTCATGGCCATGGTGGATCTCTACCCGGGGATGCCGGCGATCCCCACATTGCCGCAACTGACGCTGCCGCTGCGCGACCTCACCTACGCTTTCCTGGGCACGATCGTGCTGCTGCTGGTGCTCAGCCGCTTCCTGCCGAAGACAAGCGTTTACCACGCACTGGTGTCGCATTCGGCCAGCGGGATGGCCAGCGTCCAGCACCAGGCCTCGACCCAGACCAGCCAGGTGGGCCTGGAGGGCGTGGCGCTTTCGGTGCTCCGGCCGGGCGGCAAAGCCCAGTTCGGCGAGACCGTCCTGGACGTCATCACCCAGGGAGAACTGCTTTCCAAGGGGACGCGCGTGCGCATCATCGCCCATAGCGGCACGGAAGCCGTGGTGGAGGAATGCCCGCAAACCGCCCCGAACGCCCCCCAACCTACCGCATGATCATCCCGTTTCTGCAGGGAGAAGCCTTCCTGCGTGACGTCCAACAAGCTCGTGAAGACAATCGTCACTGTCATCTGTGGTGGCTCGGCCAGAGCGGCTTCCTCCTGCATTGGCAACGCCGATTCCTGCTGCTCGATCCGTATCTGTCCGATTCGCTGACGCAGCGGTACGAGCGGACCAGCCAACCGCACGTGCGGATGACGGAACGGGTGGTCGCCCCGAACCAGTGCGACTTCGTGTCGGTGGTCGCCTGCAGCCACAGCCATCCCGACCACTTGGATGCCGGCACCCTGGGTCCCTTGCTCAAGGCGAATCCCGAACTGCAGGTGCTGGTGCCGGCGGCCGATCTCGAACTCGCCGCCCAGCGGCTGGGGGTTCCCGGCACCCGTCTGGCCGGTTTGAACGCGGGGGACCGCTGGCGCGGGGCCGGGTTCGAGATCAGTGTCGTTCCCGCGGCGCATGAGGGGGTGGATCGCGACGGGCTGGGGCGTCACTTCTACCTCGGGTACGTCGTCCGGGCGGGAGACTGGACCTTCTATCACTCGGGCGACACGGTGCTCTACCCGGGAATGGCGGAGCGACTTCGCCCGTGGCAAGTGGACGTGGCCCTGCTGCCCATCAGCGGCAGGCCGCCAGGGCTCACCATGGCCGGCAATCTCTCGGGCAGCGAAGCCGCCCAACTGGCTTGGGACATAGGCGCCCGGCTGGCCATCCCCTGCCATTACGACATGTTCGAGTTCAACACCGCCACGCCGGAGGCTTTCGTGGCGACGTGCCAGCGGCTGGGACAATCACACCGGGTGCTGCACGCCGGCGAACGGTGGAGTTCCTCCGCACTGGCGCCCCGCCCCGCACCCGAGCCCGCGTAGCCCGGCGGCCATCATTTGGCGAGGACGAAGGTCTCGATCATGATGATGAGGATGCCCATCAACGCCCCGCCGGCGATCACCCCCGCGCACACCGGCTCGAGGTTTTCGACGAAGATGCGATAGCGGCGAGTGGCAGGGTTCTTCCACTTGCGGGCGGCGACCCAGAAGAGGAGGCTGCCGAGGAACATGGCGAGGCAGTTGTTGAACGGGATCACGAAGGCCAGCCCCACGCCCACGCCGGAAAGCCAGAACCGGCCCTTGGTGGCGACGCGCAAGGCTTCGCAGAGCAGGCCGAAGATGGCCCCGGCCAGCGCGGCCCATTGCGCCGAGATCGCCAGGTGGCTCAAGCCCTTGGTGAGCACTTCGGCCACCGCGCGCCAGACGGTGGCCGCCGGCATCGGGTACTGGTCGGTAATCAGGTTCTGCGGGCCCTTGTGCAGGAAGATCAGGTAGAAGACGGGCACCGCCACAATCGAGCCTGCCAGAATCCCCAGCACATGGCCGATGGCCTGCTGCCTTGGTTTGGCCCCGAGCATGTAGCCCGGTTTGATGTCCATCAACAGGTTGGCCGCGTTGCTCGCGGCCTCGGCCGTGACGCTCGCAGTAGCCAGGTTCGTCGTGATGTTTCCGGGCGCCACCACGCCGTAAGTCAACTGGGTCAACTTGCCGAGCGCCCCGATCGGGGTGATCGACGTCAGGGCGGTGGAGTTAACCGCGATCAGGGTGAAGACAAAGATCAGAGGAATGGCCAGGAAACCATGCCACCAGGCGATCCCAAAGAACTGGTGCGCCAGGAGGATCACGCCGAACCCGACCAGCGGGATGCCGACCGCAAAGACGCTGAGCGGCAGTTCGATGTCGCGCATCGGATCCGTCGCGCCGGTGGATTTAGCCCGGCGAAAGAGACCGCGAAAGGAACTGATGAGAATCTGCGGCTTGGCGAAGAAGGCGAAGAGGGAGGCCACGGTCATCATCGCCACCCCGCACCAAAGCCCCCAGACGGTGATGGGACGGAAGCCATAGTGGGTCACCCCGTCGGTGACTTTGCCGATGATGTCGCCTCGGGCGATCATCCAAGGCGCCAGGAGGCAGTAGTTGAGCACCGCCCCCACCATGAGCGAGATGCCGGTACGGATGCCCATCAAGCCGCCCGTAGCCGCCATCACGATGTCGTTGTCCAGGCGCACGGTGAGTTCGCGGAGATCGGTTCCCATGATCCGGGGAATGAAGATGTACTTGTAGATCCAGCCGTCGAGATACTCCGGGATCTGAAGGAAGCCCACCTTGAGTCTGGTCAGAATGGCCTCGCTCCCCGCCAGTTTGATGGCCGCAGCCAAGCCGCCCGCCACCATGAGCACCTTCGCCTTGAAGATGCCGTCGGCCGCGGAACCGTGATGCAGGGCGTCCATCACCACCCCCGCCGCCCGGCCTTCGGGGAAGGGATGCTGCTCGTCGTTGATGAAGCGGCGTTTGAGCGGGAAGGCGAAGAAGACACCCAGGGTCGAAATGCCGATCAACCATGCGATGGTCACTCCCATCGGGATAGTGGCGTTGGTGACCATCATGTAGGCAGCGAGGGAGGAAATCAGCGGCGAGGTCATGTACCCCGCGGAGGTGGCGATCGACTGCATCGCGTTATTCTCGAGCACCGTGAACTCCTTGGCCCCGCCCAACTGCGCCATGATTTTGAAGAAGGCAAAGGCCAGAATCACGGAGGTGATGCCCACGCCCAATGACCACCCGGTCTTGGCCCCGACGTAGAGGTTGGTCAGCGAGAGCAAGCCGCCGATGCACATCCCCGCCAAGCCCGAGCGCAGCGTGAGTTGCGGCATGTCTCCCCGCCAGACATTCGCCAGCCACCAACGGTCCTTCTCTTCCAAAGTCCAGGTGCGAACCTGCTCCTCCGTCAAGTGTTTGAGTGCCATGCGAGGTCGAGTATAAGGG
>CAYYMW010000499.1:0-4427 GCA_964472515.1 uncultured Verrucomicrobiota bacterium | reverse complement strand
TGGTGTGGCGTGGCAGGGCAGGGCAACGATACAGTGTGGCCCTGCCAGGGGGCGGGCCGCGAACCGGCGTTGGGATGGGGTGGCGAATCCCGCCGGCGGGCTCCTGCCTGAATCGCGATGATGCGCGTCCACGCCGCGAAAGTAGATCGCCGGCCGGCCGGGCCCGAGGCTTGGATGGTCTCGGTGGAGTCGGTTGAAGGAGGATGACGGTCAGGGACTTGAACTTGACTCATCGTCCATAGACGGGGGCCGGTTTTGGGCATGGACTATCAGTCATGCCGAAACCGGATACCATCCTTGCCTTGCTGGGGCGCAACGTCCGCAAGCAGCGCGAGTTGAGGAAGCTGACCCAGGAGAAGCTGGCCGAGGAGGCCACGCTCGATCCCACCTACATCAGTGGCATCGAACGCGGGGTCAGGAATCCCGGGATCAAGAACGTCGCCCGCTTGGCCAAGGCATTGGGCATCAGCATATCCGAGCTGTGTAAAGGGGTAGATGGTTAACCTCATGATCCAGTATCACCGGAAGAAAGGAACCAACATGTCGGTTAGTTTTGGAGGCATCACGAAGGGCAGGACCTACACGCGAGACGAGCTTGCTCTGATGTGGGGCTACGAGGATTTCCATGCCATAGCGCGGGGTGTGTTTACGCCCGCCGGGCAGAACATAATCGTCCTATTCGTTACCGAAGAGAAACAGGAAACCCTGACGCCTTATACTGATCGACTTCAGGGCCGAGAACTGATGTGGGAAGGAGAGAGTGGGCACCGTACGGATATGCGCATCACGACTGCTCGGGAGAACGGTGAGGAGATTCATGTCCTCTACCGGCAGCGACACCACCAGCCATTCACTTACCTTGGCCAGTTTCAGGTGGAGGATTCGAAGATACTTACCGAGGAGCCTTCGAGATTCCGGCTAGTCGAGATTGGCTAGTAACGCCGTACGTTCGCGGGCTAAGCATCGACGAACACCACTTCGCGGTGGTAACTGAGAAACGAGGGGTCCGGCTCAGCGACTTTGTTTGGCTGTTGGATGGATTTCCCTTCGAAGGGGACGAAGCTCTGCTCCAATGCAGGCTGGGGGAAGTAGCTTCTGAGCTGTTTGCTCAGGACGAGGCGGCGGTCCTCGTCAAACGTGATCAATCCGGTGTCGAACGCGTCGTCGTGCAGGCTGGAAAGACATAGGCCATTGCGGGGATTGAGGCGGTCATTTGGAAAGTCGCACCACGGTTTGATGTGGCTGGCGACGAGAAGCCGAGGGACGTTGATGCCGGAGATGCAGCACCGGACGCCGTAGGCGTTGAGAATCGTCTGCCGGAAGAACTGCTGTCCGCGTCGGACTGCCACGGTTGCCTTGGTTTCGGTGGGTCCTTCGGGAATCATGAGGCGCGGACGTTCGAGACGCACCTTGTCGAATCCGAGGAAGTCCAACTCGCGGCTCTCGTCTTCGGTAAACCGCTTGTGGAGTATCTGTTCGCTTTCGGGTCCGAGGGTGGCCAGGTTCTCATGAAACTCTGACCACATGGCTCGGTCCTGTTTGGTCGCCCCGGCAAGCCCTTTGATACCCCGCGCCCGCTGCACGGGATCAAGTGACGCGAAGTTGCAGAGCTTCATGGCGAGGCTATTCGCGGTGCGACCCATTCGGCGGGCGGCGTCGATGATGATGGGGTTGCTGCGGTGCAGTTTGCCGAATGGAAGCTTGCAGTAGAGGTTCAGCGCGATGAGGAAGTGCTCGCGAGTCCACGGAACGCTGGCGGCTTTCGGCATGGGAGGAGTAATCCACAGAGCGGCTGGAATGCCAAGCGAAACGAGGATCGCCGGAGCGCTTGCGAGAATGCGCTTGCCAGCGGGCCGAAACCTGGCCAGGTAGTATTGCCGAACTATGACGCGGACCTACTACATCGCACTGAATGGTTTGGATCTTGGGCAGGCTTTGGATGGGCTGAGGATGCGCACGGAAGCTTGGGAGAAGACGGCGGCGTATTTCAGGAACGGGTGCCTGCCAGAGGAGGAGCCCTTCCTCATCGAAGACTGCAATGGTGCCGAGGAGGCGGAGCGGATCGCCGAGCACTACCGCAGTATCACGGATGCGATCTGTCGTCAGCGCGACGCGCAAGATAAGGTGCTCGGCAGGCAAGATGAGGTGTGCCTGCCGCCAAAGCGAGGGAAGCGACACGGCTACTGCATTTACGTGGACAGTGTGGTGGATGGACCGATTCCTGTGGAGCGGGGGCTGGAAGGAAAGCCCGTCGTCTATACAACCCTCGCGGCGGCGGAACGCGAGATCGCCGACCTTGCCATCAAGCGGCTCCATGAGGTTCTGGTAGGTGCAAGGGCGCTGGAGGAGGCAATTCCTCTTGAGGATTTCGTGGTGGAGGTCGATTTGATGCCCGACGGTTCGATTCGGGATGAATGGGGGCGGGCGTTTCCGAAAAGGAGTTGGTAGGCGAAGGAACGTCTTCCCTCACGGAACTGCGCCGAGTGTTGGGAGCCGCAACCCGTTCCGGGTTGGACGGGTAATAGGGACCGGCAACCCAACGTAGGCTCGCGGTCGAGCCAACGTTGGGCTGGGGGCCGCAAGCCCGTCGGGCTTGTTGTTGGCGAACGGCGTGAAGGGGATCACGGGATGAAGGCGGACCTCGCGGTCGGCGAGCGGGGGGAAGGCCGGTTTTCGGCAAGTCGGACTTTGTGTTTTGGCGGGAGCAGGTGGCGGTGTTTGTTGACGGGTGTTTCTGGCATGGGTGTCCGCGTCACGGGGCGAAGCCGAAGCAGAATCGGGCGTTTTGGGCGCGAAAGCTGGCGGCGAACGCGGCGCGGGATCGATTGGTGACGCGGGAGCTGCGGAAACGGGGTTGGCGGGTGGTGCGGATTTGGGAACATGCGTTGCGGCCCAAGGAGGCGGGGCGGACGTTGGGGCGGTTGCGGCGCGCCTGCGGCGGTGCTGCGCACGGCGAGATGGGGGAGTGAGGAGCGGGGTTGGCGCATGTGGAGTGCGCCGGCAAGGCATAACCGCGACGGCGCTTTTCATGGGGTGGCCCAAAGCGGTGTCGCGCGGCGCTTGCCACCGCAGTCCATAGTGCGGGCCGGTGCTGCGCACGCACCTGCGGTGAGCAGGATTGGGGAGGGTTGGACAGGATGAAGAGGATTCACAGGATGGGCGCGGGCCTGGGTGCGCAAGTCCCGTCAGGGACGGCCGGGCATAGCCCAGTCTTTCAAGACTGGGTGGGGTGAGTTTGATTGCCGGTCGAGTCCCGCCGCGCGGGACGAAAGAAGGGGTGCGCGGCGCACGCGCCTGCGGCGGTGCTGCGCACGGCGAGATGGGGGAATGAGCGGCGGGATGGCGGGACGGGGTGGTCGACCGCGTTTCCAGCCTTGACGGGGCTTGACAGGGCGGCGGTGGTAAGAAACTTTTACCGAATGAAAGCAACGACGATGACGTTGTCGGAGCGGCGGCAGTCGGTCTTCCCGCAGGAGTGGTGCGAGCGCGTCGGCTTGGCGCGCGGGGGCCCGGTGAATGTGTTCGATCTGGGTGAGGCCGGGCTGTTGATCCGCCCGGTGAGGCCGCCCACGGCGCGGGAGCTGGCGGCGGCGCTGGCAGCGGCCCGGCCGCGGCGGAGCAAGGCCGGCGCGGCCGAACGAATCGTGGCGGAGGCCCTGAGGAAGGTCCGGGAGGAGGCGTGACCTTGGTGGTCATGGACACGGGGGTGCTGGTGGCCGGCCTTTACTGGCGGAACGAGGCGCATCAGTGTCTGCAGGCCTGGGAGCGGGGCGGGTATCATCTGGCGGTGAGCGACGCGGTTTTCGAGGAGTACCGGCGGGTTGCGTATCGGGTGAAGGCACAGGAGCGATTGGCGGGTGATCCGGAGCCGATGCTGCGGCTGATCCAGGAGCGGGCGGTGTGGGTGATACCGGAGCCGTTGGTCAGGCCGGTGTGCCGTGATCCCAAGGATGACAAGTTCATCGAGGCCGCGCTGGCCGCCAAGGCGCCGTTGCTGCTGGCCAGGGACGCGGATCTGACGGATCTGGAGAAGCCGTTCGGCGTGGAGATGGTGACGCCCCGGCAATTCCTCCGTCGTTTGCCGCGGCAGCTTCGCCGACGGCTGGGTTGAGACCGGGACGAGCCGTCCCAGGCCCCGGATCTGCGGCGGGCGGTGCTGCGCACGGCGCGATGTCGGAGCGGTGGGATTGCCGTTGTGGAGTGCACCGGCAAGGCATGGCCGCGACGGCGCTTTTCCCCGGGAGTCCCAAAGCGGTGTCGCGCGGTGCTTGCCACCGCAGTCCATAGTGGGAGCCGATGCGGCGGGCCACCTGCGGCGGTGCTGCGCACGGCGGTATGGGAGCCAAGTGGAGCCGGGGCAAGGTGCCCCGGCCACCGGCAGAAGCCTGCGCCAGCGGGGCGGCGGGGGTGTTTTGGGGCCTTTGGGG
>CAYYMW010000498.1:0-4446 GCA_964472515.1 uncultured Verrucomicrobiota bacterium | reverse complement strand
TGGCCACCCGGGTGGCCAGACAGCACTTGTTGCGCGCCATCTACGAGTGGTGCGAAGCCGGGGCTCACCCGCATGGCGGCGACGCGCGGGGCAATCTGGAGCAGCCCGTCCCGCTCGACGGACTCCTTGCCGCAAACCGATGGAACCGCCGCCGCCTCGCCCGGCTGCTGCGGCTGGGAGCGGCCGAGGGTTTGCTCCTCACGACCCGTCAGCGCGGCGTGTGTCAACTCACCGCCCAGGGACGCCTCGAAGCCCGCCGTGTCACCCGTAATCACCGTCTCTGGGAAACCTACCTCCTGCATTACGCCGACGTCGCCCCGCAGCATATCCACCACAACGCGGACCAGATCGAACATGTGATCGAACCGGAAATCGTCAACGAGCTTGAAGAACTGCTGGCCGGGCGCGAGGGCAAGGCCCTTGTCCCCGCCGACCCGGCAGGTCGCGAGGGGGGGAGCGGCAGGGAGGCGACCGCATGAACGGGACGGAACTCGATACGTGGATCGTCCTCACGGGGATCCTGACCAGCCTGGCCTGCGCGCTGCCCGGGACCTTTCTCATGCTCAACCGCCAGAGCATGCTCGGCGATGGCATCAGCCACGCCGTGCTCCCGGGCCTGGCCATCGCTTTCCTACTCACCCATTCGCGCGACATTCTGCCGATGGTGGCGGGCGCGGTAGGTGCAGGCTTGATGACCGCGCTGCTCACCCAGGCGGTCCAGCGGGCAGGCGAAGTTGAAGGGGGCGCCGCCCTCGGCGTCGTCTTCTGCGCTCTGTTTGCCACCGGCCTGGTGCTTATCCGGGTGGCCTCCGACCACGTCGACCTGGACCCTGACTGCGTGCTCTACGGCTCGATCGAAACCGCCGTCGTGGATGTGGGCCGCGTGCCCCGCGTCACGCTGATCAGCGGCGGCCTGCTGCTGTTCAACGGTCTCCTTACCCTGGTGTTCTACAAGGAGCTTCGCTTCGCGGCGTTTGACCCCGCCTGCGCCACCACCCTGGGCTTCAACGCCGACCTGATCCGGCTTGGACTCACTCTCGTGGCATCGATCACTGCCGTGCTCGCGTTCGAAACCGTGGGCAGCATCCTTGTGATCGCCATGTTGGTCGTCCCCGCCGCCGCCGCCTCCCTGCTCACCCGCAAGCTGAGTTCGCTGTTGGGTCTGGCGCTCACATTTGCCATGCTCAGCGCCGTGGGCGGACACTTGGCCGCCACTATCCTGCCGCCGTTCCTTGGCAGAATGATCGGCCAACCCGGCCTTGGTGCGACGAGCTCCGCCGCGATGATGGCCGTCGCCGCCGGAGCCATCTTCACCCTCGCCTGGGTGGTCGCGTCCGCGGTCCAGCGACAACAGCGCGGGTCTGCGACCACTGAACCGGGTCCGGCTCCGGCAAGTCAGTAACGGTGCCAGCGTCCCTCGAGGCCCCTGGGAAAGGAGCCGCCACCACACCAGTTCCTCGAAACCGTTCCCTCCGCCTCACCGCCAACGGACTCGCCGAACGCCACCTTGGACGAACAAACAATGCGAGGGCGGGCAACTCGGTCAGATCCGCCCCGGGACTTCCCGTGGAACCGTGAGACCGGTTTCGAAACGCTGGTGCTTCCCTCAGCAACGCGTTAACTTCCCTCGCGTGACCATCGTGAACGCGATCTCGAAGCTCGTAACCGGCACTCTGTTGGCCTTCGCCTTCCTCGGGGCCAACGCTGCTCGTGCGGCGGAAGCAACCCCGGCCGTCCAGTGGAACGTGCTGACGGCGGGGGCGGTTGCCGACGGCAAGACCGATTGCACCGCGGCGTTTCAGCGGTTGCTGGATGAGGCCGGCCGGGCGGGTGGCGGAGTGGTCACCGTGCCCGCTGGGCGGTTCCGCCTCGACGGACATCTCCGGGTGCCGGCGCACGTCACCCTGCAAGGAGTGTTCCGCTCCGCTCCGGTGTCGGCCCCGCTGGGCGCCACCAACGTGACCGGCACGCTGCTGCTGGCCTATGCCGGACGCGGCACCACCAATACCCCCGCGTTCATTCAATTGGCCGGGCACAACGCCGGGGTGGCGGGGTTGATCGTCGAGTATCCCGAGTGGAAGCGGAGCGACGTGCCGCCGGTCCCTTACCCGCCCTGCGTGGCTTCGCAGGATACGGAGAACGTGGCCATCCAGGACTGCTGCTTCCTGAATCCCTACGAGGCCATCCGGCTGGTTCGCGCCCACCGTCACCTGGTGCGAAACATCACCGGCTACCCCATCTGGCGCGGACTCTTCGTGGATGAGTGCTACGACATCGGCCGCGTCGAGAACATCCATTTCTGGCCCTTCGGCCTGGCCTACGACCAGAACGAGCCCTATTGCAAGTGGATCAACACCCAGGGCGTGGCCTTCGAGTTCGCCCGCACCGACTGGCAATACGTGGCCAACACGTTCTGCTTTGGCTACGGCATCGGCTATCGTTTCTCGCAATCCAAAGCGGGCAGCGCCAACGGCAATTTCGCCGGCCTGGGCGCGGACTCCTGCCAGCGCGCCGTGGTGGTGGAACAGGCCCAACCGCCCGGGCTGCTGTTCAGCAACGGCGAATTCGTCGGCCGCTGGGGCAGCACCAACGCCGTCTGCCTCGAGGTCGCCCCCTCCGCCGAGGGCAAGGTCAGCCTGGTGAACTGCGCCTTCTGGGGGCCGATCGACCGCTGCGTCTGGATGCGCAGTCCGGCGGGCCAGTTCACCGCCAGCGCCTGCAACTTCGTTCATTGGGACAATCGAGGCGAAGGCGCGCCCGCGCTCCAGATCGATGCCGGCCGGGTGATCGTGCAAGGCTGCACCTTCGCGCAGGACGGCGTGGCTGCCGCCCTCGGGCCGGAGGTGGTCTCCGCCATTCTCACCGGCAACCAGGCGGTGGGGGGCTTTCGCGTGGAAAACCAGGCGGGAGACCGTGCCCAGGTCGCCTTGAACGAACCGGACCCGATCCGCTGGACCCCGGAGAACCGCGCCCACTACCGCCTGACCGTCGGGGCTCCCGGTGACGGGCGGTATCTCCAGGGCTGCCACGGGGCCGAGCGATCCAACCGGCCCTTCCGCTGGACCGCCGGGATTACCCGGTTGGTCCTGCCCGTCGTGGCCGGCAAGGCCTGTACGGTTACGCTCGAATTGCGCGCGCCCAAGGAAGCTCTCGCCACCGACGCCGGCCTCTATCTGGACGGGCGGCGGTTGGCGGCGCTGCCCGAGGCCGGCCCGCTGCAAGCCCAACTCCCGGCGCAGACCTCGGACCGCGCCCGGCTGGAACTGCGCTGCGCTTCCTGGGTGCCTCAGCGGGTCATTCCCGGCTCCCAGGATGCGCGCAGTCTGGGGCTGCAGCTTTACAGCATCACGGTCAAGGCCGACGGTGCGCCCACCCCAGCCTTTGATGCCAATACTGGTAAAGCCGCCACCAGTACAAACTGGCGTCTGCTCTCGTTACCTTGGTGGTTGGCGAACCGGTTGCGCGGTGCCGCCCAGCCTTGCTCTTCACGCTTCCATCGGTCGTTTTCGGTCGCTCAAAGCCTCTTTCTTGCGCGTTGCCATGCCGGCTGGGAGCGTGATCTTCCTCAGTCGGAAGAACCCTGGAGAATGCCCATGCCTGGCCACATGACGCCGCCTGGGAGGGTGGGGTTGAGTTTGCCACCGGGGCCTCGCAAACCGCGAGGGGCGAGCCAGTGAGGCGAGGTCCGGGACAGCATGACCTAGTGACCAGCAGGCCAGAGGCCGGTGCGGCAAGGGAGCCGATGCGTCAGTCCCGGAACGGCCAGGCGCCGGACGGGCCCATCCAGTCGAAGGTGACGGTTTGGCCACGGAGTTTCCAGCGGCGGGGGATGCTGGTCTCGAGCCAGTCCAGGGGTTCAGCCAGCGGCGGCTTGGAGAGCGCGGCGGCGAAGGCGTCCTTGAGGACGGCCTTTTGCTCGGGCCCCGTGGCGCTGAGTTGGGGGGAGACGAAGAAGGGCATGCCGCTTTCGGCGACGAGGCGAATCCAGTGGCGGCCGAGGTCCCAAGGGTGTTCGGCGGTGATGGCGGCGATGTCGGGGTCGGCGGCGTAGAAGGCGTTGTGATGGCAGGCACGGAAGGCGAGGGTGTTGACGCCCATGCGCCGGGTGCGGTCCCAGGAACGGCCGCTGACATCGTCGCCGGTGCGGTTGATCTCGAAGAGGCCGGCGGAAAGGTGGCTGAAGGTGTTGCAGCCGATGAGAGGGATATCGCCGGCGGCCTCGCGGAGGGTGCGGTAGAGGGCGAGGTTGATCTCGGCGGTGGTGCGGGAGCGGTCGGCGAAGGACCATCCGTCGTGGGTGAGGGTGCTGCCCATATCGAAGCCCCAGCGGCCGAGGGTATCGACGGCGGAGAAGTCGTGCTTGATGAGGTCGTAGCCCCAGGTGCGGGCGCGGCGAATGGTGTCGGCGAGGAGAGCGCTGACCTCGGGGAGGGTGGGGTCGAGCAG
>CAYYMW010000497.1:0-4471 GCA_964472515.1 uncultured Verrucomicrobiota bacterium | reverse complement strand
CGCCCGCTCCGGCAACTCCCGCTCCGGCCCCGGCCGAAGGAGCGCCGGCTCCGGCCGCCCCCGCCACCCCGGCTCCCACTCCCGAACAGGCCGCCCTCATCAGCGACCTTCACTGGCTGGTTCACCAAGGGCACATGATCGAGTTCATGGATGGCCGGCTCGAAATGGCCAAGCCACCCAAACCCAAGCCGGAGCCCAAACCCGCTCCCGCCATTCCGGTGGAGACCGCACCGACCGCGCCGGAGCAGCCCGCGACCTCCCCGGCCGCCGAGCCCGCGCCCGTTCCTGCAGCCACCCCGGCGCCTTCGGCGGAGGAAACGGCGGCGTCCCAACCGCCAGCGGAACCGGAGGTTCCTGCAGCACCTGCGCCCGCCGCACCGGACGCCCCGTCGCCGACAGCCTAGCGCCGCCCACCGGGCGGCTGGTGCGCACGCGTCGTTTGGGCTATACTCTGCGAACGTGCGCTCGTGGGTGGTTACTCTCGCACCTCCCGATCCAATGGTCAGCGACCTTGGGCGGGGGGTGTTCTGGTCTGGTGGCTGGCAAGTTCAAGTCGCCACTCACCCGGACTGGCTTGATCCGATTCCACGACGCCGACACTCAAAACCTCAACCTCTGAGCCATGAAAGCACCTGACCTTCGAAACCAACCCCCTCGCAGTCCGCGCGCGCGGCTGGGCGGCTACGCGATCCTCCCTCGCATGCTCGATAAATGCCGCGCGGTCGTTGCCGGCACCCAAGGCGAGTACAACTACGCTTGTCCCTTGGACCAGCAGTTTCTCACGTTCGCCGGCATCGATCCGGAAGCCTTGAAGAAGCAGGTGGCGGCGGGCAAGGGCGACGGGGAGTTGCTGGCCTGGATCCGCGCCAACTCGGCCACCAAGCCCGTCGACGCGGCCATCGCCGCCTGGTCCAACCATCAGGATCAACGCGCGCCCGCCAACACGGATGGCCGCGAGTTCTTCCAGGAAGTGCATCAGAAGATCGCGCCCCAGCGGGACGATATTGCCACTTGGTTTGACCTCCTGGATCTTGACGACTACGCGAGCTTTGGCGGCCAGCCTTGAGCCACCGCCTGCGTCCCCTTTTGTCTCCGCCCGCCTTCCTTGCCGAAGGCGGGCTTTTCTGCCCTCCCCCACTCCAAGTGGCCAGACTCAGCGCGCCGTGGAACTCGTCGCGGCAACCCGCGCGCCACGCTTCGGCAGGAAGCTGATGGCGATCACCGCCAACTGGCTGAGGATGAATATCCCCAGCCACAGCAACGCTTGGTCCATGAAACCGTAAGCGTGCAGTCCCACTCCCAGCATGTTCACGCCGAACCACGAGAAGGCGGTGACGATGTTGCCGAACACCGCCAGATTCATCAGGCCCCGGTCGCCCACCATGCCGTCCCACCGGGCATGCAGAATCAGAGCGTTCCAGAGCACGATCATCAACGCCCCGTTCTCCTTGGGGTCCCAACCCCAAAACCGGCCCCAGGACTGATCGGCCCAGATGCCGCCCAGCACGGTGCCCACAAAACTGAACAGCGTGGCAAAGCAGATCGTGCCGTACACCACCCGCACTAACGCCGCGGCCGAGGCTTCCGGGAAGTTACGGTCAAGCCACTTCCGGAGCAGGTAAAGCAAGGCCAGGAACCCGGCCACGAATCCCGCCGAGTAACCGAGCGTGATCACCACCACATGCGTCGCCAGCCAGAAGTTCGTGTCCAGCACGGCCCGCAGCATCTCCATGGTATCACCGCCCAGTGACAGGTTGTGCGCGATAAGCTGGGTGATGAAGCCCAGCAGCGCGGCCATCACGTAGCCCATGCCGTCGCGGCTGAATCGTTCCAGGATCAGGCCCAGCAGCACGGCCCCCCAGCCGACGAAGACCGCCGAAGAGTAAAGGTTGGTGACCGGGGGGCGCCCCTCCAAGTGCATCCGGAACAGGATGCCCGCCGAGTGCAAGGCAAACGCCAGCCAGAGCAGGCCACCCGCGGAACGGTAGAAGAAGCTGCCGGCAGCGAACCACACACCAATGGCGCAGAGAAAAACCATCACATACAGCACCGTGCTGTGATAGAACGGCCGCCAGTTCTGGTAGACGAACTCGCGTTTACATTTGGCCGCCTCCGGCGCGGCGTGCTGCCCCACCCATTGCTTCAATTCGCCCAGCGCGCGGTTGAAGTCCGAAGCCCGGTCCTGTCGATAGGCGCTCACCATGGCGGCATAACGGGCGGCGGCAGGATGAATCTCCTTGTCATGTACCGCGGACATCAACGCGAGCCCCATGTTCGCCCACCCCTCCTTGCCTTGGGCGGGATCGGACGGCGGCACCAGCATCACACGGCTGGAGTTGGCCATGCCTTCGTACCGCTGCACCGACGCCAGCAGGCGGTCAAAGTCCGGCTGGCTAAAGGGCTTTCCTTCCTCGCGGTTCTTCACCGCCGCCAAGCCCGGTTCGATGGCCTGGGCGTAGGCGGCCACTTCGGCGGCCATGTCCTGCGAGCCCTCGGGTCGGAGCATGATGCGAAGCTGTTGGTAGAGCCCAAGGCCGTTGTCCAGCTTCAGAATTGCCCGTTCAAACGAACTGCGGTTCGGGGCCTCGATGCCTTGCGCGCGGCGAGCCTGCCGTTCGATTTCGGCGAGAAACGGTTCCAACTGCTTGTAGGACACGTGCATGGCCTGGTCTTGGGCCAGCTTGACGAGATCCCGCACCTCGGGGTGATCGACGCGAAATACGGGCCAGGCATCGGCTTGCTCCGGACGCATCGTCACTTCCATCAACCACTCCGTGGCCGACACCGGCGGCCGATTGGTCAGGTAAATCGACTGCTTGTTGCGCAGCACCAACAGGGCATTCCGGGCCACGGAATCCAGCGGTTGTACGCGCCCGTTCATCACTACCGGCAACCGGCCGAACTCGGTGCGTTCGAACGCGTCGCGCGATTTCGGCGCCTGAAGTCCACCCAACACCCAGAGCAAACCCAAGAGCACCACCAGCCAGGGACCGAACTTCTTCATGATTTCGCAAGTTGGGCGCGCTGCCGCAAGAACGCGCGCAGATGCAGGCCAAAATGGAGCGTCAGCCCCAACCCCACCAACCCGCATGACACGTAAGGCGTGATCCAGCCAGGATTGCGCACCACTTGCAGAATCGTGACCGTGTTGTCGCGCGGGTCGAAACCGGACTGATAATACGTTTCCCCTCCGTACCGGAGCGGGTTATTCATGTAGATCAGCACCTCCCGGTTCTCCTGCGTGTCCGGGCGCGTCAGGCGCACCCGGCTCGAGAAGTTCTTCGGAATATCCGTGCCAATGTATTTGTCATGCGAGAACTTGAGCAGTTCCAGCGAGAACGGCTTATAGTAGCGGGCGGGACGCATTACCAATCGAAACGTCCGGCCCTCGTACTGGAGCGTCTGCGGCCGGCTCAGAGACTCGCGGGCCGGGCCGGTCGTCTGGCGCAGGAGCGAGTTGAGCAACTCTGGCTCGCCAATCCACCCCGAGAGCCACCAACGGCCCAGCGACTTGCCCGACGCCTCCAACTCCACCAAGGCGGCCGGCACATCCCGCGAATCGCTACGTCCGGCTCTCGGCACTGCATCGAATGCCACCTTCTGCCCCACGCCTTGCACGCCAGCCGCGGGAGTACCCTCAACCAGGCGGGGCCGCGAGTTCGCCAGGTAATCCACCACCTTAATCGTAAAAGGCAGGCTGGCTTCGGCAACCACAGCGTCCCGCGTCAGCCGCCCCTCGGGAATCGCCACCACCTGGTCACGATCCGGCAAGGTGACGTCCACGATGGCCACTTCCGCCATGCGCTGGTCCTCCGAGTAGTTGCTGGCCTGCCCCTCGCGCAGCCGCATGGAACTCTCCACCTGGAAGACATCCGTCGCCAACTGCCCGACGAGCAGCAACGCCAGTCCAAGATGAGTGAGCGTGAGCCCCAGTTTCTGGAAGGAAAGGCCGCAACGCGTTATCTGGGCCGTCACGAGATTGGCCAGCAGCAGCGCCCCTAAGAGATACCCACCCGGCAAGACGGGTACTTTGAAGCCCGCCCCTGCCGGAGTCCAGTAGACGAACAGGCTTCGGAAATAGCGTGCCTGCGCCTCGTAAATGCCCATGTCCTTCTGCGCCATGGTCCCCACGAACACCAGCACCACCGCGAAGCCCAGACAGACCACCGCCAACTTGAGCGAAGCCAGCGCTTTGACAATTCGGTCAACCATCGTATTTCACTCCGCGCACGAATTCCAGAAACTCGGCCTTGCGCTTCTCCACGGCCACCCCGCTCCCCGCCGCCTTGTAGAACCAAGTCCGGCCGCTGCGCGCCACTACCACCGCCACCATCCGTTTAGTGGGCGGTTCAGGCGCCATATCCGCGACCACCGCCAACCCATCTCCGATCTCCATCGGCGAAGTGTACTTGCCCAACTCCCCCTCCGCCACCGGGCTCATCCCCAGTTGTCCCCGCCAGCGGTTCACGTT
>CAYYMW010000496.1:0-4490 GCA_964472515.1 uncultured Verrucomicrobiota bacterium | reverse complement strand
CGAAGGCGGCCGCCTTCGTAGTTCGTCCAGACTGCCGAAGGCTACGGTGTGGTGGGTCGCCGACCATTGCAGCGGGGTGGGATCTGCACCCAAGTCGAGCAGGAGGCGCAGGGTTGGGAGATCGGCAAAGAAGAGGCACACGCTTAGCGGAGACTCACCATGATCGGAGGTCGCGTTCAGGCTGGTTCCGGCTTTGTGCAGGCGTTCGACCATTCGGAGTTTGACGGGACTGGCGGGCTGATAGCATGCGTCGACCAGAACGGAATAGCCAGAGGGTGTGACATGCAGTGGATTTCCACCGCGAGCCAGCATCAGCTCCAAGACCTCCGTATCGGCGACTTTCGCCGCATGGTGAATCGCCGTTGCTCCCAAGCTGTCGGCCGCCTCAAGGCTTGCGCCCGCATCGAGCAGAAACTGAACCGTCGCGAGGGTGGCTCTCGGCCCCCGCCACTGGGAGAAAGCTCGCATGCGTTCCAAGGCGCAGAGCAGCGCCGTCTGTCCCGCCCCGTTACGAGCATCGATGTCCGTACCCTTTTCCAAAGCGAATGCCATGGCCGGAATGTCACCGCGTGAAGCTGCTGCGTGGAGTTGCATGTCGGTAGGTCGCTATCCTGGACCGCCCGGCGCCCTTCCGGGGCTGATCTGCATGATAAAACCGGTGAAGTCGTACGCTTCTTGCAGCTTCGCCAGCGTGTTGGTCATCAGGCCCTCCATCGGATCCGCGATGACCAGTTGGTCGTCCCGGCGATCCAGCAGCGCGACGAAATGGCCGGAGTTGGCGTAGGTCTTGAGGCGCACTCCCGCGATCGCAGGCAAGGGGGCTTGGAGCGGATCGCTCAGCAGCATGCGGGTGGCGAAACCGTGCCGCTCCAGCGTGCGGGCGAGGTACCAGTTCTCCGTGCCCGTCCCGCTGGTGAACGCCTCCCGTGCCAACTGTTGCTCGGAGAGGTTGCCGCCCAGCCGGCGCACAATGGTCGCCGCTGCAGCGGGCCCGCAGGTGGACAGGGTCGATTGCAGGCAAACATTGTCCTTCCAGGCGTCGTGAAGGGCGGACTGATTCAACGGCCGCACGAGTGGCTTCAGGTAAGGCAACGCCAGCGTGAACCCCAGCACCACCGGGATCAGGACCGACCGGCCCAGCCGGCTCAGGCGCAAGCGCGGGGCCAGCCGCACCTGGGCCCAGCCTGCCGTTACCCCGGCAAAGGCGGCGAGGCATTCGCTGCCCGGCGCGGCTCGCAGCCGGTAGAGCCAGAGTGGTTCCCCCATCAGCTTGGAGTAGTAGCAGGCGTAAGCCACCGCAGGCATGGCAAGCACGGCCAACGCTGCCACGCGGAAAGTCGAAACGGGCCGCGATTCTGCGTTGGTGGCCCACCGCAGTCCCACGCAGTAAGCCACGAAGCCGAGCGCCACCGCCCCAATGCCCAGCCAGTTCATGGACTCATCCTCACCAGCGGAGTGGGACTAAGACGCTCACGACGGCGCGCTGGTTGCTGAGGGAGTCGGAGTTGCCTGCCTCCGCTTGCCCAACGGACTGGCGCGGATGGCGAGCGTGCGCTCGCGCAGCTCTTCCACGATGCGGAGCTTTTCGGTGAACGGCAGCGCCGCCAACCGCCTGCGCATTTGGCGCTTGCTCTCTTCAATGCGTGAGAAATCTGCGCTCATGACGGGCCGGTCAAATACTGCTGTTCGAAACGCGTCCACCGCTCAGATAGGCCATGCCGCTTGAGGATCTCGCCCAGCTTGTCGCGATTGAGGCCGCCCGCCTCGACGAACTGCAGGATCCGCTGTCGATCCTTGGCACGGCCGGTCTCCAAGGCGATCGCCACCAGATGTTCCGCGGAGAGGACGAAGGTGCGTTCTCCGTCCACGTCGGTTTCGCGCGCGTCGGCGAGGGCTTCGTCAAGGAGAGGACCCGTGGGAGGCAGAAACTGCACGGGCCACCCTTCGATGACCAGGTACTCGCCCTCAGGCTGCCAACCGCGGGCGGTCAGGAAATCGTAGATCTTCTTGGGGGTGAGAATCAGTTGGCCCGGCTCCGGCTGCAGCGCGACAAAGATGTCCAGATCCAAGGTGGCCACCGGCTCGAGGTAGAACGTGGCCGCCACAGCTCCGCCGATGGCGTAGCGCCCGATGACGCCCGCCGCCTGCATGTCGTTGATAACCGAGATGATCCGCTTGAGCTTCATCGCAGCGTCAGTCGAGTAAAGCGCGTTTCTAGGCCGCTGTCACTCCCCGTCTCGCCTTGAGGAGGAAGCGGTTGGCGGCTTCGTAGTCGGGGCGTTCGGGGAGCTTGGTTTCCGCCAGGGCACGCTCGAAATCGCGGTGCAGCTCCTGCCGCCAGGCCTCGATCTCCGGCCAGGGCACCGCGCCGTCGCGCACGGCCAGCAGACGGTCCCGCGCGGTGGTGACGTGCACCGTCACGAACCCGTCGCGCAAGGCCGCCGCCCCGGTCATGAGCAGGCGCAGCAGGTGCATGGCGTGTTTCCAGCGCACGGTGCCGTGGTTGCGCAGGTCCTGCTCGATCTTCTTGAACTGCGACGTCGCGTACCCGTTGAACGTCTGGAAGATCATCTGGGAGAGGAACCCGCTCCGCAGGGCCAGCAACTCCTCCGCCAGCGGCGTCACCTTCTCCACCAGGGGCGAGTAGAGGCATTCCAGGATGTTCGGGTTGGCCTTGAGCGCCATGACCAGGAACTTGTGCAGCTCCCAGTAGCAGGCTTGCGCGGCGGAATCCTCGAATTGCTCTGGCGCGCCGAAGAGCGACCACTGGAGCTCGGCCGGGGCCTGGTAAATGCCCCGGAGGTCGGTGTCGGAGGCTGCGGTGTCCAGTCCGTAGGCGCGCGAGCCCACCACGCAGCGGTAGAGGATGTGCTGCTCGAGGTCGAACGCCGGTCGATCCGCCCCCGGGCTGAGGCGGTCCTTGAAGTGTTTGAGCACCTCGAACTCCTCCGGCGGTAGCGTCGCCTCGAAGCCATCCGGGAACCGCACCAGGTAACCGCGGTCCGTCCCGGCCGGCGTGCGCGTGACGATGCCCACCGCCCCGCGCGGATGCGCCAGCGAGTGGTTCACGCCGCGGATCTCCACCTTGGACACGATTTGCGTCCCGGCGGAAACATTGTCTGGCTGGTGGCTCATGGGGGCGCGGTGGGTGGTTCAGTGCATCGGTTGGGCGGCGCGCTCATCTCAAGGATCTGAGCAGATACGCCGCAATGAGTGCAATAGGCAAGCCAACAGCCCACGACCAAGCAGCGCACCGGCACAGCCAGCGGGTGGATTCACTAAACCCACCACTGCGGTGATCCGCGGCTTCGGCGTCGAGTGCTCGCCGAGACGGTCGAATCAACCATGCGACGCAGTTTGCCGCCGCGAAGCCTGTGAGAAGTGCAGCTGGGGCAGGCGCAAATAGCATGAGGAAGCTCGGTACGAAACTCGCGAAGCTGATGCCCTTGCCCCAGAAGTCACGAAACTCGTGTTGGGGATGGCAGAACACATGGAAGGCCCACACGACCCGGAATAGGCCATACCACGTCAGGCCAACTGCAACGAGAGCGAGCCCGAAGAAGAGGAGATTCCACGAACTCCTGCGGCGCCGCGCTCGCAACCTCGCACCGGCTTGCCTGTCCCCTGCCCGACGAATAGTCTTGGCGATAGACTCCCGCATAAGTCACGAAGGGAGCCGCCCGTTAATGACCTCCACCGCTGACGGCCCGTAGACACAACCGGGATGCGTTGGGCCGTGGCAAGATGCACCCACCGCCCCGCGCGGATGCGCCAGCGAGTGGTTCACCCCGCGGATCTCCACCTTGGACACGATTTGCGTCCCGGCGGAAACGTTGTCCGGCTGGTGGCTCATGGATGACGAAGCTCAGCGACCGCCGCCGGAAACGCCCGCTCCGCTGCAACGGTCACCGGCAAGTTCAGCCGCACGGTGTGGCTGCCCGGCGGGGCGGCGTGGCAGCGGGCTCGTCCGCTCCCGCAGACTCGGTTCGCCAAGGACAAACCTCTGCCTTCGGCGAAGCCCTCCCCGGGTTCTCCAAACCCATCGAATCGCGGCAGCGCCATGGCTAGGCCCTCAAGATCTTGTCCATGGTCTTCCCCTTGGCCAACTCATCGACCAGTTTGTCCAAATACCGGATTTCCCGCATCGTCGGCTCTTGAACGTCTTCCACCCGGACGCCACAAACCACGCCCTTGATCAGACTTCGTGCGGGATTCGGCTTGGGAGCTTCTTTGAAAAAGGTCTCAAAGTCGGTCTGCTTCTTCAGTTGTCCCTCCAACTCCTGCTGACTGTAGCCGGTCAGCCAACGGATAATGGCATCAACTTCGGTCTTTGTGCGCCCCTTCTTCTCCGCCTTGGCGACATAGAAGGGATAGACGCTCGCGAAACTGGTGGTGAGAATGCGATGCTTGGTTGTCATGTGAATAGATGGTCTGAAGCAGCGGTCAGCGACCGCCGCCGGAAACGTTGTCTGCCTGGTGGCTCATGGAGG
>CAYYMW010000495.1:0-4522 GCA_964472515.1 uncultured Verrucomicrobiota bacterium | reverse complement strand
CCCCAACCCGCCCCACCGCTGTTCGAGGACCAGTCCGGTCTCCTGGGGCATCGGCATCAGGAGCCACCCTTCGACGACTTCGGAATGCAGCCCTTGCTCTCCAAGCGGCTCAGCGGCCTGGGCCCCGGCGTGAGTTGGCTGGATCTGGACGGAGACGGCTGGGAGGACCTGGTGGTCGGGGCCGGCAAGGGCGGTCTGCTGGGAGTCTATCGGAATCTGCAAGGAAAGGGCTTCGCTGGGTGGACCAATTGGCACGGTTCGACGCCGTGGCCTCGCGCCACCACTACCATCCTCCCGCGGTTCGAAGCCGGCGCGCCGCGGGGGCTGCTGGTCGGGGTAGCCAGCTATGAGGATGGCCGCACGAACGCCAGCGCGGTACTGGCGTTGCCGCAGGCCGGCGCCGAGGCTGTGGGCGTGGTGCCCGACCTCGACGGCAGCGCCGGCCCGCTGGCCCTCGCCGATGTCGACGGCGACGGGAGCTTGGATCTCTTTGTGGGCGCCCGGGTTCGCGCCGCCAATTACCCGGTCGCACCGCCCTCGGTTCTGTACCGCGGACTCGGCCTCCGGTTCGAACCGGATGCCACCAACTCCAAGGCATTGGCGGCGGCTGGATTGGTCTCAGGAGCCTGCTTCGCCGACCTCAATGAGGATGGCTGGCCGGATCTGGCGCTCGCTTGCGAATGGGGACCGGTACGGGTGTACCTCAACCGCCGGGGCACCTTGACCGAGCAGACCAACCCACTCGGCCTTGCTGGCCTCACCGGCTGGTGGACCAGCGTGGCGGCGGGGGATTTCGACAACGACGGCCGCCTGGACCTCGTGGCGGGCAACTGGGGAAGGAACACACGCTTCCAGAGGCACCTCGACAAGCCCCTGCGTGCCTACTACGGCACGGTAGACGGGGGCGTCGGTCTGGCGCTCATCGAATGTTACTTCGACGCGGCACTGGCAAAGTGGGTCCCGTGGCGTGACTACTCCACCATGGCCATGAGCCTCCCTTGGCTGGCGGACACTCTGCCCAGCTTCCGTGCCTACGCGGCCGCCTCGATCCAGGACGTTCTCGGGACCCGCCTCTCCGCTTTCTCTTATGTCGAAGCCGCAACACTCGACACGACCCTTTTCCTCAATCGCGGCGACCACTTCGAAGCCCGCCCCCTGCCCACTGAGGCCCAGTTCGCCCCGGTGTTTGGGATGGTGGCGGGCGACTTGGATGGCGACGGCAACCTCGACTTGGTGTTGGGGCAGAACTTCTTTGGGGTCGAACCCGAGACCACGCGCTACGATGGCGGACTCGGTTTGGCGCTGCTGGGTGACGGGCGTGGCGCCTTTCGGCCACTGGGACGGCTGGAGAGCGGCCTTGATGTTCCCGGCGAGCAACGCGGCTGTGCTGCCGCAGACTTCGACCATGACGGCCGCCTGGACCTGGTGCTCACCCAGAATCGCCAATCCACCCGGCTTCTCCATAACCGAACCGCCAAACCTGGCCTCCGGTTGAACCTGCACGGCCCCGAGGGTAACCCGCGGGCCGTGGGCACGGTGGTGCGCGCTGGAGACGGCAGCGAGTGGGGGCCGGTCCAACAGGTCCAGTGCGGGAGCGGCTACTGGTCGGTCAACGGCACACCGGTAGTCACGTTCCACCGCCAACCGACCAAGCTATGGCTGCGCTGGCCGGGCGGAAAAGAACAGACGGTGGACGTACCGTCAGGAGCCAAAGAACTTGAGGTGAACTGGTCGAAGTAGGCAGTCAAGGTGCCGCCACACGAATCCCGTCGGTCGACCTTGCCCCGGCCACGCCCCGATTCACAGCTTGATTCCGCGCGGCGTCCTCGCCGACACTGGGAAAAACGGACCATGGACTTCGCCCGACTGGTCAGCCGGCAGCGAGCTCACTTCCTCACCGGAGCCACGCGATCGCTTGGGTATCGTCGCGCCCAGTTGCGCCGGTTGCTCGAGGTGATCGAAACGCATGAGGCTGCGTTGAGCGACGCCCTGTTTGCCGATCTCCGGAAATCCCCCCACGAAGCGTATGCCACCGAGATCGGCCTGGTTCTGAGCGAAATCCGCCATGCCCTCCGCCATCTGCCGGCGTGGATGAGGCCGCAGCGACGCCGGGTGCCGTTGATGACCTGGCCCGCGCGCGGCTCCATCCGATCCGAACCCTTCGGCGTCGCCTTGATCATCGGGCCGTGGAACTACCCGCTCCAACTCATGCTCTCGCCGTTGGTCGGCGCTTTGGCGGCGGGCAATTGCGCCGTGCTGAAGCCCTCCGAGTTGGCGCCCCGCACCGCCGAACTGCTTGCCCGCCTCGTGGGCGCCACCTTCACCGAGGAATCGGTTGCGGTCGTCCTGGGCGAACGCGACACCGCCGAGGCCCTGCTGCGTGAGAAGTTCGACACCATCTTCTATACCGGCAGTACCGCCGTCGGCCGATCCGTCATGGCCGCCGCCGCCCGTCACCTGACGCCGGTCACCCTAGAACTAGGCGGCAAGAGCCCGTGCCTCGTGTGCGCGGACGCCCCCTTGGAAGTCACCGCCCGGCGCCTCGCCTGGGGCAAGTTCCTGAACGCCGGCCAGACCTGCGTAGCTCCCGATTTTGTGCTCGTGGAGCGCAGCGTCAGCGCCCCGTTCGTGGACGCCCTGAAGCGGGTCGTGCTCGAGTTCTACGGCGCCGATCCGCAACAGAGCCACGACTTCCCCCGCATCGTCAACCGGCGGCACTTCGAGCGACTCCTGGGCTACCTGAAATGCGGCCAGGTGGTCCTCGGCGGCCAGCACGACGTCGACGACCTCTACGTCGCCCCGACGCTGCTGACCCATGTCTCCCCGGAGGCCACGGTCATGCAGGAGGAGATCTTCGGACCGATCTTGCCCGTGCTGGAATTCGACTCGCTGGAGGTGGCGCTGGCCCTGCTGCGCGACCGGCCTACACCCCTCGCCCTGTATCTCTTCACGCGGGACCGCGCGATCCAGGACCGCGTGCTCGAAGCCACGCGCTCGGGCGGCGTGGCCCTCAACGATGTGGTCCTGCACATGGTCGGCAAGGATCTGCCCTTCGGCGGCCTGGGGGAGAGCGGCTTGGGCGCGTACCACGGCAAGGCGAGCTTCGATTGTTTCTCTCACCGCCGCTCGGTGCTGCGCCGGCCGTTCGTCTTCGACTCCAGCCTGCGCTACCCGCCTCCACGCCTCTCGCTGGCCGCGTTGAAGCGTGCCTTTCGCTTCCTGGCGGGCGGGTAGGCCAATTGACTCACCACGAATCGCTACGCCCAGTGAAAATGCTCCCCACGAACCGCGACGAATGCCTCACCGCCCTGCTCCGGCCGTTCAAGGCCTATACGTGGTTTGGCTTAGTGCTCTTGGTGTGCATGTTCGGAGTGCGGATCACCGGGCTAAGGGCTTTCGCGGAAGCGACGGTTCCCATCCACCTGATCTCCTTCGCCGTGCTGGTCCTGGGCGGAATGGCGCAACTGGCCTTCCGGGCCCAGAAGGCGGCGCTTACTACGCTCGCCTATGCCCTTGCCATCGCGGTGGTCAGTCTGCTCCTTCCGAACTTCGTCGCGACGCAGGCGCGACTGACCGCTCGCGCGTGGAACGGGGATGATGCTCCACCCGGTTTGCCAAAGCCGGATTCGCCCGTTAGGATGCCTGCGTGCGCGCCACGTTTCTCTACGGACCAGCCGGCAGCGGCAAGACCCACCGCTGTCTGAGCCAGATTCGTGAGCGCCTGCGCGCCCAACCGCTCGGCCCGCCGCTGTTGTTGCTCGCACCGCGTCAAGCCACCTATCAACTGGAGCGCCAACTCCTCGCTGATCCCGCCCTTCCGGGATACACCCGGCTCCAGATTCTCTCCCTGCCGCGTCTGGCGCAGTTCGTCCTGAACTTGCTGGCCCACCCCGCCCAGCCGATCCTCGGTGAGGAAGGCCGCTTGATGGTCCTGCGGGCGCTGCTGGCCCGCCACCGCGAACGCCTCAGTCTCTTCCGCGCCTCCAGCAAGTTGCCCGGTTTTGCCCGGCAACTGGACACCACCCTGCGCGAACTCCAGCATCATCAGGTGAGCGTAGAGCGCCTGGAGCGGGTGGCGGCCACCTTGGATCGTCATTCCCCCCTGGCCGCCAAACTACGCGACCTGGCCGTCCTCGGTCGGGCGTACGCCGCTTGGCTCGCCCGGCACGGCTTGGAAGACCCTGATCGCCTGCTGGACTTGGCCACCGAAGCCCTACGCCACTCGCCGGGCCTTTTCCAGGTCGAGGGGGTCTGGATGGATGGCTTCGCGGAAATGACCCCCCAGGAATTGGACCTGGTCGCCGCCGTCGTGCGCTCCTCCGGCGAGGCTCACCTCGCGTTCTGCCTGGACCACGTCCCAGCCACGCCGCCCCACTGGCTTTCGCCCTGGGCCACTGTCACCGAAACCAGCCTGCGGCTGCGCGAACGGTTGGAGGGCGCACCGGGCGTCGAGTTGCACGCCGAATGCCTGGGCCGGAACCCGACCCTCGGCCGTTTCTCCGCTGCACCCGCGCTGCAACAC
>CAYYMW010000494.1:826-4526 GCA_964472515.1 uncultured Verrucomicrobiota bacterium | reverse complement strand
TGCCGGGGCCGGGGCGGCGGGTGGCAATCCCAGCAGTCCCGACGACTCCGTGCGCATCGAATGCTCTTCCTCGTCGAAGATCAGGAACTCGCCGGTCTCCGCCAGCAGCGTGGCCGTGACGAAGATCAGCAGGTAGCGCGGCTTGTCCAACTCAGCGCGACGGCGAAAGGCCGCGCCGATCAGCGGGAGATTCCCCAAGACGGGCACGGACTCCACAAAGGTGGTCTGGGTGCGCTCCAAGACGCCGCCCATCACCACCGTTTGTCCGGAGCGAACCACGACGCGCGTGGCCAGTTCCTGCGACCGCGACTCGGGAAGCTTGATATCGAAGGAACTCACCACCTTGCCGGTATCGTCGCGGTCGGTAACGGTCGCAAACGGCACGAGCTTGACGTCCTGATTCACCTGCGGGTTAAGCGCAAGCAGGATGCTTCGGCCGTCGCCTCCGATGCTGGCGAGCACGGAGAGGTTCACGCCGGAGGTGATTTTGACCGGCTTGCCCGAGGGGATCAGCGAGGAGGTGGACCGGCGTTCGAGAATCTGCTGCTTGACCTGGTATTCCTCGTAGTAGTACTGGACCTTGCCGTCGCTGATGGTGGCGGGGAGGTTGTTGATCAGCGTGAGCCGGGGCGCGCTCAGCACCTGGCTTTCGCCCGATTGCTGGATTGCCGTGAGGGTGGCGCTGAGGTTTTCCCGCGAAAGGATGTTGGCCTTGGTTTCCTGCAAACCGAGCCCCACTTCACCCACCGCCTGCCCGGTGAAATCCGACGGCTCCCGGCCCGAGGTGAGCAGATCCCGCCCGGTTTCCCACACCACGCCCAGTTTCAGGAAGGAAGCCTCCGAGAGCGTGATGAACCGGGCCTCGATGAGCACCTGTTGCATCGGCTTGTCGAACTCCTCCACGATCTTGTCCATCACGGTCAGCTCCTCCCGGGTGCCCTGCGCCACGATCAGGTTGCGCTCGAGGTCGATCATGTACTTGGAGCCCTTGAAGAAGTTGGTGATGGCGCTCTCGATCGAGGGCCGCAACGGCGCCAGGTCGTTGACGAACTTCGCCATCTTCATCTGTTCGCTGACCGTGGTGACGTTGTTCACCGTCGTGGTCGTGCGCTGGACTTCCGGGGGGCCGAGCTGGGCCGGCAGGACGAAGCCGCGCCGTAAACGGTAGAAGCGGGTCTCTTCGAACTTTTTCTTGGGATCCTTGGCGTCCACCACCCAGATCAGCTCATCCCCCACCTGGAACTGCACGTCGTAGTTGCGCGAGATGAACTGGAGGAACTCCGACACCTTGACCTTGTCGAGGTTGACGCTCACGGTCTGCTTGAAGGCCGGCAGCGCCTCGTCCGCCGCGAAGTTGATGCCCTCCTGACTGCCGACCGAGAAGATGATGAGGCCGAGGGTGGCGTTGGTGAGATGGACGGAGACGGTCCGGTCCAACACCTTGGCCATCCGGCCCTCGGGCGACTCCATCTCGAAGAGCACGCCCCGCATGTAGTTGGTCTTGCCGTACGTTTCCGGAATGTAGGGAGTGGACTTGATCTGCTCGACGGCGTCGCGGACATCCTTGCGGGGCGGGAGGCCGCGGTCCTTCTTCTCCGTCAGCAAGGTGCGCACGGTGGGATTGAACACCGTGGTTTGGGAATCGAGCTCGCGGATGCGGTCCTCCATCGCCTGCTCGCGGACCACGCCGCGTTTCTGCTGCACCCAGCTCAGGAGGCGCTGCACCGCGGGGTCCTGTGGGTCGCGGGCGTACAGGGCATTGGCGCGCGCTTCGGCTTCCTCCCAGCGCTGCTTGCCCGCCAGTTCGAAGACGACTTTGATCTCCTCGTCGTGGGTGGCGCTGTACTGCGGTTTGGCCTGCTTCTTGCCCTTGGACTTCTTCGGCTCGGCCTTCTTGACCTCGGCGGCCTTGGGTTTGGGCGGAGGCACCGGGCGTCCGGTGCTGTCGGACGAGACCATGGTGCGCTGACAGCCGGGGAGGAAACACAGCACCAGCAGCAGGCAAACCACGCGGTCACGCCACTTGGCGAACTTCTTGGCCATAAGTCGCAAATTTGGACGATCAACCGCCCGGGGGCATTCAGGCCCCGGCCCGCGCTATCGGTTCGGGCCCAGCACATTGGCCCGCCGGCAACGGTGCGCATGGTCCGTCGGCAGCCAGCGCGACGCACGCCTGGCACGCGCTTCAGGCGCGGCGAGCACCCGCCTCGATGCGGTCGGCGGCGATCTCTGTCCTTGTAGCCGAATCCCTTGCGCAATGCCAGCACTGGTTTCGATCATTTTCCACTTTTCCCGGCCCGCCGGCGCGTTTAGCCTCCCCGTAACCGACACACTCCGGCCACTATGGACAACTACATCGAACGCGTCGTCGATCTGCTGGACTCCAGCCTCAACCGCCTCCATAACATGACGCTCGGCGAAGCCCGGGCCAGGGTGCTCTCCGGCAAGCCCGAGGCGGTGCGCGAAATCGACGGCTCCTTTGCCCTCCTCGCCCGGGAAGGCAAGACCGTGCGGATGGCGCGCTCGCTCGACCGCCCCATGCGCTATTTCCTCGCCAAGCGGCACGAGGGTCCCGCCCTGATCGTCGCAGACCGCATCGACAGCATCCACGCCCAGCTCCGTGCCGAAGGGTTGGACGGCCAGTTCCACCCCAGCTACACCCGCATGGTCCCCGCGCATCACGTGGTGGAAATCCGCCTGCTGGGCTGCCCCGATCCCGACCCCACTTACACCCGCTATTTCACCCCCGCGCGCGAGTCCCTGCCGGCGGACGCCACCGAGATCGGCCGCCGGTACATCGGCGCGCTGGCGGACGAGATCGCCAAATGGCTCCAGAGCATCGCCGCCACCGAACCGATTGGCGTTTCCTTCTCGGGGGGCATCGACAGCGGGGCGGTGTTCCTGACCACCTACCACGTCATGCGGCAGTTGGGGATGAACCCCGCCCGGCTCAAGGCCTTTACCCTCAGCTTCGGTGAAAGCCCCGACCTCGCCCAAGCCCGCGAGTTCCTGCACCGGCTGGGACTGGAGCTCTTCCTTGAACCCATCGACGCCGACCTCGCCTCGCTGGATGTGGGAGAGACCATCCGCATCGTCGAAGACTACAAGCCGCTCGACATCGAAGCCGCCTCCATGGTGTTGACCATGTGCCGGGCCTTGCGCGCCCGCTACCCGGACTGGAGATACCTGATCGACGGTGACGGCGGCGACGAGAACCTCAAGGACTATCCGATCGAGGAGAATCCCGAACTGACCATCCGCAGCGTGGTCAACAACCTGATGCTTTACCACGAAGGCTGGGGGGTGGGCCGCATCAAGCATTCGCTCACCTATTCCGGTGGCCTAAGCCGCAGTTACGCGCGCACTTACGCGCCAGCGCGTCATTTCGATTTCGACTCCTTCAGCCCCTTCACCCGGCCCTCGGTGGTCGGCGTCTCCGAGGCGATTCCGTTCGCCACCCTCACGGGCATGGCCGTCGACCGCCTCTACGCGCTCAAAGGAGAGGTCGTCCGCCAAGGCATCAAGGCCATCACTGGGATGGACATGCCGATCTTCACCAAACGCCGCTTCCAGCATGGGGCGCTGACCAAAGAGCGTCTCCGCAGCCGGCTCCCCGAACAGGAGGCCGTCTACCGCAAGGAGTTTCTTGCGCTCTACGGGTTTTGAACGCCCGCGTCGGCTCGTTCCCATCGGCCTCTGG
>CAYYMW010000494.1:0-816 GCA_964472515.1 uncultured Verrucomicrobiota bacterium | reverse complement strand
CGGCCTACCCCGACCAAAAGGGCGAACGCGACGACTGGGTTCTCGCCCAGCGTCCCCCCGCAGACGCCGGCGACCCCCGGCAGCCGGCCGGCGCGCTGCGCGAAGCCGAGCCTGACGGAAAAGGCGGCCTCGCCGACGTTTTCACGATCCTGCTTCGCAACCAGGCCTGCCCATGGAAATGCCTGATGTGCGATCTCTGGCGGCATGCCACCCAAGGGCCGGTCGCTGCCGGCGCCATTCCTGTCCAAATGGAGACCGGCCTCCGGCTGCTGGGGTCCGCCAAGCCGGCCGCGATACCCACCTCGTCGGAGCGATGGTTGAAACTCTATAACGGGGGCAGCTTCTTCGATCGCTCCGCCATCCCGGAGTCCGACTACCCCGCCCTCGCCGAGTTCGCCCGGGACTTCGACCGGATCGTCGTCGAATGCCATCCGGCACTGGTGGGGACGCGCCTGGACAGCTTTCTCGCCCTCCTCGAGCAAGCCGCCGGCGGTTCGCCGCGTACGGTCAATCCGCGCGGAACCGGGGCCGGGGTCCTCCGCTTGCCAGCGTCTTCCGCCCCCCCCAGGCCCGAGGTCGAGGTCGCCATGGGACTGGAATGCGTCCACCCCACCGTGCTGGCCAAGCTTAACAAAGGCATGACCCTCGACTCGTTTCGGCGCGCGGCGGAGCGACTGCGCAAGCGAAGCGTGGACCTGCGGGCCTTCGTCCTGGTGCAGCCGCCGTTTCTCACCGAGGCGGAGGCAGCGGTGGAGTGGGCGGTGCGCTCGGTCGCCTTCGCCTTCGATGCGGGCGCGCGGGTCGTCTCCCTCATCC
>CAYYMW010000493.1:0-4533 GCA_964472515.1 uncultured Verrucomicrobiota bacterium | reverse complement strand
GACTGGGTGGACACCGTGGCAGTTCTTGTTGGAGGAAGGGAACGACCGGTCGGCGTTCTTAGTGGGGCAGACGGTGCGATCCGGCGGTCGCCGTTGCGCGGCGACCGACCGGCGAACACCTGCTGCTCGACCTGCCTACGGAACGCGGACGCGATAGAAGCGTCCAACGTAGTTTGTCCATTGAGGATCGCTGTAAGCTACAGGCAAACCATCCGAGATGTTGGTGCGCAACGGCATCCACTCGGCCAGGTTGGTGCTCGCTTCGAGGACGAATGTCTGGCCGGCCGGCACGGCAAACCTAAAACCGAACCGACCGTCGGTGACACCCAGGCTGCCGTCCCCAGTCAGGATGGACGGTGGTGCGGCAGGAGGTCGTGAGGCGCGAACTTCCAGAATCTGCAAACCGGCAAACCCGTCCGTCACGTAAGCGATGGTGCCCACCACCTGCACGCCAGACGCCCAGACAGGAGTGTCGTACCCGCCCAAGCAGACCACGTTGGCCGGGTTGCTCACATCCAGAATCTGCAAGCCGCCAGTCCCGTCCACCACGTAGGCGGTGGTCCCCACCACCTGCACGCCAGACGCCGAGCCAGGAGTGCGGTACGCGCCCGAGTAGACCACGTTGCCCGGGTTGCTCACATCCAGAATCTGCAAGCCGCCAGCCCCGTTCGCTACGTAGGCGGTGGTCCCTACGATCTGCAAACCAGGCCCGCCACCGGGGAACCCCATGAACCCCCCCCCCGAGCGCACCACGCTGGCGGGGTCGCTCACGTCCAGGATCACCAGTTCGAGCCCGCTCTTCAGGTAGGCGGTGGTCCCAACCACCTGCACGCGGAGCACGGAGCCGCCGGGATAATTGTACCCCCCCAGCCGTACTAGGTTGGTGGGGTTGTTGACGTCGAGAATCTGCAAGAAACCTTTGCCGTCGAACGTGTCGCCCACCACGTAGGCGGTGGTCCCCACCACCTGGACGGCGCGCGCCCAGCCGGAAGCGCCGTACCCGCCCAGGCGCACCACATGGGCGGGGTTGCTCACGTCCAGTATCTGCAAGCCGGCATCCCAATCCGCCAAGTAGGCCGTGGTCCCCACCACCTGGACGCCCACCGCATTGCCGGGGTTGTACCCACCCAGGCGCACCACGTTGGCCGGGTGGCTCACATCCAGAATCTGCAACCCTTCTGTTCCGTCCACCACGTAGGCGGTGGTCCCCACCACCTGCACAGCCTGCGCATCGCCGGGAGTGTCGTAGCTGCCCAACAAGCCGACGTCCAGGCGCAGATAGACTATGGCTGCAACACTGTCTGCGACGCCATCAGCATTGCTCACCCGCACCCAGTAACTGGTCGTCGTGCTCAGCGCCGGCGTGGTCAAGATGCTGTTCGTGGCGTTGGCCATCGGCGTGTTCGTGTCCCCACTGGCGCCCCGGTACCACTGGTAGGACAACGGCTCCGCGCCCGTGGCGGTGACCGAGAGAGTTGCGTTTGTGTCGCTCGAGATGGTCTGCGAGGCGGGTTGGACGGTGATCTGCGGTGGGAACAGGACCGTAATCGTCGCCGTGGCGCTATCGACGCCCCCCCCGGCGTTGCTCACCCGCACCCAGTAACTGGTTGTCGCGCTTAGCTCAGGAGTGGAGAAGACGAGGTTGGTGGCGTTGGCCATCGGCATGTTCGTGTCCCCACTGGCGCCCTGATACCACTGGTAGGATAACGGCTCCGCGCCCGTGGCGGTGACTGTCAAGGTGGCCGTCTGCCCCATCGTGGTGGTCACCCCGGCGGGTTGACCGGTAATGGTCGGGGCCGTGGGAGCCACCGTCCCGGTGGTAATGACCAAGTTGGACCAATACGCCTGCCCAACGTCCACCGTCTGATACGCCGACGAACCGGCCAGGATGATCGTGAAGGTGTCGCCGGCGCTCATGCCCAGATTGCAGGTTCCACTGGCCAGGTTGGCCGTCCCCTGCGGCGTCCACTGATAGCCGGCCGTGGGGCCGTCCGCGTCGAAAGAGTAGGTGAGCGTGTGCGTCGCGCCGTCGTAGTCCAGGCGCAGCGCGGACTCCGTGGCCGTTATATTCAACAGACCGCCGCCGAAGCGTTTGTCCTCCACCTTCTTGCCGTTGACGTTCACGGTGTCCCCGAGGTAGTACCCGCCAGGCGCCCCCCAGAGGCCGTGCCCGAATTCATACATCACGAGGGTGTTGACCTCGTCGCCGGTCCTGCCCACTGCCAAGAATACGTCGCTGAACTGTCCATCGGTGGTCAGGGCTACGGGGTCCAAATGCACATCCACCTGCAGGCTCCAGCTTTGGTCGAAGGGCAAGCTGGGCTCCTTGCGGGCGATGGCCGCGCCCGCGTTACCCATGCTGGGCGAGGTGAAATTCAACCGGCCATTGGCAAACGCCAAGCCTCCGGCGCCTTCCATCGGAATGGGGGCGCCCCAGTTGGAGGCGTCGGTGAAGTTGTCCACGGTTTCTGCCGCGGAAACAGCCTGCAAGAGGCCGCCAGCCAGGGCGGCCGCCAGCAGGGCGGCTTGACGAACTCCTCGAATCTGATCGTTCATGGTCGATTCAAACAATGACTCCCTTTGCGTCTCCAACCCGCGCCGGCCCGGCGGCGCGCGGCTGGACCGGAATTACGGTTCGGGTCCGGTTTAAACTCTGACGAATGGTAATGACGACATTTATGACATGTCAAGTTACTTTGATAATGTACGCATGGCGTGACCTGGTCGGGTTGCTTGGTTTTGTGGGCGGCTGCGGTTGGGTAGATTAGCGAAATCCCTTACCAGATCCGGGGTTCGTCGAGCCGTAGCAGGGACGCGATGAACGCGACCAACCACGACGTGTTCCCTGCCGATCCGACCCTCACCCTGCTCAAGCGGTTTACGGCCCGCGCGTTCGAGCCGCACGAATACGAACGGTCCGCCAGCCTGCTCGACCGCCCAGCAGCGGACCCAGTGGCTGGGTTTGGTGGTGCTCAAAGCGCTGCCTCAACAGTGGGTCCAGGCCCACGGCTACGATCTGCCAACCCTTCGGGTTGGGGGGCGGGTTCCGGGGCTGGAATGCTCGGGATTCTGGTTCGCAGGAGGTGGGACGGCCTGACAGGCCTTGAGGTGGATACGTGGGTGGCTTACCTGGGCCTGCAGCCCAGGTTATCACATGACGGGCCTGCGGTCCTGAGATGGGGACAGCAAGATCTGCCTGGCCCTGCGGATCGAAAGCACGGAGGTCAGGGCTGGGGCGCAGCACAATCCTACCTGCGGCTCGGCTTACACCGCCCAGTCGGGCGGGTGCTTGAGGCGGTAGAGGATTTCGCCGGCTTTGGGGACGAGGAGGATGCCCTCGGTTTCGCGGTGGGCGTAGGCTTCGGGGCGGAGGGTGGCGGGATCGCGGTAGCCGAGGTTGACTTGACGGCAGACGGACTCTGGAATGGCCGTGGCCAGGGTGACCCGGGCGCGGGGCGTTTCGACGCCGTTCTCGTAGGTGCCCAAGCCATGCACGTGGGTGGAGTGGGCGAGCACGCCCCAGGGCTTGTCCTTGAAGCGGTCCCACTGCTTCACGAAGTAGTCGCGGCAGTGGTAGCCGACTTCGAGGATGGTCCGGCCATGGGTGACGCAGAGTTCGGAGATGTGGGGGGCGTAGATGATGAGTTCGCCGCCGTCGGCGAGGACGGGTTCGAGCTTGTACATGCATTTACCGCCGGTCCAGATCTCGTCGTACATCTTCGGCGCGCAGGCGAAGATGGTTTGGAAGGGACGATCCTGGTAGAGGATGTGGCGGTCGCGGGAGAGATCGGCGGCGGCGGACCAAGCGTCTTCCGGCGTGCCGATGAAGAGGCCGGCCAGCGCCGCGCCATCGACGACGGCGCACAGGCAGGTCTTGGGCAGCGTGACCATCGCGCCGGCGCGGTCCACCACTTTGCGGACGGCGGTCCACTTGTTGCCGATGATTTTGGGGGTGGAAATGACGGCGGCGAGCCAGTGGAAGAAGTTGAGGATTTGCGGCCCACCCACGCCCGGGAAGAGGTACTTGTTCCCGCCGGAGAAGCCGACGACTTCGTGCGGGAAGACGGGACCGATGATGAGGATCTGGTCGTAGTCGAAGAGGAGGCGATTGACCTCGACCGGGACGTCCATGGCGAAGCGGCCGTCGGTCAGGTCGCGGATCTCGGTCGCGGGGAGCGTGCCGACGTGGCGAAGGGCCTGGGGATCGTTCCACGCGTGGTTGAAGAAGCGCACGGCGGCATAGGCCGACTGGCGTTCCGCCAGCGTGATCTCCAACCGCTCGCAGATGGCGGCTTCGGACATCGGTTGGTGGGTGCCCAATGCGACGAGGATGTCCAGCGCGCGGGTCGAGCCCGCCAGGTGTTGATGGACGGTCTTGAAGAGCAGGCCCACGGGGGCGGTGCGGGTGCCATCGGGGATGATGAGCAGGACACGCTGTCCAGCGAAGCGTTCGCGCGGGAGGCCGGCCTCGATGAGGTGGCGGACGGTTTCGGGGGACAAGGACTGGCCTTGGGGGACCGAGTGGCCGATGGC
>CAYYMW010000492.1:0-4540 GCA_964472515.1 uncultured Verrucomicrobiota bacterium | reverse complement strand
GTCATGATCTCCACCGACAAGGCGATCAACCCAACGAATGTGATGGGCGCCACCAAGCGGTTGGCGGAGACGTACGTCCAGGCGCTGCATGCCGCCAACCCCGGCCGCACCAAGTTCATGGCGGTCCGGTTTGGCAACGTGCTGGGCTCGTCAGGCAGCGTCATTCCCATCTTCAACAAGCAAATTGCCGCCGGCGGGCCCGTCAAAGTCACGCATCCGGAGGTCACCCGCTATTTCATGACCATTCCTGAGGCGGTCGGGTTGGTCCTGCAAAGCGCCGCCCAGGGGGAAGGCGGCGAGATCTTCGTGCTGGATATGGGCAAGCCGGTCAAGATTATCGACCTGGCCCGGCAACTGATCGAGCTAAGCGGACTGCGCCCGGGGGAGGACATCGAGATTCAGTTCGTCGGGCTCCGCCCCGGGGAGAAGCTGTTCGAGGAGATCAGCCACAAGGGCGAGAATATCGCGCCCACCCACCATCCCAAGATCATGCGGTTTGTCTGCCAGCCCAGCCCGGTTGCGGAGGTGCGCCGGTACTTCGAGCAGATCGAACAGGAGCTCAACCACGCGGAGCCGAACCAGTTGAAGCAGACCCTGCGGAAGGGCGTGCCGGAGTATCAGCCGTACCTGACCTGACCCTCCTGCCATGCTCAACTACCTTTGGCTGGGTTTGGTGCTGGCCGCGGTTATCCTCGGCGGCCTTAACCACCAGTTGCAGCAGGTGACCGACGAGGCCTTTGCCGCCGCCAAGACGGCGGTGATGACCATAGCCTTGCCGCTCATCGGCGTCACCGCGCTGTGGCTCGGCGTGGTGCGGCTGGCGGAGCGCGCCGGCCTCATCCGCACGCTGGCCCAGGCCCTGCGCCCCCTGCTAAGCCGGCTGTTCCCCGACGTTCCTGCCGACCATCCCGCCATGGGGGCGATGGTGATGAATTTTGCCGCCAACATGCTGGGCCTCACCAACGCCGCCACCCCGCTGGGACTCAAGGCCATGGCGGAATTGGAGAAGCTCAACCTCCGCCCGGGCACCGCCACCAACGCGATGTGTACCTTCCTGGCGATCAACACCAGCTCCCTGCAACTGGTCCCCACCACCGCCATCGGCATTATGGCGGCTACGGGTGCCCTCCAGCCCACCGCCATCGTTGGCACGACGCTCCTGGCCACCGCCTGCTCGACCGCCGCCGGCATCCTCGCCGTCAAGCTGCTCGCACGCCTCCCCGTCTTCCGGCTCGCTCCCCTCACGGCACCGCGGCCAGCCCGGGACGCCTCGACTTCCGTGCCCGACGGGCAGCCGGAGGAGCCAACGGCCCCGCCAAGCCCTTGGCCCCCCGTGGTGGCCGTTGCCCTGCTCCTCTTCTTTGGCTGGCTCGGGTGGAGTCAGTTCCGCGCCGCCTGCGTCGCCAGCCCGTCCGCCGGCTGGCTGCGGCCGGCCATGGACACCCTGGCCCTGTTGGCCATCCCGTTCATGCTCTCCTTTTTCCCCCTCTATGCTGCGGCGCGGGGCGTGCGGGTCTATGAGGAGTTCGTGGAGGGCGCCAAAGAGGGCTTCCAGGTGGCGATCCGGATCATCCCGTATCTCGTGGCCATGCTGGTCGCCGTGGGCATGTTCCGGGGTGCAGGCGGGGTAGCCATGGTTTCCAAGGCGCTCGCTCCCGTGCTCGACCTGCTGCAGTTCCCAGCGGAGCTTTTGCCAATGGCCATTACGCGTCCCTTGAGTGGCAGCGCCACCATCGGGCTGTTTTCGGAGATCGTCAGCGCACACGGTCCGGACAGCCTCCTCGCCCGCATGGCAGGGACCTTGTTGGGCAGCACGGAAACCACCCTGTACGTGGTGGCGGTCTACTTCGGCGCCGTCGGTGTGAAGCGCGCGCGCCACGCAGTCTGGGCAGGCCTGCTGGCTGACGCGGTGGGAATGCTCGCCGCCGTGTGGATCTGCCGCTTGGTCTTCGGCGCGCACTAACACCTCAAGCCTCCGGCAGGCGCGCCGTTCAATGTGGGTCCTTCAATCCCGCAGAACTGGCACAGACAAGGCCACGGGCAGGACCAGCAGTACCACCAGCAGGGTGCCCGCATAGACACAACCGCAGAGCAACCCCAGGTGACGCACGGGCGGGAACGCCGAAGTCAGCAGGAGGCCCGAGGCGGTGAGCAGCATGGCGCTGGTCCACCAAACCGGCGCGGCTTTCTGCCGGAGCGCGGCAGCCGCCGCCACGTCCGCCACCAACCCCGCCCGCCGCCCTTCCTGCCAGCGGTCGATCAGGTGGATCGAGTTGTCCACGGCCGTGCCGCAGGCCACCGCCGCCACCATGATCGTGATCGAGTTGAGGGGCACCCCCACCAGGCTGGCCGCGGCGAGCGCACAAGCCAGGGGCGCGCTGACGGCCAGAAGGGAGAACGCCGCAAGCTTCAGCGACCGCCAGCGCACGAGCAGAAGCAGGCCGATCATCGCCAGAGTCGATCCGGCGCTGGTGTAGAGGCTGGCCGTCACCTGGCGGTCGGTCTCCAGAAAGGCATGCAGCCCCTCGGCGGCGGACACCGTGACGCCCGGGGGCGCATCCCGCCGGGCGCTCGCGGTGATGGCCTCGATGAGCTTCAGGTAGTCCCGCGCGGGCAGGTCATGGGTGCGCACCACCAACGAAGTCGATCTCCCTGCCGGGTCCACCAACGTGGCTAGGAACGGAAAATCATCCATCCTTAACGCGAGGAAGAACAATTGCAGGGTCAAAGGGTTATCCGGCAAGTGCAACGCCTCCGGACGCCCCTCCTCCCAGATCTGGTTCATCATCGCCAACAGTTGCGCGTAGGAATAGACGCCCGAAACGCCGGGTTGCCGGGTCGCGAACTCGTGCAGGCGGTCGAGGTAGCGCAGGAAGGGCAGGCGCTTGACGCCGTCGGTTTCGGAGGTGTCGATCCGGATGAGGGTGACGTTGATGCCCCCGTACGCGCGGTCCAGCGCCTCGACCGTCTGGCGCAGCGGGCTCCGGGCATCCAGAAACTCGACGGGCCGCATGTCGGTGCGCAACCAGACGAGGGTCGGCGCAGCCAGCAGGACGGTTGCGAGCGTGAAACCGAGCACCGCATGGCGCCGGGGCGCCAGCCACGCTGTTATCCGGGTCAGTCTGGCCGGGGCTGGGAGAGTGTTGGCCTCGCGTTCCGGGGCGGCGTTCCTCCGCCACCCGCGAGCCCACCATTCCAGCGCGGCAATACCGGGTCCGAACGTCACCCCGAACACGATGAGCAACGCCGCCGAGCCGAGCAGGCCGAAGTTGCGGACCTCTTCCACCGCGCAGAAGCCCAGCGAAGCCAGGCCGAAGAGGGTGGTCACCGCCGCCAGCACGGAAGGTTGCCAGACCGTCCCGAGCGCTTTGCCAACCTCCCCCCGGGCGGCCTGGCACGTGGAGAACAGATGCGCCACCAAGGTCATGTGGACGCCGAGGATCAGCGGCGCCAGCAGCAAGCTGAACAGGCTGACCGACACGCCCGAGACCGCCACCAAGGCCAGCGTCAGCACCAGGCCCACACCGAGTTCGGCCAAGGCCAGCAGCACCAAGGGCAGGCTGCGGAACGCGAGCCAGAGCAACGCGGGAAACAACACCGCTCCCGCCGCCCCCCAACGTCCGAGGTCCTGGAAGAGTTGGGCCTTCAGGTCGGCTTCGATAAAAGGCCAGGCAATGATCTGATGGGTGAATCCCTCGTGTCGAAAGGGCTCCAAAGCGGCTTGGAGGGAGACCCGCAACGCCGCCACGCCCCCGCCGCGCGCCCAATCCTCCCGGAGGGTGACGGTCAGCAGCGTATCGCGGCCATCGGGCGACACCATGAGGTTGCGCACCAAAGGGTGGTTCGTGCAGAAGGCACGAAATGCCTCGAATTCGGCCGCTGGAGCGTCCCAGGCCGGCGCCAGCGGGACCATGGTGAAACCGAAGCCCTGGCGCACGGGTTTGAAGGCGTGCGTGAGGCTCTTCACGTCGGCCACTTGGGGCAGGCCAAGCAGGGCCTCGCTCACCCGCCAGACCTGCCTCAGTCCGGCCGGGGAAAGGACATCCTCCATCCGCAAGCTGATAAGAACGGTCTCCGTCCCGCTCAGGACTTGCCGCACCGTTTCATACCCTTGTTCGTTGCGGCGATCCCCCTGGAGCAACCGGCCCGCCTCAGGACTCAGTCGGAGCCGGCTCACGGGCCAGAGGGCGGCGAGGCAGAGCATCCCCGTCAGGAGCAGGGACAGCCTGGGGAACTGGAGGAAGGGATGGCGCACGCGGCGGTCCCGCTCAAGGCTCCTCGACCCGACTCAAACCGGCCAACTCGGCTTCGTACCCCTCGCGAAAGGTGGGATACGCCGGCGCGTAGCGCAGCTCCTCCCGCAAGCGCCGGTTCGAGATCCGCTTGCTGGTGGCGGGCCGCTTGCGCGGGCCCTCTCCCGGTGGGCTTGACGGGGGCACGGTCCGGCCCAGCCGGGCTGCGAGCCAGGCGAACAGATCGCGCTGCCGCACGGGTTCGTTGTCGCTCACGTTGTACACCGCCCCCGGCTGCCCCCTCAGCA
>CAYYMW010000491.1:0-4567 GCA_964472515.1 uncultured Verrucomicrobiota bacterium | reverse complement strand
TCCCAGGTCTGACCCCACTGCGCGTAATAGTTTTCGTAGCCGGCCAGCGAGCGGGCCAGCGGGCCGGCGTTGCCTTCCGGGCGGAGCCGCAGGTCGATGCGGAAAAGCGCGCCCTCGGGCGCCAGCCGGCTGACTTCCGCGATGATGGCCTCCGCCAGACGCTTAAAGAACTGGTGGTTCTGCAGCCCCTTGCTGGTCGCGCCCGGGCCTTTCGGCGGTTCCTTGAACACCGCGCCCTCCTCGCTGTAGACGAACAGCACATCTACATCGGAGCTGTAGTTCAACTCCTGCCCGCCCAACTTCCCCATTCCCAGCACGCAGAAGCGCGTCGGATGCCAGCCGCCGTCGGCGTCCTGGTGCCAGGGCTGTCCAAACCGGTGGGTCAACTGCTGCCAGCACACCAGGTAGACCGTCTCGAGACAGACGTCCGCCACGTTCGAGATCTCCAGCGTCAACTCCGTTACCGAACCTTGCCGTGCCAGGTCCCGGGCGGCGATGCGGAGCAACTCCTTCTGCTTGAACTGCCGGAGCAAGCCCAGCGCCTTGTCCCACGCTTGCTGCTCCAACAGCGGTCGCAACCACGCGTCGACCTCGCGCCACAGCCCGCCGAGCATGCGCGGGAACTTCAGCCCCTCGACATCCATCACCGCGCCCAGCCAATCCGGATGGCTCACCAGGAGTTCCCCGGCCGTCTGCGATCCGCTCCACAGGGCCGTCAACACCCGCGCCTGGGCGAGATCCGCCCGGGCCAGGGCGGCAGCGGTGGGACCGCTCTGGAGCAGGGTATGAACGTGCCGGGCGCGCTGCGGGTCGGCGCACTCGGCGATAGCTTTGGCCCAGGGGCTCTGAGGCATGCCCTATTAGACAATGGCTCCCCCCGCCCGCGCAACGGGAAAGGACGACTCCGGCGCCGACCGCCTCCACTCACGGAACCGCGCTGCTCCGCTGCCAATGCCTTCAGCTTGTCGATCCGGGGGGTGCGTGGGAGGGCGGACCCACGAAACCCGCAGCCATGGTCGTGGCTCTGGCCAGGTTCCGCGGCTCCCTCAGGGAACCCGCCTCAGCCCCCTCAGAATACCCGGCACCAAAGCACCTTGAGATACCGGCCTTCGGGGGCGTTGGACATGACGGGATGGTCGGGCGCGGCCCCGGTGCGGTCGAGGATCTGCAACCGGCGGTCCAGGCGGTGCGCGGCGCGAATGACCACTGCCTCGAAATCCTCGGCGGAGAGCAGGCCGGAACAGGAACAGGTGACGAAGAACCCGCCGGGCTTGACGAGGCTGGCCGCCAGGCCGTTCAGGTCCTCGTATTTGCGCTTCCCCTCGTAAACCTCTTCACGGCTCAGGACCAGCTTGGGGGGGTCCAGCACCACCGCGTCCCAGCGCTCGTTGTTCTTCTGCATCTGGCGGGCGTAGCTGAAGGCGTCCACATGGACCAACTCGAGGCGCGCGTTGTTGAGGTTGGCGTTGCGGCGGGCTTGGGCGATGGCCTGTTCGTCGAGATCCACGCCGGTCGCCTCGGCTGCGCCGCCCAGGATGAGCCCCGCGAGCGCGAAGCCGCCGGTGTAGCAGCAGAGGTCCAGCAAGCGCGCTCCTTTGACCATCCCCGCGAGGCGGCGGCGGTTGTCGCGCTGGTCACAGAAGAAACCGGTCTTGTGCCCCTCGGCGAAATCAACCTCGTAACGCACCCCATGTTCCCGGATGCGGACGGGTCGGAGCTTGTCGGCGGAAGGGGGCGTGAACGGGATGCCCTCCATCTTGGCCACCTTCGGATCGACATCGAGGATGACCCGCGACGTGCCCAGCCGTGCGTGCAGCCGCGGCAACCACGTTTCCAAACGCCGGTACACACCCAGGCTGTGGACCTCGATGCTCAACGTGTCGGCGAATTTGTCGACCACGAGCCCGCTGAGGCCGTCCCCGTCGGAATGCACGACCCGGAAGGCCTCGGTCACCTCCGGGAGCTTCAACCAGTCGAGGCGGAGCGCCAGGGCGCGGTCAAGGGCCTCCAGGAGATGGTCCTCTCCCACCGGTTCGCGGCCATGATGGAAGACGCGCAACGGAACGCGGGCGCGGGGATTGTAGAAGCCTGTCCCAAAGTGGTCCCCTTCGCGATCGTACACGGCGACGATCTGTCCTGCCCCGGCATCGGGCGATGCTCCCCGGATCATGGCCGGGTAGATGCACGGGTTGAAGCTGTAGTACTTGAGCTGGACCCAGGGGGCGATCCAGTTCTCGCTGCCGGGCGGAGGGCCGGCAGGTTTGGCGGGTTGGGGGCGATGGCCGCGCCGGGGCGCGGTGGATGACGAATCGTCCATGCCCTTGGGCTACACGGCCCACGCGGCGGTGGCAACTGTTTTCCGCCCGGGATTGCGGTCCGGCACGTCGTTACACCGGCCGGCTACTTGCGGGCGAAGCCGTTTTCCTGCAGCCAGAACAGGCAGTCCTTGGTCCAGGCATGGCCATTGGCCAGGCCAATCCCATGGCCGCCCTTCTGGTAGATGTGCAGGTCAAACGGCACTCCCGCCCGTTGCAGGCTGGCAGCAAAATCGAGGCTGTTCTCCACCGGCACGCCCTTGTCTTCCCAGGTGTGCCAGATGAAGCAAGGCGGGGTCTGGGGCGTGACTTGGAGTTCGTTGGACAACCACTGGATCTGGTCCGGCATGGGGCTCTTTCCCAGCAGGTTCTGCCGGGAGCCTTGGTGGGTGAATTTGCCCATCGTGATGACCGGATAACAGAGAATCCCCAAGTCCGGCCGGCTGCTCTCCCGTTCGATGGGATCGGCGGCGTTCTTGTCTCCCGCGTCGAAATGCGTCACCAACGTCGAGGCCAGGTGCCCGCCTGCCGATGAGCCCATGATGCCCACCCGCTTGGGATCGAGCTTCCACTCGTCCGCCTTGGAGCGGGTCAACCGTACCGCCCGCGCGGCGTCCTGCAGCATGCTGGGGTGCCGGTAGCCGTGGGTCCCGAGCCGGTATTTGAGCACCAAGCCGGCAATCCCGTTCTCGTTCAACCACAGGGCGTAATCCTTGCCTTCGTGGCCGGCCAGCCCGCCATAGCCGCCCCCCGGGCAGATCACGATGGCTGCGCCCGTGGCCTTCGCCGGGTCCGGCAGGTAAGGCGTCAGCGTGGGGATGTCCTGATCCGCCTTGCCGAGCGCGCCGGGCGCGCCTTCCGGCCAAAGGACGACGGGGTCCAAGACGCCGGCATAACCGAGGGTGGCGGTGGCAAAGACAACACTCAGAAAACGGAAGATCTTCATGACGTTGGTCAGCGATTCGTGAGGGCAGCTTAGGGCGGCGCGCGGCGTTTTCAACGCCTTTCCACCGCTTTTGCCGGTTGACATGCCCCCGCCTTTGCCGGTTGACTCCCTCGTCCGGCTTGCGCCGCCTGCATGTTCGAACTGCTCAAAACCGACCCTTCCTCGAAGGCCCGCCTGGGCCGCCTCACGACTTCCCGGGGCGTCATCGACACCCCGGTCTTCATGCCCGTTGGCACCCAGGCCAGCGTGAAGGCGCTCGATCCACGCGAATTGGTCGAGATGGGGACGCGCGTCATTCTCGGCAACACATACCACCTCTTTATCCGCCCGGGCCTGGAGATCATCACCGCCGCCGGTGGCCTGCACCGCTTCATGAGTTGGGAAGGCCCCATGCTGACCGACAGCGGAGGCTTCCAGGTCTTCAGTCTGGCCAAGATCCGCAAGATCAAGACCCACGGCGTCGAGTTTCGCTCCCATCTGGACGGTTCACCGCTCTTTCTGGGGCCGAAGGAGGCGATGCACATCCAGAAGGTCCTTGGCTCGGACATCGCCATGGTGTTCGACGAGTGCCCGCCGCACGACGCCAAGCCGCGTGAGGCCCAGGCCGCCGTGGACCGCACGATCCGCTGGGCCGCCGAGTGCCGCGAGCAACCCCGCGCCCCGCACCAGCAGGTGTTTGGGATCGTCCAGGGCGGCATCAATCCCGCCTTGCGCGAGCGCTGCGCCAAGGCACTGCTCGCGATGGAATTCGATGGTTACGCCATCGGCGGCGTCAGCGTGGGGGAGCCGGAGCCCGAGATGTTCAAGGCCATCGAGATCACCGAGCCCCACCTGCCAGCCCACAAGGCCCGTTACGCCATGGGCCTGGGCACCCCCGCCCAACTGGTGGAACTCGTGGCCCGCGGGGTGGACATGTTCGACTGCGTCCTGCCCACCCGTGTGGCCCGCAACGGCACTGCCTTCACCCGGCGCGGCACGTTCGCCATCAAGGGGGGCGCGGTGAAGGCCGAACTCGGCCCCATCGAGGAAGGGTGCGAGTGCTTTGCCTGCCAGCGTTTCTCCCGGGCGTACATCCGGCACCTCCTGAACGTCAACGAAATCCTTGGGCTGCGGTTGGTGAGCATCCACAACACCCACTTCTACCTGCAAGTGATGCGGGATATCCGCCGCCACCTCGCCCACGGCACCTTTGCCGAATTCCGGCGCGAGTTCGCCGGCAGCTATGTCCCCACACGAAAGGTCCTCGCCGCCCGGGCCAAGCACGCGGAGGCAACTCCCTCGGCGGAGTGATCGTGGAGCCCGTAGC
>CAYYMW010000490.1:0-4604 GCA_964472515.1 uncultured Verrucomicrobiota bacterium | reverse complement strand
GCCAAGGGCTGATGGCGTGTCCCCCCGCCTCAGGGCCGCAGGCCCGTCATGTGACAGCCTGGGCTCGAGGCCCAGGATCACTGCCCCCGATTTCTCCCGCGGCCTGAAGGGCCGACCCTCAGGTCCGAATGCCTGCGTTGGCTCCCCGGCCCGGTGTGTCCCCCAATCCCGAACGCGCCTGCGGCCCGGCACCTCACCGGCGCCCTCGATTCGCGCCGCTTTTGCTTTGCCTCATCGCCAAGCTGCGGCATAGTTCCGGGCATTCGGATGTCCTGGACCGCAGAACAAGTGCTCGCGTTGGCGCCTGATGCTTCGTCGGCCAAGTCTGGCCGGGACCTTTCCGCACCCCGCAAATGGGAGACCCTGGGCGCGAACGCCGCCTGCGCGTGGGGCACCATCCAGGGCAGCGGCGCGAACCCCTACCAGACTTCGATCGATCTCAGCGAACCGGCCTTCAAGTGTACCTGTCCCAGCCGCAAATTCCCCTGCAAACATGGCTTGGGGTTGTTCCTCATGCTGGCCCAGCAACCGGCCGCCTTGAAGGAAGCCGAGCCCCCCGCCTGGACTGCCGAGTGGCTCGCCAAACGGGCGGCGAAGGAGGAAGCGAAAGCCGCCCAACCGGCCCCAACCGAAGCCCCGCCTGACCCCGAGGCCGGGAAAAAGGCCGCCGCTGCCGCAGAGAAGCGGGCGGCCTCGCGCGAGGCCAAGGTCGCCGGAGGATTGGACGACCTCGGCACCTGGCTGGCGGATCTCGTGCGCAACGGTTTCGCCGGTCTGCCCGGCAAGCCCGCTTCTTTCTGGACGGATCCAGCCGCCCGCTTGGTGGACGCCCAGGCCGCCGGGCTCGCCCGCCGCGTGCGCGCCTTGGACGGCATCACCACCACCGGCGCCCAGTGGCCGGCCCGACTCCTGCGCGAGGCCGCCCTGCTCCACCTGGCACGTGAGGGCTGGAGCCGGCTCGCCACCCTCCCGGCGGCAACGCAGGCGGACTTGCGCAACACCATCGGCTTCACCCTGGGCCAAGAGGAAGTACTGGCCCAAGTCGGCGTGCGCGACCGCTGGCTCGTGGCCGGGCAGCGCGTGGAGGAGGAAGACCGCCTGCGCACCCAGCGGACCTGGCTCTTCGGCCTGGCAACCGGGCGGCCCGCCCTGTGCCTGAGCTTCAGCGCCACTCCCAGCCAACCGCTCGATGTCAGCCTCGTGCCTGGCACTGTCGTGGAGGCGGAGCTGGTTTTTTATCCCAGCGCCTGGCCCCTCCGGGCGCTGGTGAAACAACGTCATGGGGCACCGGAGCTGGACCAGGCGGCTTTGCCGCACCGCAGCGCCGCGGAAGCGATGACTTTCGCCAGCGCCGCCTTCACGGCGCATCCCTGGTTGGAGCAAGTCCCGCTGGGTCTGGCCGGCGTCATCCCGGTTCGACGCGGCAACGAATGGCTGGCGCGGGATGACGCAGGCGACGTCCTGCCACTGGCGGTTTCGGATGCGAAGGGGTGGGTCCTCCTGGCGCTGTCCGGCGGCACTGCCGTTGGGCTGGCCGGCGAGTGGAACGGCGACACGCTGCGTCCTCTGAGCGTCTGGGCCGAAGGGAGGTTCCTCCGGCTATGACCTTCGCCGATCTCACCCAGGTGGCGTTGCTCGGCACGGAACGCCAGTCTCCGCCCGCCCTCGCCGGGGTGACCCCATTGGCCCAGCTGTCCGCCCAATTGGACCCTTCCCGGAAGGAACAAGCACTCCTCTCCTTGGCGGCGCTCCAAGGCCTGTACGAGCGCGCCGGAGCGGTGGCCGTGTGCCATGCCGCACCGTTGCCACCCACCTGCCCGGATGAGGAAGCGCCCCGGGCCGGCCAGCAAGCGGGTGCCTGCCTTGGCCGGATGCTGGCGGGCGATTTCGTTGAGTTGTTGCCCGAGTGGTTGGAGCTGGCGGCCCGGGCCGACCAACTCGCGCCGCCCGAACTGCTGCCGCCGCTGTTGGACGCCGCCGCAGCCAAGCCCGAACTCCGTGAGCCCATCCTCGCCGTGCTGGGCCAGCGCGGGCGTTGGCTGGCGGAGCAGAATTCCGCCTGGGGCTGGGTGAGCGGCGGTATCGCGGAGGACGAGACTGTCTGGCAGGTGGGCGACCGCCCGGCCCGCGCGCTCTTCCTGGCACGTTTGCGGCGAACCCAGCCCGACCGCGCGCGTGAGTTGCTCCATGGCACCTGGAAGGAGGAAGCGCCTGAGGATCGCGCCACCTTCCTCGCGCTGTTGGCCAGCGGGTTGGGTCCGGCCGACGAACCCTTCCTCGAAGCCGCGTTGGATGACAAACGCAAGGAGGTCCGCCGCACCGCCGCGGGATTGCTCGCGCGGATCCCCGGGTCGGGGCTGGTCCGGCGCATGCTCGAGCGCGTGCAGCCGTTGCTGGCTTACACCCCGCCGGAAGCAGGCAGCCTTCTCAAATTGAAAAAGGGCAAGGCGGCGCAGATCGAGGTCACCCTGCCTGCCGAATGCACCAAACCGATGCTGCGTGACGGCGTCGAGCCGAAGCCCCCGGAGGGCATGGGGGAAAAGGCCTGGTGGCTGGTGCAGATGCTCGGAGCGGTGCCGCTCAACCACTGGTCGGAAACGTGGAACCTGCCGCCCGCCGAGGTCCTGGCGGCCTCCCAAACCAAGGAATGGCGCAAGGAGTTCTTCGAGGCCTGGATGCTCGCCGCTGTCCGTCAGCAACACGCCGAATGGGCGGATTTGCTCTTCGATCTCGCCCTCGCCACCAAGCGTTACCCGCGGCTCGGCGAGCTGCTGCCCGTCCTGCCGCCGCCCCGGCGCGAAGCTAGGTTGATGGAGCTGCTGGCGGCAGACCTGACCCCCAAGGGCGAATCTCTCGGCGAACTGGCTCTCGCCGGCACGCACGCCTGGAGCCCGGAACTGAGCCGGGCCGTGCTGGCGTGGCTCCGCCGACAGACCGCGCGCGACACCGGCGACTGGCAGTTGCGCACCCAGCTCAAGGCCTACGCCCGCCGCCTGGCACCGGAGGTCCTCCCGCAGGCCGCCCAAGGTTGGGCTACCGATTCGCCCGCCTGGGCGTTCTGGTCCTCCGGCATCGAGGGTTTCCTCGAGGTCCTCCATTTTCGCGTCGGTTTGCATCAAGCCTTTCAGAACCCGGTCCATCCGCCCATCGATCTGCCATGAACGCCCTCCGACAACACGCCGAACAGCAATTCGCCGCCGAACTCAGCGCCCTGGCCAAGGCCGACACCAAACCCCGCCCGCCCAACTGGAAGCTCTCTCCGTGGGCCGCCGCCACGTACCTGCTGGGGGGCACGTTGGAGGACGGCACGGTCATCACACCCAAGTACATCGGCGAGGCCCGGCTGATCGAGATCGCCATCGCCACGCTCGCCACCGACCGCGCGCTCCTCCTGCTGGGCGTGCCCGGCACCGCCAAGACCTGGGTCTCGGAGCACCTTACCGCCGCCATCGCGGGCGACAGCACGCTGCTGGTCCAGGGCACCGCCGGCACCAGCGAGGAGAGCCTCCGCTACGGCTGGAACTACGCCGAGCTGCTCGCCAAGGGGCCCTCCACCAACGCCCTCGTGCCCAGCCCGATGATGCGGGCCATGCAGGACGGCAAGCTGGCGCGCCTCGAGGAACTCACCCGCATCCCCGCCGACGTGCAGGACACCCTCATCACCATTCTCAGCGAGAAGACGCTCCCCATCCCCGAGCTCGGCGGCGAAGTGCAGGCCGTGAAGGGCTTCAACGTCATCGCCACCGCCAACAACCGCGACCGGGGCGTCAACGAACTGAGCAGCGCCTTGAAACGCCGCTTCAACACGGTGGTGCTCCCCGTCCCGGGCGATTTGGACGAAGAGGTGCGCATCGTGCAACAACGCGTCGAGCAGATGGGCCGCGCGCTCGAATTACCCGCCGAACCGCCCGCCCTGGAGGAAATCCGCCGGGTCGTCACCGTCTTCCGCGAACTGCGCAATGGCGTCACCACCGACGGCAAGACCAAGCTCAAATCCCCCAGTGCCACGCTGAGCACCGCCGAGGCCATCGGCGTCATGAACCAGGGCCTCAGCCTCGCCGCCCATTTCGGCGACGGCACGCTCCGGGCGGCGGAAGTCGCCAGCGGCATGGTCGGCGCGGTGATCAAGGACCCCGTCCAGGACCGCGTCGTCTGGCAGGAGTACCTCGAAACGGTGGTCAAAGAGCGCGAGGGCTGGAAAGACCTCTACCGCGCCTGCAAGAAGGCGGAGGGGTGAACGCTAAGGCGTAAAGCGTAAGACGTCATGCGTAAGGACCCAACTTCGCTCCACGTGTTCGGCATCCGCCATCACGGGCCCGGCTCCGCGCGGAGTCTGCGGGCCGCCTTGGAGCAATTGGCGCCGGACTGCGTGCTGGTCGAGGGCCCGCCCGATGCGGAACCCGTGCTCGCCCTGGCCGCCCACGCGGAGATGAAGCCCCCGGTGGCGCTGCTGATCTACGATCCGGAAAAGCCCCAGCGCGCGGTCTACTACCCCTTCGCGGTGTTTTCGCCCGAATGGCAGGCCATCCAGTACGCCCTCGCCCGGCAGGTGCCAGTGCGCTTCATGGACCTGCCCCAAAGCATCCAGATCGGCCTGATGGCGG
>CAYYMW010000489.1:0-4605 GCA_964472515.1 uncultured Verrucomicrobiota bacterium | reverse complement strand
CCGCTGGTCCTGCACGAACTGGCCCAGTGGTGTGTCTACCCCAACTTCGACGAGATCGCCAAGTACACCGGCCCGCTGAAGGCGAAGAACTTCGAGATCTTCCGCGACTCGCTCGAGGCCCACGGCCTGCTGGACCAGTCGCGCGCCTTCCTCCACGCCTCCGGCAAGCTCCAGGCGCTCTGCTACAAGGAGGAGATCGAGGCGGCGTTCCGCACCCCCGGCGTCAGCGGGGTGCAACTGCTCGATCTCCACGACTTCCCCGGCCAGGGCACCGCGCTCATCGGCCTGCTCGATCCCTTCTGGGATTCCAAGGGCTACATCACGCCGGCGGAGTTCCGCCGCTTCTACGGTCCGACCGTCCCGTTGGCCCGAATGGATCGCCGCGTCTGGACGACTGACCAGACCCTGACCGCAAGCCTGGAGTTGGCCCACTTTGGCGCGACCCCGTTGCGTCAGGCGGCACCCTATTGGCGCCTGCTGGATGTGGCGGGCAAGTGCCTGGCGAGTGGAGAACTCACGGCCCGGGACATCCCGGTGGACCGGGGGATCATCCTGGGCAAACTCGAACTACCGCTCGCCAAGTTCACCGCGCCGGCGCGCGTCAAGCTGGTCGTCGGGCTCAAGGGCACTGCCGCTGAGAACGATTGGACCCTCTTTCTCTATCCCCCGCAGTCGATGGCAGCACCGGCGGAGGTGCTCATCACGAACGCGCTAAACGACGAGGTCTTGGCCCGCCTCGCGGCCGGAGGACGGGTGCTCGTCGCGACCAGCAAGCTCAGCGCGCAGCATCCGCGCGGCTCCTTCACCCCCGTCTTCTGGAACCGGCAATGGTTCCCCAGCCAAGAGTGCCACACCCTGGGCCTGCTGTGCGATCCCAAGCACCCTGCGCTGGCGGCGTTCCCCACGGAAGGGTTCACTGATTTCCAGTGGGAGGAGATCGTCAGCCAATCCCGCGCCGCCGTCTTGGATGAGCTTCCCCGGCAACTCCGCCCGGTGGTGCAGTTCATTGACGACTGGAATACCAACCGCAAGCTGGGCCTGGTCTTCGAGTGCCGGGTTGGCCCAGGCCGCCTGCTCTTCTGCTCCGCCGAGCTCCAACGGGACCTGGCCAGGCGGCCGGCCGCCCGCCAACTGCGCGACAGCCTGGCAGCTTATGCCGGCAGCGCGGCGTTCGCCCCGCAGGTCGAGGTCGCTCCCGATCAGCTCAACCGCCTGCTTGGACGCGACCGGCTCTCCAACTTGGTCAAGCTGGATGCGCGCGTCGTGAGTGTCAGCAGCGAAGACACGCAGAACGGCAACGGGGCGGCGCGGGCGATCGATGGCGACGACGAGACCATCTGGCATACCCGATGGCAACCGGCCAACGACCCCATGCCGCATCATCTGGTCATCGACCTTGGCCGGGAGGTCACGCTGAAGGGGATCACCTACCTGCCGCGTCAAGCAGGGGGCAACGGCCGCCTGGGCGAGTTCGAGGTCTACTGCGCCAACGATCCCGGCGCCTTTGGCGCGCCGAGCGCCACCGCCAAAGGCCGCGACAACTCCGAGCGCATGACCATCGCTTTCCCGCAACCGGTCACCGCCCGCTACGTCAAACTCCTGATCAAGTCCGAAGCCAACGGGCATCCCTTCGCCAGCATCGCCGAGCTGGATGTGGTAGCCGACGGGCTGTAACCGGACGCGCCGGAGACCCGCCCGCGTGGGTGTGGCTAGACGGTTTCGGGTTTGGAGATGCGATTGGTCAGATCGAAGACGGCGTCGGCCACGTTCTTGCCTTCGTAGAGGATGCCGTAGACCTCCTCGATGATCGGCGTCTCGATGCCATGCCGTTGGGCCAGTTGGCGGGCGGCGCGCGCCGTGGGATAGCCCTCCGCCACACTGACCGAGTGGGCGAGGATTTCCGCCAGTTTCTCGCCCTTGCCAAGGCGTTCTCCCAGGGTGCGGTTGCGGCTCAGGCGCGAGGCACAAGTCACCACCAAGTCCCCCAGCCCGCTGAGTCCGTGGAAAGTCTCGGGCTGAGCCCCGCAGGCCACGCCCAGGCGGCGGATTTCGACGATGGCGCGCGTTACCAGCGCCGCCTTCGAGTTGTCGCCGAAACCGAGGCCGTCGCCGATGCCCGCGGCGATGGCGATGACGTTCTTGAGCGCGCCACCGAGCTCGACGCCCAATACATCCGTGCTGGTGTAGACCCGGAAGAACGGGCGGTGGAAGAGTTCCTGGGCCTGTCGTGCGCTTTCGGCATCTGCGGAGGCAGCCACGGCAGCCGTGGGAATCTGCCGAGCCACCTCCATCGCCAGCGTGGGGCCGGACAAGGCGACCACCCGCGCCGAGGGTGCGTTCTGGCGGATCACTCCGCTCATGGTCAGGCCGCTTTCGTGCTCGACGCCCTTGGTCACGGTAACCACCAGACCAGCGTAATCCCGCAAGACAGTGGTCGCGGTCCGGACGGCTTTGGAAGGCACCGCCACCACGACACAGTCCTGCCCTTGGGGCAGCCGGGCCGAGTCAGGTTGGTAACCGAAGCCCTCGGGCAGGTCGATGCCGGGCAAGTACTTGTCGTTGCGGCGGGTGCGGGCCATTTCGGCCAGGTTGGGGGTATCGTGGTCCCAAAGGGTGATGGTGTGGCCTTGGGGATGCAGATGCCGCGCGAGTGCGGTGCCCCAGGCACCCGCGCCAAGGAATGCAATTCTCATGGAGAGGTAGAGTCAGGAGGGGACTGTTTCCGGCCAAAACGGTGTTCCGTGCCCGCCAGCAAGCGCTGGACGTTGGTTCGGTGTTTGTAGATCGCGAGCGCCCCCAACGCCGCCGCCACCCCGATCATCAAGCGCGAACCGCCGGTGGCCCAGACGACGATTGGCAGGCCCACGGCGCACAGCAGAGAAGCCACCGAGACGTACCGGGTGACGGCAAAGGCGATCCCCCACAACAAGGCGATCAACCCAAAAGCCTTGGGCATCAAAGCCAGGAACACACCCGCCGTGGTGGCAATGCCCTTCCCCCCCTTGAACCGCAGCCAGCAGGTGTAGTTGTGCCCCAGGATGGCACTGACCCCCGCCGTCAGCGCCAGGGGCTCAACCGGCAGAGCTTCCCCCAACAGGGACCGGAGCAAGGGCGGCAGCAGGAACGGAGGCAGCGCGCCTTTGAGCAGGTCGACCAGCAGCACCAGGATGCCCGCCGGTTTGCCCAAAATGCGAAAAACATTGGTGGCGCCAATGTTGCCGCTGCCCACGGAACGGATATCGATCCCGCGGGCACGCGCCACCAGAAAACCCGTGGGAAATGAACCCACGAAATAGGCGGCCAGCGCCGCCAAGCCTATGCCTGCATAAAGCACGGGGTGATGGTAGGGAAGATCGACCGCCCCCGGCAAGCCATGGATTTGCCCCGGGGCCGGCGCGAAGCCCATCGAGGAACCCTGCGTGCCGGCAATGAGGACCTAGGGCAACCGCTGCTCGCTCGCAGCCTCCCAGAGGAGGTACCACTGCTCGCGGCTCAACTCGACCTCCGTGGCGCGTACCGCCTCGCGGATGCGGTCGGGTTGAGTCGACCCCAGAATGGGCACGATGCCCGAGGGGTGTTTCAGCAACCAAGCCAGGGCTACCACGCTGCGGCTCACCCCCAGTTCGCGGGCGATGGCGTCCACCCGCTCCTGCATCCGAATTTTGCGCGCGTGGTTGGGATCCTTCATGTCCGCGACCATGCCCGCCGCCAGTTTGCCACCACCCAAAGGACTCCACGCCAGGGGCGTCATGGGCTGGGTCAGACACTGGTCAAGGGTGCCGTCATCGAAGGCGGCGCGATGGACGAGGCTGATCTCGACCTGGTTCACCAGCAACGGCATGGGGCAGGCCTTTTGCAGCATCGCCACCTGGCTGGGCCGGAAGTTGCTGACCCCGAACTCCCGCACCTTCCCGGCTTGGTGCAGTCGCTCGAACGCGCCCGCCACCTCCGCCGGATCGCAGAGATAATCCGGCCGGTGCAATTGGTACAGGTCGATGGTCTCGACGCCCAGGCGCTGAAGGGATTCCTCGCAACAGCGGACGATGTAGTCTGCCGAGAAGTCGTAGCGGTAGGGGGCGTGGGCATCAGGGTCGCCGGCCCGGCGGATGCCGCACTTCGAGGAGAGGAGGATCTGCTCGCGCATCCCGGAAACCTCGCGCAGCACCTGGCCGAAGATGGTCTCACACACACCCAGGCAGTAGATATCCGCATGGTCGAAGAGGGTGTAGCCGGCCTCGTAGGCGGCCACCACAGCCGCCCGCCCGTGGGCTTCCCGCTCGGGAGTGACATGGGCGGGCTCCCAGGTGCCCGCCAAGCGCCAGCAACCGTAGGCGAGGCGGCTGGAAGTAAGTTGGCTGCGACCGATGGCGATCGTTTTCATAGCGGCGTGTCAGTACCGCAGAGCGTACTCCCGCCAGGCGCTGGGTGCCAGCGAAAACCTTAGCCACCTGCTTGCGATTCCACCCGCAGCCCTGCGCCTCTCCGTCAGCGGCCAGCGATCAGTCGGGGGAGCCAATCACCCAAGGTGGCTTCAACCGAAGGGTTGGCCGGACTATTGCCCGGAGTCCCCGCCTTTGGCAGACTGCCCGACATGCAGAATCCCCG
>CAYYMW010000488.1:0-4623 GCA_964472515.1 uncultured Verrucomicrobiota bacterium | reverse complement strand
GAGTGGCGGAGACCTCCGCCACTCCGCCCGCACCGGAGCCTCCGCCCAGCCAGTCGGCGCCGGCGCCCGAGCCCGCGAAGGCGGCCCCCCGCCCGCCCAAGGCGCCGCCCAAGTCAGGCTCCAAGGCGGCCAGACCGAAAGCCCCCGCCCGGGCGCAGGCGGCCAAGCCCAAGCGCACCGCGAAGAAGTGATTTCCTCGGGGTAGAGCAGGAAAGCGGGCTCCTCATACCGCTCCCCGAGCAGACAAAGAGGGCGCGGAAGATGCCTCTTCCGCGCCCCAACTCATTTGGCCGATGGCGCGATGAGGCACCGGCACGCACGGGAGAGCCAGTTGGGGCGGGATGCGGAGGGGGTTACTTCCCCGCGCTCATCACCATGTCCTGCATGAGGGCAAGGGCGGTGGCCTCGGCGATTTCGTTCAACTCGTGCTGGCGCGAGAGGCGGTCGGCCTGCTGGCCGCGCCCGATGACATCCATGGAGGAGGCCTGACCGAGGATGCGGGCATCCTTGAGGCGGATGGCGGTGGCTTGCAGATCAGGGACTTGGGCTTCGCGGTCGCCGGAGATTTCGCGGATGATGGTCGTGCGGTTGGACACGAGCACTTCGATCACCACGTCCGCCACGTTGGCCAGGGCGGCGCGTTCTTTCGCGGCTTGACTGGCCTCGGTGGGATCAAAGGCCTTGAGAGGGTTGGGGGGAGTCAGGTCGGTCGCCACGCCCTGGTCGGCCAACCTGACCCCGACCTGGCGAAGGGGACGGCCCAAGCCCCGCTCGATATCCCGGACCAACTGTCGATCAGCCAACGAGGCCCCAACGCGCTCCTGGTACCGATAAGTGGTTTCGCGCTCGTTTTGCCCTGGTGGGGGGACCAGCTTGCCTTTGCCGGGGCTGAGCATGCCGTCACCCGTCTGGGCGCCCCCGAGAATGCCGCCGTTGCCCATCGCCCCAATACGCGCTCCGGCCGCCTTCACCGGCTCGGCATTCGAGCGGGCCGCCGCCTCGGCAACCGTGGTCTTCTCGGTAACCGTCACCGGCTGCAAGCCGCTCTTCCCGTCCACCAGCTCGCGATTCACGTAGATGAGCATGCGCGGCGAACCCAATTTGGCGTAGGTCTTGCGAAACCGCTCGATGATCGTCGCCACTTGCTCGGGGGAGACCAGCGCGGGCCGGCCCACGATGGGGGGCTGCTCATAGTCGAACTTGGAGGGTGACGTCGCGTTCGTGGCGGCAGGTTGGGCGATGGCGCCCAGCCCCAGCCCCATGGCCGCCAACGCCCAGAACCAGGCGGAGCGAAGCGGCTTTTCTGACATGGCGCGGCTCACAGGCTACCGGACTTGACGGACCCGGATGGTGTACATGCGGGCCTTGGTGCTCATGGAGGTGAACTTGACCGTCTGCATGGCGTTCTCGGTCAGAATCAGCGTTTCGAAAGGGGTTTCATCGTTGATGGGGACGCCGGTGAAATCCCGGAACACGCAGTTGATCTGCACCGTGATGCGGCGGTTGAGGCGGTTGCGCACATTGGCGGTCACTTCGAGGCGCTCATCCGGGAGGACGCGCTCGTTGATCCCCGCGTGGGTCACGGAGCGCTGGACCTCCTTGTCGAGCAACACGAAGTTGGCCCGGTTCTCGAGATCGTGCGAGTCGGTGTTCTTGGGGGCATAGGCGCCGCCGGCGCAGCCTCCCACGAGGAGGGCCAGCGCGGCGACAGCAGCGGACAACCAGGGTTTCATTCTCATGGGGAAAGAGGGGCTAACGGTTCTTGTCACTGACGAAAACGACCGTGTCGCGCCCGTTGGCGACACTCAGCGCGACGTTCCTGGACATCATGGGCGCGTTGGGGCCGGAGGCGCCGAGGAAGTCGACGGTGCCGGTGTATTCGCCGGGAGCCAGCTTGAGGGCGGCGAAGCTCAGGTACTGCGGCAGATTATCCCAAGCGCGGGTATCGGCTGCGGGCGTAGTGGCGGCGGAGACGACCTTGCTGATCACTCCGGCGGCGATCAGGCCGAGTCCCGCGTTCTGGGTGCGCTTGTCGGTGGCCAGCACGGCGCCGGTGACGATGGCCACGTTGCCGGCGGTATCCGTGGCGGACTTGAAGACGGCTTTGTTGCCGTTGACGTGATCCATCACGCGCCCGCCGCGGGTGGTGGCCTGGAAGTTCAGGTCGTCATACGGCTGCAGGGCCACGGTCTGGTTGCCCACCCGGAGCCGCGCGGCGGTATGAGTGGACTGGCCGGCACGGAACCGGAGTTCCTCGCCGTACTTGCCGCTCGAGTATTTCGTGGGGCCGTTGCCGTACTCGGCGAAGATGAAGACATTCGCGTCGGCCCGCGGGGCCGGCGGTTGGGCGTGCTTGGCTTCTTTGCGGGCACGCTCGAAGGCATCCTTCCCATCGCCGCCGAGGCGGGCGGTGACGAGGCCGTCCAGATAGTCGAACAGCACGTAATCGGCGGAGTACTCCTGCTCTTCGGTGCCGGTATCCTCGACCAAGCCGCTCTTGAAGCAGGCGCGAGCATTGTCGGGCTCACCGTCCATCCAGTAGATGATGCCACGGTAGAAGTAGGCCATGGCGCGCTCGTAGGGCTCGCCACGAAAGGACTTGGTGGCCTCCTCATGGAAATAGCCGCGCGCCCGCTTGGCCTGCTTGTCGCCCGCCGAAATGCCCCCAAGGGTGACCACCGCGTCATCCAGCAAGGGTTTGGCCTCGGCGGGCTTGCCCAGCCGCAGGGCGGACAAGGCCGTGCGGTACTGCCAAAGCGCCTTGTCCTTGGCGGGGCCGCGCTCGATCATCGTATGGCCGTCTACCAAGGGATCCCCGGTACGGGGAAGGGTGGCGTATGGGTCAGGGCTGACGCAACCCGCCAGAATCAGCGCCACCATGGCGCTCGCGCCCACAAAAAGGTTTTTCCAATCACGCGTCATATGCGCAAGGCGGCGGTCGCGCGGGGCGCACGCCGGTGGGAGGGCGAGGCGTTACCGGTAAGCCGCGTCCTCGAGCCCTTGCTTCTTGATCTCGGCCGAGGCTTCCCAAGTGATCTCGCTTGTCCGGGCGTCGATCAGTTGGAAGGTGTAGAGCACATAGTCGCTGCGGCCCTGACTGGTGCTTGTGGTGAGCCCCTCAAGTTTGCCCGTCAGGAAGAAATCGGCCCCCTTGAACTCGACGATGTTGGGGTCTGTACTGCTGGTGACCTGACCGGAGCGCTTGAGTTCCTGCTCGCGCTCGAGCGCCTTCATCTGTTCGCGCGCCAGAAAGCGCACCTTGCCCTGCGCGTTCATGTTCAGGCCCGCGCGGATGCGGGAGAGGAAGATGTCCTTGTTGATCGGGAAGCGGGTGGCGTTGACGACCGGCTCGAGTACCACATAGGGGGCGTTCTTGGCGTTGGCGATTTGCTGGACGCCGAGGATGCTCCGCGCCATGCGGTCGGTCACACTGACCAAGTCTTGCGATTCAATGCCCGTGCCCGCCACGAATCCACGCTCATCGGCCCGGAATTCCTGCGCCTGACGGCCGCCCGGGCTCTTCACCCCGGACGACGCGCAGCCCGAAACCACCAGCGCCACGGCGGCCAAACCGCCACTCAGAGCCAACCAAGATTGATAACGCTTCATAGAACCATGAGCCTGTTTGCTAGCAACAGCTTGGACCCGCGCGAGCAGACGGTCAACGCCGGAAACACCCGGTCGGCCACCGCGCCATTCCGGCTGTCGGCACCGCGCCTGCCCGTTGGACCACTCACCGGCCACGCCTATTCAGCGGGCGCCATGGGGCTTGCGGGCGACTAACTTATGGCACAGAGCCGGGGGCGATGCCAGCGTCGAGGTTGCTCGGGGTGGTAGGCAGTGGCGGGCGCTGAATCCTGAAACAAAACGGTTTCTGCGGAGTCATGTCCAATGAACTGAAACCGGCGCCACCCACGCTTGCTAATAGTGATTGGCGTCATTTGGGCGCAGCCCTATGAGAACATCTTCATTTTTGCCGCCGAGACCGGGACGACCCGGGCGCGGCTTCACGTTGGTCGAGATGCTGGTGGTGATCGGCATCATCGGCATCCTGGCGGCCATGCTCATGCCTGCGCTGGCGCGGGCCAAAGCCAAAGCCAACAGCATCAAGTGTTTGAATCACATGCGTCAGATCGGTTTGGCCCTGACCATGTACGCCGAAGAGAACCGGGGGGAACACCCGGTGCGGGCCATACAGCCGAAGGCTTGGCCCCAGAAGCTCAAGCCGTTCTACCTGGATTACCAGGTTCTGGTCTGCCCGAGCGACAGTTTCGGCCTGGCGGGCCTGCTGGCCAACACGAACTACCCGAAACGCAGTTTCATCATCAACGCTTTCAACGATTATTTTGCCAAGCACCTGAGCAAGGGCGATTACGAGCTGTACCAAAAGTGGCAGTGGCCGCATGGCATGCGGGAAACCGCTATCCTCCGGCCGTCCGAGACGCTGGTCTTTGGGGAGAAACGCAAGGGCTCGCCGCACGTTCACATGGACGTGGAGCAGGGGCGCAAAGGCAACGATTTCGAGGAGATCGACCATGCCCGGCACGGGCGCGGCTCGAACTTCGTCTTCGCCGATAACAGTGTCCGGCTGCTCTCGAAGAACCAGGAGCTCTACCCCGAGAA
>CAYYMW010000487.1:0-4628 GCA_964472515.1 uncultured Verrucomicrobiota bacterium | reverse complement strand
CCAGTTCGGAGGGAGGGGGAGCGGACCTCCGCTCTCCCTACCCCTATAGCCGGCCCGGTCGGACAATGGGAGAGCGGGCGGGTGAAAGCGGCGAGGCCGCGGTTCGATGAAATGGTCCTCAAGCCCGTGGTGGTTGATGCTGAATCGGTGACCCTCACCCGCCCTGCGGGCACCCTCTCCCATCGGATGGGAGAGGGAGGCTTCTAATGCGCCGGATTACCCAGGGTGGCGGTCCTCGGCGGACCTGACCCTGGGCTGGCATCCGCTGCCCCGTTGGGGCAGGAAGTCAGGCAACCCGGCGGTTCGGAAGGATGATGCCCGCCTGCGGTGAGCAGGATGGTGGGTCTGTGCCCCGGGCTACCCCGTGTCGCGCTTTCAGCGCTGGGCTACTGTCCGCTGCCCCGCTGGGGCAATCAGTCAGACAACCTGATGGGTTGGGAGCACGGCACTGGGCGGAGCCGCGACAGGAGCCGGGGCTGGGCGCTTGGCCAGCCAGCAGCCGGGGTCGGCACGGAAGGGGTCGCCCGTGATGGCGTGGGCCAGGCAGCGCAGGCCGCCGTGACAGGCGGAGCGATAGAGGCAGTGCGCGCACTCGCCTGGCGTCTCCAAGGGATCGCGCAAGCGCCGCAAGAGCTGGTGGTTCTGCCACAGGTCCGCCAACGGCGTCGCGAAGACGTTGCCCACGGGGATGGGGAGGCGGCGGCAGGGATAGACATCGCCATTGGCGGCCACGGCCAGCAGGCTCTCGCCCGCGTGGCAGCGGTAGGGGGTGCCGCCGGCCACCAGGAACTGGAGGGCACGGTGGCAGGGGACCTCAGTGGGTCGGCGCAAGCCTCGGGAGGCGTTCCGACGAGTTTGATCCATCACCAGCAGGAACTCGCGCGTTTGTGCGGGATCGAGGCAGGCCAGCCCCGCATCGTGAGCCACGGCTTGCCCGAGGGGAATCAGGCGATCCGCCCACACGCGGTTGGCGCCGGCCCGGCGCGCCGCCTCGGCCACGCCGCCAAACTCACGGTAATTGGCCTGATGCGCGGTGAAGGCGACCATGCTCCGCAAGCCCGCCGCGCGGAGCCGCCCCAAGACGCGGAGCGTGCGTTCGTGGTCGCCGGGGCCGCGAAGGCGGTCATGGGTGTCGGGTTTGCCTTCGAGGCTGAGTTGGATGAATTCGGGCCTCAATTCGCGCAGGCGGGCGATGACGTCCAGCGTGAGGAAGGAGCCGTTCGTGAGAATGGCGAAGCGGAACCACTCGCGCAGGCGGGCCAATTCCTCCAGCAACGGGAGGAAGTCGGCACGCACGAAGGGCTCGCCGCCGGTGAGATTGATGTGGCCCGGTGGCCGGGTTGGATCAGGCCGGAAGCCGCACCGGCGGAGCCAGTCGACAAACTGCCTCGCGATTTCGCGCAGGCGATCCAAAGGGAGATCGGTGCCGCCGTGGGACTCCTGGTAGCAGTGGGCGCAGCGCAAGTTGCAGCGGTCGGTGACATGCCATTGGAGCAGTAACCGCTGTGGGTGCCGGGGCAGGCCGGCGGACGAGGCGCAGGGTTCGGTGTGGGAATCCATGTCGCCTTAGCCTCCGCAGCCGCCACAGCCTCCACCGCAGCCTCCACCGCCGCAGCCGCCCCCACCGCAACCACCGCCGCCATCGGTGGACGAAGTGCCTGAGGCCGGCATCGTGCGGAGCAGCCGGGTCTCGCTGGCCAAGGCGGTGCCAGCGAGCGCCCCCACGCCGAAGGCGGAGGCCAGCAGGAGGTAGTTCGGATCGAGGCTGGGCAGGAGCCCTCCGCTTGCCTGAGTGCGGAGGCCTTCCAGGGTGCTTCTGACCCGGGCCAGGTAATCGCGGCCGCGCGCGGTTAACCGGTGGCGCTTGCAGCAAACGGCGGACATCACGACCGCCAGGATCGTCAAACCGATCAAGAACCCCACATTGTAGCGCCCGCGGCTGAGCGCGATCGCGAATTTGTAGCCGGCCAAGCCCACCAGCCCGAGCACCACTGGCACGAGCACGCGGACGTTGACCACCTCCTCGCCGTCACCGCGTCCAAGCACCAACCGGTCTTCCTGCAAGCGCCGCTCGTACTCGAGACAGCGGTCGTTCAGTAATGGGGTGGGGAAGTTGCGGTTCAGGACGGTCTCCATGGGCTGGGGAGTAGCCAGCGCCTTGAGCATGTCGAGTTCGATCTCGTTGAGCGCCTGAATGGCCGGTCGGTCCGGGGAGAGCTCGAGCTTGGCCGGAGTAAAACGGGCCCAGCCTTTCGGTTTCTGCTCTCGCACGTACCCGCGCTGGATCAAGTCCACGAGGATCATGAGCTTGACCTCCCCGGGGCCGCCGCGGAGATAGGCCAACTCGAAGGGGTCCACGTCCGCCGGCAAGGGGAGGGGACCGATATCGAGGGTGCGGTCGCTGCGTCGGGTGAGCATGAAACAAAGCACCCACGCCGCCACGACCACGATAAAGTAGAAGCCCAGGAACTGGGGGCCCGGCAGGTTGGCGATGGGATTGTCGGTGAGGAAATCCATGACAGGCGTCGGGTTGCGGCTCAGGCAGGCAGCCGGTCCACGATGTCGGCGGCGGCCTGAACCAGTTGCATGAAGTCCGTATAGAGGCGTTTGAGGTCAGCCGGGGTGAAGTCCTCCTGGGGGAAGCCTTGGTCCCAGAGCACCAAGGCGGGCGCGGGGTCCAAGCCCAGGCTGGGGAGGGCCTTGAGGGTGTCCTGCTTGCTGGTGGGAGCCTGGCCCGTGCGCAACTCGACGGCCGTGGCCATCGCGACCAGGAAGGAGGAAAGGGCGTCGATCAGGGTTGGCGCCAGTTGTTCCGGGTAATGGGAGCGCAACAGGTAGAGTTGGCGCAGGCGGAGCGACAGGTTGCGGACCTCCTGTTCGCAGCGCAGGCGCAGGTGCTCCCGGGCGATGGTGAATTGGCTCACGACCGGCTTGCCCCAGAGCAGGCGGTGGTGGCGCTGGATATCCAGGAACTTGGTGGGGAAGACGTCGGCGGAGCGGATCACGTCCTGCTCGGTCAGGACGAAGAGGGCGAGGCCGAAATCGCGAACCCCCTGGCTGGCGAGCGGGGTCAGGCGGTCCAGCACGTCGGTGTCGATCCGGTTCAGCACGAGGAGGAGGTTGACGTCGGAGCGGCCGGTCACGTACTCGCCTTTGGCGAGGCCACCGTACAAGGTCAGGGAGACCAGGGCCTCGCCCAGCGCGCTCCTGGCGCGGTCGCACCAAGGTGCGAGGTGCTGTGCCACCATGTCGGGCAACGACAGCAGGCTGGGGAGGGAGTCGAGCACGGGCTGGGCTGGGGGCGTGTCCATGATGGTCGAGTAGTCAGGCATGGCACCAGCGGTGGCCACCTCCAGAACCCCGGAGCAGACCGGAAGTTTCACGAACTGGAGCGAGGGCCTGCTGAGCTATGGGGGCAATCTAACCCAGCTTGCGTGAAGTGGCGAACACTATCGACAAACCGCTGTCTGTCAGCGGCTTAGTCGCTCGGCGGTGTTCGCGGCGCAACCGGCTACCAGCGCAGACGGTAGAAGCCGGGACCGACCGAGGCCTGCAACTCGACGCCTTCGCGCAGGGCGAGGATTGGCATATGTCCCCACGCAGGCGGCAGACTGGGAGCGGTTTCGATCACCGCCTGCGGGATGGTTACGGGCCAATGCAGACGAGTGTGGCTGCCGGTGCGTTCGAGCCGCGCCCTGGGCCGCGTCTCGCTGGCCTTGTAGACCCGCACATAATCCACCAGCAGTTGCTGGGGAAGCACGGTGGTGGCGTCGGGTTTGCCCGGCCAGTTGCCGCCCACGGCGAGGTTGAGGAGGATGAAATGCGGATGATCGAAGACCCACTTGGTGTCCGCGGGCAGGTTCGTGGGGGTGACGGTGAAGTAGAGTTGGCCGTCGAGGTACCAGCGGATGCGGTTGGTTTCCCACTCGATGGCGTAGATGTGGAAGTCATCCGCGAGCTTCTGGCCGCCGCTGAGGGTCTGGCCGCCGCCGATGCCGTTGCCGCCCGAGTAACCAGGACCGTGAACCGTGCCGTGGACAATAGAGGGCTCGCGGCCGATGTTCTCCATGATGTCAATCTCGCCGCACTTGGGCCAGCCGACCGCTTTGATGTCCGTGCCCAGCATCCAGAAGGCGGGCCAGATGCCCTGGCCGTACGGGAGCTTCATCCGGGCCTCGATGCGCCCGCAGGTCCAGGCCTGTTTGCCGAGCGTCTTGAGGCGGGCGGAGGTGTAATCGCGGGTTACCTTGTCGGTGCCGGTAAAGGTCTCCTTGCGCGCCTCGATGACCAGCATGCCGCCCTCGATGCGGGAATTCTCCCGGCGGTTGGTGTAAGTCTCCAACTCGTTGTTGCCCCAGCCGCCGCCGCCGAGGTCGTAAACCCAGTTGGTGGAGGCGGGGGCGGAGCCGTCGGGTTGGCCGAATTCGTCGCCCCACACCAATTCCCAGGCGGGCGTGGCCGCCGAGGCGGCGACGGCGAGGGTCAGAGCCAGAACCATCCTGGAAACGGGCGCGAGTTTCATGGCGGCACGGTAATCGGTGGGCTGCGCGGTGTCGAGTGGAAGCAGCGCCGTCCGACGCCGCGCGACCCGAGCGGCGCGTTCATGAAGCAGGCGGCGGGGGCGGGGG
>CAYYMW010000486.1:0-4632 GCA_964472515.1 uncultured Verrucomicrobiota bacterium | reverse complement strand
CGTCGGCAGTGGCAGTACCCGAGTGGCCCGCGGCTGCCCGGGCTTGGGAGCAGGCCCGCGCCCATGCCGCGCGAGGCATCATCCTGAGACACCTCGATGCCCCCCATGCGTGCGATCCCTCCGTCAGCCGCCAATTCTCTTGGCCGGTCCCGCCCCATCGTCTGCTGACCGTTCTGCTGGGCCTTGAGCGGGCCGCCATGACCTCCGGGGTCGGCTGGACTTGTACCCTTGCCGTATGGTGCGACACCAAGCTTGTACCGGTGGCCAAAGTCCCGGCCTTGCCTGACGAAGCGGAACAGGCGTTTCTCGACGACTTCCTCCGCACCCACGCCCAAGGGCGCTTTGGGCCCGTTCGCGGGGTGACGCCGTTACTGGTGTTTGAGCTGGCCTTCGATGACTTGGAGCCCTCCTCGCGTCACAAGTGCGGATTCGTCCTGCACGCCCCCCGGATCGTCACCCGGCGTCCCGAACTGTCCCCCGCCGAGGCCGCCACGACGGATGACCTGCGGTCACTGCTCTCCGACAGCCTTCCCCGACTCCTTGAAGCCGCCTCCCGCTGAGTCCGCATCGAGCGATCTCGACTACGGACTGGTGCCGTCCATCCGCACCGCCGCCTGCCCCATTAGCCACTCGTAGTCTTTGCGGCCGGCTTCGTCGAAGGATGGGGGATGGACGTACGTGTATCGCACCGGCCAAATCGTACACTTGGCCGAAGCCCACCAATGACGCTCGACATGCCCGTCCGCGAAGGTGACGTGGAGGCTTCCATTGTGAAACGACGCTGGGATGTCCTCCCAGGCAAGGTGGTCCTTGGGGTAATTGACAAAGAAGCCGTTGTTGATGCTGTCCGGATGCTCCTCGAGTAGGACGAAGCACCGGGCAGGGTCAGGAAACGTGTTGATACGGAGAAACTGCCGATACTGCGGGGATATGAAACTGGTTTCCGGTGCGGGGCGTACGGCGGTGTCAATCCACCAATCGCCAACAAACCCGTTCATCGAGTAGCTGCGGTTGCGGTGGCTCCACCCGAGAGCCCGTTGTGCCGGGCTCAGGTAGGTGTCGGCAGGGCAGTGGAACGGCATGTCCTCTCCCCGCGCCAGACCGACATACGGAGCCAGACTGCTCAGCCGAGCAAGCTCCTCATTGGTATTCCCCGCCTGAGTGTCCCAGGTCATGAGGTTGGGTGCCCACGGGTAATTTGTCTTGTTGGCCAGTGCCCAGTCTACGCCCGGGATGGTGTAATTTCTTGCCACCCGCCCTCGGTTGTCTTCCGCGTACAAGAGCCACGCCGTCATGAGGCGCCGCAGGTTGTTCTGGCAGACCGCCACCGAACCCGCCGCGCGCGGCCGGCTGGCCGCCAGCCCCATCGCCCCAGCCAGCACCGATACCGTGGCGATCATCACGAGCAGATCGCACCTCGTGAAAGCCCTCCGCCATCCTGTTCGCACCTCTCGGTCCGGCCCGTGCAAGAGCCGGGCGAAAGAAACGTCTGCGGCATACTCTCCCGGCGGCAGTGTGCCGCATCGGCCTGCTCCTTCTACATGGAGTTGAGTCTTCACCTGCGTGATGGTGTGACAGCTACCGTGCACCCCTCGGATTGTCAACGTCAACCATGTCTCCGCCACGAGCATCTCAGCCCGGGAACCTACTCGTCGCAGGCGGTTGGCGAAGTCAGTTAACAGAACGGCGCGGCCTGAGCCGCCTACGGCTTCGATCCATCCATCCGCACCGCCGCCTGCCCCATCAGCCACTCGTAGTCTTTGCGGCCGGCTTCGTCGAAGGACGGGGGACCGAGGTACGTGTATCGGACCGGCCAAATCGTACACTTGGCCGAAGCCCACCAATGACGTTCGACATGCCCGTCCGCAAAGGTGACGTGGAGGCTTCCATTGTGAAACGACGCTGGGATATCCTCCCAATGGTTGTAGACCGGCACGTTCGGCATGTTTTCGAAAAAGCCGCAGTTGATGCTGTCCGGATGCTCCTCGAGTAGGACGAAGCACCGGGCGGGGTCAGGAAACGTGTTGATACGGAGAAATTGCCGATACTGCGAGGAGACGAAACTGGTTTCCGGTGCGGGGCGTTCGGCGGTGTCAATCCACCAATCGCCAACAAACCCGTTCATCGAGTAGCTGCGGTTGCGGTGGCTCCACCCGAGAGCCCGTTGTGCCGGGCTCAGGTAGGTGTCGGCAGGGCAGTGGAACGGCATGTCCTCTCCCCGCGCCAGACCGACATACGGAGCCAGACTGCTCAGCCGAGCAAGCTCCTCATTGGTATTCCCCGCCTGAGTGTCCCAAGTCATGAGGTTGGGTGCCCACGGGTAATTTGTCTTGTTGGCCAACGCCCAGTCTACGCCCGGGATGGTGTAATTCCTTGCCACCCGCCCCCGGTTGTCCTCCGCGTACAGCAGCCACGCGGTCATGAGCCTTCGCAGGTTGTTCTGGCAGACCGCCACCGAACCCGCCGCGCGCGGCCGGCTGGCCGCCAGCCCCATCGCCCCAGCCAGCACCGATACCGTGGCGATCATCACGAGCAGATCGCACCTCGTGAAAGCCCTCCGCCATCCTGTTCGCACCTCTCGGTCCGGCCCGTGCAAGAGCCGGGCGAAAGAAACGTCTGCGGCATACTCTCCCGGCGGCAGTGTGCCGCATCGGCCTGCTCCTTCTACATGGAGTTGAGTCTTCACCTGCGTGATGGTGTGACAGCTACCGTGCACCCCTCGGATTGTCAACGCCAACCATGTCTCCGCCACGGTTGTCACAGCCCGGGAAACCACTCGTCGCAGACGGTTGGCGAAGTCAGTTGACAGAACGGCGCGGCCTGAGCCGTCTACGGCTTCGCCCCGTCCATCCGCACCGCCGCCCACTCCATCAGCCAGGCATGGTCTTGCCGGCCCGCCTCGTCGAAGGACGGAGGGACGGTGTAGTTGAATCGCACGGGCTGGATGGTCGACCTGGCTGACCTCCACCAACGACGCTCCACATGTCCATCGGCGAAGCTGGTGTGCTGGCTGCCCTCGTGCAACGACGCCGGGAGGTCGGTCCAGTAAGAGGTCGACCCGATCGCCGGCGGGTTGATGAAGAAGCCATCATTGATGCTATCCGGGTGCTCCTCCACCAGGACGAAGCACCTGGCCGGGTGCGGGAAGTTGGTGATCCGGTAGCATTGTCTGAACTCGCTCGAGTAGAAGCTTTGTTCGCTGAATCCCGCCCCCGCCACCATCGGTTGGAATTCCCCGATGAAGCCATTCATGGAGTAACTCCGGAGCCGGTGGCTCCAACCCAAGGCGCGTTGCCGGGGGCTCACGAAACGGTCGGACGGACAGCGGAAGGGCATTGCTTCGTCGCTGGAAAGACGGACATACGGAGCCAGACAACTCTTGGACGCGAGATTCTGGTTCGTATTGCTCCGCGTCGCATCCCAAGTCATCGTATTGGGCGCCCAGGGTAGATTGGTGTTGCTGGCCACCGCAGCCTCGGTCGCAGTGATGGTGTAGTTCCTGGCCACCCGCCCCCGGTTGTCCTCCGCGTATAAGAGCCACGCGGTCATGAGCCTTCGCAGGTTGTTCTGGCAGACCGCCACCGAACCCGCTGTCCGAGGCCGGCTCGCCGCCAGCGCCATCGCCGCGGCCAGCACTGAGATCGTGGCGATCATCACGATCAGATCGCACCGGGTGAACGCCCTCGCTCTCGATCCGGCGGTCGGGGCTTCGTTCCGAGTTGGTGGTTTCGCGCTTTCCAGGGCGGAGCCCCGCCTCTGGACCCGCTCACTCCACCGGATGCTGTGGGAACGCAAGGGATGCTGATGCGCCATGAGGTCGCAGCCTACCGTAACGCGCCGCACGGTCAACTGATCCTCGCGAATGTCTCCTCCACCCCCCGATCTATCCCCATGATTCCTGCGCCAAATGCCCACTTTGGCCCACCTTTTATTGTGTACTGCCAAGCCCCGGTTTTGGCCACGCCAAGGACAGAATAGCCCTCCAAGGGTCTGTAAAGGAACCCCACATTCTCGATTTGACCGCTCCCTCCGGTCTCATCGGTTAGCTGCCTTGTGCGATGGCTTTCGTTGGCTATTGTGCGGCCGGAACTTCGGGCACTTCGAGCGGGGGGGCTTCGGCGGCGCACTGCACCATGCCGTCGAGGATGCGCTTGAAGTCCTCGAGCCCCGGTGCGGGAATGATAATGTTGTCCCGCCTCCCGTTCACGTCTTCGGTTATCCGGAGGAAGCGGCCACGCGGATTCTCCTTCAAGGCGAAGATGAACGTTTTGCGCTCGATCTGCACCTTGTCGGATTTGAGCGTGGTTTCTTCTACGGACGGCTTGTTGCCTGGATGCGGCGCGCGATGACGCTGGCCGACAGCAGGAGGATGCTCGTTTGGTGTCATAATCGCCTGGGGTGCCTGGTCAAAGCACCCGCTATACCCTTGCACCATCTTGCCATCCTTCGAGCTGTGTTGTCAATTCACATTTTTTAGCGATCCTCATCTTTCAGATTTGCTGAATTGCGGATGGCTTCTCGGATTTGCGTCTCTCTGCCGGCCTTTTTCTGGCATACGCAGGCCGGCGATGGAGGCAGTCAGCCCGGATCGATGGGGCTGTTTGCCCTCATGGCGTCGTCCTTGGTCACCTC
>CAYYMW010000485.1:0-4637 GCA_964472515.1 uncultured Verrucomicrobiota bacterium | reverse complement strand
ACCACACGCAATGCTGTTTCATCTCTTACCTCCGATTCCGCTACGCCTCCTCGCCCAAATAACCAGCACCCCCAGTGCGGGTCGTCTTGGGCAGGCATGCGGCCAAATCACTTCGGCACCGTAGCCGCCTCCCGATGAGGTTTCAATTCCTTTCCAATCTCCGATAGCCGCCCTCTCCTTCAAGGGCGCAGGCGGGCTTCATCTTCCCCTTCACCTCCCCGTCCGGCCGGCGCGCGGCAGGCGGAAGGTGAGCCGCACGTCGCCGAGCAACCGGCGCGTCTCTTCGTAAGTCTCCCACCGCACCAAGTCCTCGGCGTTGAGTTCGCTGATGTACTTGAGCAACGGCGGATGATGGACGAAGGGACTGAGAATGACCGGGGCGCGGCCGGGCACCGTTGCGCGCAGCCGGGCAGTGGCGGGAATCGTCAGCTCCACTTTGCCGCCCCGGATCGCATGTTGCCTTCCTTCGCGGGGCAAGGGGCCGGCATACGTCACTTCGGTCAAGGTCCCGTCCAGCGGCGTTCCGTCTTCGGCGGCCAGCAACTCGGCCTTTACCCGCGCCGGCACGGGGGCGGGCGGCTGATACGGCCGCGTGTCGAAGAAAAACGCCCCGGTGATGGCCCGCTGGGCGCGTTCGTCGCCGCCCTTGGCGCGCACGCAATACCAAGCGTCCTGGGCCTCGTTGATCGTGAGGTTGGTGGCGAACGTGGCCACCGGTGCGGGCAGGGCAAACTCCCGCCAGCGTTGGCCGTTGCGCCAGATTTCCAGCCGGGTCAGGCCGCGCGCATCCGCCCCGCCGGCCCAAGCCTCGAGGGCCAGGGTGCGCGGTTGGCGGTCGGCCGGAAAGGCCGCACCGGGTGGTTGGTTGGCCACGGTGGCCAGGAGCAGCGGCCCGGTCGTGGCGAAGGTCCGCCCGCGGGCCGTCGCCTTGGCCACGGCCGGGAGGGAAAAGGGTTCCTCGAGAAAGGTGTACGTGCGGGCCGCGCCGGGAGTGGCGCCGCCGGGACGGTCAAAACACGCGTCCGAGGAGGCCGTGGCCGCCACCCGGTAGCCGTGATTCAGCAACAGGCACCAAATCTGGAACGCCATCTCGTCCGCCGCCGCCTCGCCTGTGCCGGTGATGACATCCACGCCGTCAAACGTCGGGCCGAGCAGGGTGTCGAGCGGCAGTTCCACCGCCAGGTTCGAGACGCGGGCTTTCTCTTCCTGCGGGTAGCCGGCCCGTCCGCCCCAGGGACCGGTCCACCACCGCGCCGGGTGGGTGTAAAACGCGGCCCCGCCCAATTCGTGGATCAGCCGGTGCGACTCGAAGTTGGCGAAGGTGGGCTTGTCGATCTCGTAATCGTGCGCGTTGACCTGCCGCAGCAGGGCGATGGCGTCCTCCCCGGTGGCGGTGCGCCCCGGCGTGGCCAGCATCCAGCAGTGGCCGAGACAGCGGTGCGCGTCCCCGAGCAGGTAGTTCTTGGGGGCCTCCAGGTTCCAGGTGAGCACGCAGTCCCGGGTGGAGCGGGCCGCGAACTCCGCCGCGAGCTTCTCGGGCGTGGGGGCGTCCATCGGCCAATCCTGGGCCAGTGACAGGTACTGGAGATCCTCGGCCCGCGCCGCCAGGGCGGGATCGTCGAACGTCACCGGCAGCGTGCGTTCGCCGTGCAGCATGTGGTCATGGCTGTCCCCCGCGAACCATCCGCGCCGGCGCAGGTCCACTGTCCGGGTCAACTCGATGCGCACCTGGGCCTCCTCGCCCGGGGCCAGCGTCAACTCCCGCTCCACCGCCTTGGTTTCGAATCCGCGCGTCACCCGCAGCCGGGCCTTTCCCGGAGGCAGCGCCTCCCGGAATTCCCCCGCGCACCGGAAACCGTCGCGAAATCCTTCGCCGTGCAAGACCGTCCGCCCCTGCGCATCGACGATCAGGACGTTACAGGCGGTGATCTCGCCGCTGAGCGCGTCCACCACCGTTCCGTGGAGTTTGGCGGAGCGTTCCGGCGGATTGGGCTCCCCGGCCAGCAGCGCGAGGGAGGCGGACAACGCCAGCACGCAGCCCGCGCGCCTGGGCAGGAGCGCGGGCGGTTCGGCTTGGTGACTCATCGAGGTGGCGGGTTGCACCCGCCCGGGCAGCCTACAGCTTCTCGCCGGTCAGGCGCCAGTAGGCTTCGAGGTACTTCTCCGTGGTGCGGGCCACCACGTCCGCCGGCAACGCAGGGGCGGGCGGGGTCTTGTCCCACGTGAGCGTTTCGAGGTAATCGCGCACGAACTGCTTGTCGAAACTGGGCTGGCCGCGCCCGGGTTGGTACTGGTCGGCGGGCCAAAAGCGCGAGGAGTCGGGGGTCAGCACCTCGTCGATCAGGATCAACTGGCCCTCGTACAGGCCGAACTCGAACTTCGTGTCGGCGATGATGATGCCGTGGGTGCGGGCGAAATCGCGCGCCTGGGTGTACAGGGCCAGGCTGAGGTTGCGCGCCTGCACCGCCGTCTCGTCCCCGACGATTTCCGCCGCCTCGCCGAAGCTGATGTTCTCGTCATGCCCCGCCTCGGCCTTGGTGGCCGGGGTAAAGATGGGCTGGGGCAGCTCGGACGATTCCTTCAGGCCCGGGGGCAGCTTGATGCCGCAGACGGTCTGGGCCTTGCGGTACTCCTTCCAACCCGAGCCGGCCAGGTACCCGCGTACCACGCACTCGATGGCCAGCGGTTGGGCCTTCTTCACGATCATGCTGCGCTTGGCGAGCTTGGCCGCAAACGGCTGGAGCTTCGCCGGCAGGGGGTCGTTCGCCTGCTGCAGCAGGTGGTTGGGGGTGAGCTTGGCGAACTGGCGGAACCAGAAGTGCGAGATTTGGGTCAACACTTCCCCTTTGCGCGGGATGCCGTTGGGCATCACGCAGTCGAAGGCGGAGATGCGATCCGTGGCCACCATCAGGAAGGCGTCCCCCAGATCGAAGACTTCGCGGACTTTGCCGCTCTTGATTTTCCGGATGCCCGGCAGGTCGAGGGTTAGCAGCGGTTCGTTTGCCATGCGCCCAATATGCGCAATCGGACGGCGCGGGCAAGCGGGAAAAACGGCCCGGGGCCGAGTAGACAAAACGACCGTACCACCCCCTCCCGCCAACCTCGCCTCGAGAGGTGGTTTCCGCGTGTCCATTCCTGCCCGCCCCACAGAAATGGTTTGGCACCAGCGGCCTAGCGTCGCATGATGCCTTTGCCGCGCAGGCGGTCGCATGGATTTTGTATTGTACATCCTGGCCAAGGGCATCATCGCCCTCGCCCAAGCCTTGCCGCTGCCCGCCGTGGTACGCGTCGGCCGTGCCATCGGCACCCTGATCTATTACCTGGATGCCCGGCACCGGCGCGTAGCGATCCGCAACCTCACGGCGGCCTTCGAGAAGGAAAAGACCCCCGCGGAGATCCGTGCCCTGGCGCTCGAGAACTTCCGCCGGATTGGCGAGAACTTCGGTTCGGCCATGCGCACCTCGGCCATGCGGGATGACGAGGTCCTGCAAGTGCTCACCCTGGCCGGGGCGGAGCGGCTCCATCAGCAGGACCCCGCCCGGAGCCCGAGCCGGGTGATGGCCATCGGCCATTTCGGCAACTTCGAGCTCTATGCGCGTGCCGGGAAGTTCGTGCCCGGGCTGCAGTTCGCCACCACCTACCGGGCCTTGCGCCAGCCCAGCATTAACCGGCTGATGCAGGAAATGCGCGAGCGCTCCGGCTGCCTCTACTTCGAGCGCCGCACCGAGGGCCAGGCCCTGCGCGACGCCATGAACCGCCAGCGCCTCATGATCGGCTTCCTGGCCGACCAGCACGCCGGCGACAAGGGCCTGCGTCTGCCGTTTTTTGGCCGCGATTGCGCCACCAGCACTGCCCCGGCCATCTTCGCCCTGCGCTATCACTGCCCGTTGCACACCGCGGTCTGCTACCGCGTGGCGCCCGGCAAGTGGCACATCGAGATCGGCGAGGAGATCCCCACCCGCGAGAACGGCCAACCGCGCTCGGTGGAAGCGATCACCCTCGACGTCAACCGCGCCTTCGAGGCGGCCGTCCGGCGCGATCCCGCCAATTGGTTCTGGGTCCACAACCGCTGGAAGGCCAAGGGCCGCGTGGCGCGCATGACAACGCCCGCCGCCCCCGGCGGTGACGAGGCATGACCAGTCCCGCTCCCGCTTCAGCCACCCCGCTTCGCATCCTGGTCCGTGGCGTCAACTGGCTCGGGGACGCCGTGATGACCACCCCCGCGCTGCTGCGCCTGCGCGAGGCCATGCCGGACGCTCACATTTCCCTCCTCACCCCCGAGAAACTCGCCGACCTCTGGCTCCATCACCCTGCCGTGGACGCCGTCCACGCCTTTGGTCCGGAGGAAGGCGCCTGGCAGGTGGGCCGCATGCTCCGTGAGGAAGGATTCGACCTCGCCCTGGTGCTGCCCAACTCCTTCCGTAGCGCGTTGGACGCGTGGGTGGCCCGCGTTCCCCGGCGGGTCGGCTATGGTTCCCAATGGCGGCGCTGGCTGCTGACGGGCGCCGTGCAGCCGCGACCAGGCACGGTCAAGATGCGCAAGCGCTCCGCTGCCGAGGCCGCCCGCCTCTGCGCCCAGGCCTCCCCGCCGCCCACAACTCCCTTGCCCGCTGCCGCCCATCACATCTATCAGTACC
>CAYYMW010000484.1:3511-4638 GCA_964472515.1 uncultured Verrucomicrobiota bacterium | reverse complement strand
GGCGGGGGTGGTGACGGTGAGGAACAAGTTGGGCTGCTCCGGCGTGGGGCGGATGAGGCCGCGGATGGCGATCAGGCCGAGGATCAGCAGCAGCGCGACGATGGTGACCAGCGGTTGCCCGGCGCCCAGGCCGAGGCCGATCCCGATGGCCAGGAACAGGAAGGCCAACTCCTCGGGTTCCTTGATCGCGGCGCGGAAGCGCACGATCGAGAGCGCCCCCACCAAGCCGAGCGAGAGCGCGAGGGAGGACTTCACGATGCTGATGATCAACGTGGTCGTCACGGTCAGGAGGATGAAGTTGCGCGCAAAGGCGCGGCGGTTGGAAAGGGACTGGCCGAACCGGACATAGACCAAGCCCAGCAGCCCGCCCAGGAGGGCGGCCAGGGCGAGATTCAACACCAGGCCCGGAAGCGAGCCAAGGGTGGCCGGGTTCAGGAACATTTCCTTGAGAGGTGGCTGGACTTGCATGTTAGCGTTTGGACTAGGGATCGTTTTAGCGTTGGCAGCAAAAAGGGAGGCAGAGCGCTACGGTCCGCCCGGCTCATCCGGCGGCTCGAAATCGTCCGGGGGCGGCCCTCCGTTCCCGGGGGGGCCAAAGCCGCCGCCAGGGCCGGGACCTCCCGGCGGACCGAAGCCGGGGAAGCCGCCGCGGAACGGCGACAGATCGCGGTCGATGCCGGCGCGGAGTTGTTCTTCGGTCAGCACGCCGGTCCGGTTCGTGTTCCAAGCATCGAACCATTGCGTGAAGGTCTGCGTCAATTCCGTCCGGGTCACTTCGCCGTTCTTGTCGGTGTCGAACGCGTTCAGGAAGAGCGGCCCCAAGAACATGCCAGGGCCGAAGTTGGGCATGCCCTGCGGCCCGCGCGGGCCGCCTGGCCCACCACCGGGACCGCCAAAGCCGCCAGGCCCCCCTTGGCCCAGGACGGCTCCTTCCGCCTTGCCGGCCAGTTGGTCGCTGACCGACTTGGCGCGAGCCGTCACAAAGCCCTTGATCGGCTTGACCGGTGAGCCGAAGCCGCCAAAACCACCCGGAGGGCCACCCCCCGCCTGCGGTCCGTTGCCGCCCGGCGGTCCAAACCCACCAGGGCCACCCGCCCGGGCTTCCTGAGCCCCGCCCGGAGGACCTG
>CAYYMW010000484.1:0-3501 GCA_964472515.1 uncultured Verrucomicrobiota bacterium | reverse complement strand
CAACCGGTCTCCGCCGCCGCCAAAGCCTCTTCCCGGCCCGCCTTCCCGACGCTCCCCGCCGAAGCCGCCGAAGTCCGGTCCGACTGCCTGGCCCGCCACCACTTTGTCGAAGCGCGCCAATTTGTCTTTGGACTCCTCTTCGACGGCCGCGCGCAGGGCGATGCCGAGTTCATCCACCTGGCGGTGGAAGCGTTCCGGTTTGAAGAGGGTCTGCTCAAACTCGCGCATGCGCGCCAGATAGAGTTGCTTGAACTTCGCGACCTTGAAGACGCGGTCGAGGAAGCGGTTCTCGCCGTTCCACGGGTGGTGAATGCTGAGGGTTTCGCGCAGCTCCTGACTGCCGGTCAGCGTGAACTGACCGAACGAGTGGTCCAGGTCCCACGGCATGAACTGGAATTGCCGCGTCTTGGGGTGGAGATACACCAGGAAGTTCTGACCCAAGCCCAGAATGCTGTCCATGGTGCTGAGCCAGGCGGTTACGGCCATGAAGCGGGCGAATTCGTCGAGGTCGAGGTATTGCTCCAAGCCGGCCGCGAACTCCTCGTCGCTGGCGTGCGACACCAGCTTGCAGAATCCGATGACACGCCCGGTCTCCTCGGGGGAGAGGGGCGTCTTGGGATCGTAGGATTGGTTGTAGGCGGACCACTGGTCGCCCAGGTCCTCGAAGAGTTGCCGGGTGACGGGCTTGAACAAGGCCCCTTTGCGCGAGCCGTACCGCTCCTTGAGAGAACTGTTGTCGAGGTTTTCGACGAGGGAGTAGAGGCCAAAGTACTGGTTGGTGAACTTACCTGGGACGTCCACGTAGACGCGGGCGTAGCTTGACCTGGGGGCGGGCACGCCGGCGTCGCGGAAGAGCTTGTGCGAGAGCACCTCGTTCATGTAACTCGCGTCCGTGACACAGTTGTGCAGGTTGAGCTTGGTGACGCCGGCCAACTGGCGGCCGGCCGCGTGCTTGTTGAGGTCAAGCTTCAGCGAGCGCTTCACCGAGCCGCGCGACTGCATGAAGGTGCCGTTGCCTTTGTAGCGAACCGCCACCTCCTGCAGGGTAAGGTTCTCGAAGCGGAGGTCCGCCTTCACCAAGGGGAACTCGATGCCCATGGCGGACGCCAAGCCGTTGCGTTTGCCCTCGCTGCCCTGCAGGGGCGGGCCGCCCGGCCCGCGACCGCCAGGACCGCCCGGCCCGCCAGGGCCAACGCCGGGCCGGCCGGCCTCGCCCGGGCCCATGAGGGTGGTGTTGAGTCCGGTGCGGATCTTGTCGAGATCGAGTTTCCCGGCGTGGTTGGTGTCCCAGGCAGCGAACCACTTCTCTCCGAGTGCCAGGAACTCGGCGCGGTTGAAGGCGGAGTCCTTGTTGGTATCGCCCTTGCTCAGGAACACGGGGGCGATGAACATGGACGGGCCGAAACCGCCAAATCCTCCCGGGCCGCGCGGGCCGCTGCCGCCGGGCCCGCCCGGGCCCCGGTTGCCTTGTCCGGGTGGGCCGCCCGGCCCGCCGCCCTCGCGACCACCCGGCCCGCCGAAGCCGCCGAAGCCACCTTTGGGTTCCATGGCCTCCCATTGATCCGGCGAGAAGGTGAGCCGGACCTGCCAGACATTGGTCAGGTTGAACAACTGGTCGGCCCGGGTGAGTTCTCCCCCCGCCACCGGTGGCGCCATGCTTCGGAGCACCAAGGCGCCAAAAAGGAGCCCGAGCACGAGCAACCCCGCGCAGGTGGCGCCCAAGGCTTTGCGCATCGTCCCACTCTCGTTGCCGGCTTCGCTGGTCATGCCCGCCATGTTCTCAATCGGACGGAGGGGGAGACACCTGACCCGTTCGGTTGGTTACATTTGTGTTACCGCGGCGGTTGGCGGCTTTCGCCCCGGTGCAAGGGCAACGGGCGGGGGAGTGAACGAGGCCGCTAACGCCGGCTCCGATCCAACACGTGGCGAAACCGGCGGCAGGCGGCGGTGAGGTCGTCTGCCTGGAGGATGGCCGACACCACGCAGACGCGCGAAGCGCCCGCCGCCAGGACTTCCTCCAGGTTTTCCAAGGTGATGCCGCCGATGGCAAACCACGGCAACGCCAGATGTTCCGCAGCCCAGCGAACGTACTCCAAGGTGACCGGCTTGGCGGTAGGCTTGGTGCCGGTGGGGTAGACCGGGCCGATGGCCACGTAGTCCGGCCCCGCCGCCACGGCGCGCAAGGCTTGCGCGGGAGCATGGGTGCTTAGCCCCATGCCGACGGGCGGTTCTCCCCGGCGCAGTTGGGAGACGTGAGTGTGCCCGGTATCGAAAAAGTCCTCCTGTCCCAAGTGACAGCAGGCGGCGCCCACTTCGCGGGCGATGTCGAGGTGGTCATTGATGACCAGGTCAACGCCGGCCTGTTGTGCCAAGGGAGCCAGCTCCTCGGCGGTCCGGCGGATGTGTTCGGCGGACCAGTCCTTGGCGCGCAACTGGACCAGATCGGAACCACCATCGCACAGTTGCCGAAAGACCGTGGCCGGGGACCGTCCGCGGAGGAAGGCTGCGTCGACGAAGGTGTAAAGCCGGGCCGGTTGCAGATTTCGCATGGCTACCCGGCCTTTCAGAAGCGGCTGGCATCCCAGAGCTTCACGAGCTTGTCGGAGCCGCCGGTGGCGAGAATCTGGCCGTCCGGGGAGAAGGCGACAGCCGTGACCTCGCCTTCGTGGCTGGCGCCAGTCATCTTGAGTTGGGCGGAGGCAACGTCCCAGATGCGCACGGTCTTGTCCGCCGAACCGGCCGCCACGAGCCGGCCGTTGGGCGAGAAGGCATAGCAGCGCGCCTCCCCATCCAGGCCGAGGAGGGTCTGCCGAAGCGCGCCACTCTGGGCGTCCCAGATCCGCACCGAATGCCCCTGGCCGCCCGTGACAAAGAGCCTGGCATCCGCGGAGAAGCGAATCCCGTCCACCGCATTGCTCAAGACGGTGATGACGGGACCAGGCTTGCCGGTGTCCAGCGCCCAGAGCTTGACCTTCTCGTCCCAGGTTGAGACGGCGAGCCAGGCGCCGTTGGGGGAGAAGTCAGCGCTACGCACCCAACTGTCATGGCTGAGCAACCGTTTGGCGGCGCCGGTGGCCACGTCGAGGATGCGGACGACCTTTCGATCGGCGGCGCCGCAGGCCAAGGTCTGAGCGTCCGGGCTGAGGGAGATGTTCCACAGGTTCTTCTGGTAGTCCGCCACCGTCCGGACTACCGCCCCGGTGGCCAGGCTCCACCAACGGAGCGTGTTATCGCTGCTGATGACCACCGCCTGCTGACTGGCCGGCAGGAAATGGACGGCGTGGACCCCATCGCCCTGGCCTTGGAAGGTCTTCTTGACCTGGCCGCCGGCGGGATCCCAAAAGAGGAGCGTGCCGTCCTCGCCGCCGCTGAGGGCCAGCTTGCCGTCGCCGGTGAAGCCGGTCCAGGTCAAAGGGGAGTTCTGTGCGGCAAAGGAACGCAGTTCTTTCACCTTCTGCGCCGGGGCAATCCGGGGGGGCGGCCCGGCGGGCTTGGCAGGCT
>CAYYMW010000483.1:0-4675 GCA_964472515.1 uncultured Verrucomicrobiota bacterium | reverse complement strand
CGTCAAACCGGGTGGCCGTCCCGAGCCTCAGCCGCGTCCCGGACAGGGCCGCGACTCACAGCGGCCGTTTGCCCAGCAAGGCCGGCCCCAGCACCCCGCGAACCGCGCGGGCGCGCCGGGAGGTTACGACGGCGGCCGCAAACCGGCTCCGGCCCCGGCGCCCCGCTTTGCGCCTCCGCCGGAGGGTGCCACCCTCATCACCGTCAAACCGCCTATCATCGTCCGGGAGCTGGCCGAGCACATCAAGAAGAAGCCGTTCCAACTGATCGCGGACCTGATGCAGATGGGCGTGTTCGCGACCGTAAATCAGTCGATCGAGACGGAAGTCGCCCAGCGGCTTTGCGCCAAACACGGCTTCCGCTTCGAGGTTGAGAAACGCGAGAAGGGCGGCGGGGTGGTCCACGCCCCGGTGCGCAAGGTCGAACTGGACATCGACGACAAGCCGGAGGACCTCAAGCCGCGCGCCCCGGTCGTGACCATCATGGGGCACGTCGATCACGGCAAGACCACCCTGCTGGACAGCATCCGCAAGTCCAATGTGGCGGCGGGCGAAGCCGGCGGCATCACCCAGCATATCGGCGCCTATACCATTTCCTTCCCGCACCCGGAACGGCCGAAGGAGCTGCAGCAGATCACCTTCCTGGACACCCCTGGTCACGCGGCCTTCAGCTCCATGCGGGCGCGCGGCGCCAACGTCACCGATATCGTAGTTTTGGTGGTGGCGGCCAATGACGGGGTCATGCCGCAGACGCTCGAAGCCCTCAGTCACGCCCAGGCGGCGAAAGTGCCGATCATCGTGGCGGTGAACAAGGTCGACCACCCCAACGCCAACCCGTTGCGCGTCCGCCAGCAGTTGCAGGAACGCGGTCTGGTGCCGGACGAATGGGGCGGTGAAACCATCTTTGCGGATGTCTCCGCCCTCACCAAGAAAGGGGTGGACAAACTGCTCGAGCTGATCCTGCTCCAGGCTGAGATGCTCGAACTCAAAGCCAACCCGAACCGGCGCGCCAAAGGCAACGTCGTCGAGTCCGGCTTGGAGCCCGGCGGGCCCACCGCCACCGTGCTGGTGCGCAAGGGCACCCTGCGGGTCAGCGACATCGTCATCTGCGGCCAGTACTACGGCAAAGTCCGCGCCCTCATCACCGAGGACGGCAAGCGCCAGAAGGAAGCCGGCCCGTCGGTGGCCGTGAAGCTCCTTGGCCTCAACGGCGTGCCGGAGGCCGGCTTGGAGTTCTCCGTGGTGGAGAACGAAAAGGCCGCGCGCAATCTTTGCGAGGAACGCGCCGAGCAAGCCCGCGACGTCGGCAAGGAACGGCACCCCAAGGTCACGATCGAGACGTTGTTCGATACGCTCCAGGGCGAATCGGCCAAGGTGCTCAAACTGGTCGTCAAGGCCGACACCCAGGGTTCGGTGGAAGCCATCGTCGACGCGCTGAAGAAGATCGAGTCGGACAAGGTCTCGCTCGAAGTGATCCACAGCGCGGTCGGCACCATCACGGAGTCGGACGTGCTGCTGGCTTCCGCCTCCAAGGCCGTCGTGCTCGGCTTCCATACCCGCATCGATAACGGCGTCTCGGACCTCTCGAAGCGCGAGGGCGTGCAGATCAAGCTCTACGCCATCATCTACGAACTCATCGACCAGGTGAAGGAGGCGATGGCCGGACTGCTCGATCCCCTGCTCAAGGAAGTGGTCTTCGGCGCCGCCGAGGTGCGCAAGATCTTCTCCCTGTCCAAGGGCGGCAACGTGGCGGGCTGTGTGGTCGTTTCCGGCCGCCTGGTCCGCGGCAAGGCCCGCGTCATGCGGCGCAAGGGACTCATCTACGAGGGCATTATCCAAACCCTCCGGCGCTTCCAGGACGAGGTCAACGAGGTTCGCGCCGGCATGGAGTGCGGCATCCGGCTGGATGGCTTCGACGATTTCGCGCCGGGCGACTCGATCGAGTGCTATACTACGGAGAAGGTGGCCCAGTCCCTCTAGCTTGGCGCCGCCTCCGACCACACGAACGGCCATGCAAAACCGCCGGATAGAACGCGTGCGCGAACTGCTCAAACGGGAACTGAGCGTTTTGCTCCTGCGCGAGTACCCCGCCAAGGACGCGGGGATGGTTTCGGTCAGTGACGTGGACTTGGCGGGAGACTTGCAGTCGGCCACCGTCTACGTGAGCGTCAGCGGCAGCCCGGACCAGCGAAAGCGCATCCACGAGGATTTGGTCCAGAACCGCAAGCGCCTGCAGGAACTGCTCGGTCACGCGGTCGTGCTCCGCTACACCCCGGTGCTCCGTTTCGAGTTGGACGACTCCCTCGAACGGGGGGATCGCGTCCTGCGCATCCTCGCGGACATCGAAAAGAACCTGCCGCCCGCCTGACCGCCCTGCTGTCCTGTCCGCCGCCATTTTCGCCCGCCCCATGCCTGCTTCTTCGCCAGCCGCCACGAAACCGCGACCCAAAACCGTCGAACGGATCCTCGAAATCATCGCCGCCGCCCAGACCGTGGCGGTGGTGGGCCACGTCCGTCCCGACGGCGACTGCATCGGCTCCCAACTCGCGCTCGCCCTGGCCCTCCTGAATGAAGGCAAACAGGTCGTGTGCTGGAACGAGGACCGCATCCCCGCCAAGCTCGCCTTCCTGGACCCCGACCGGGTGATGCAGCGCCCCAAGGCCGATCAAACTTTCGATTGCGTCATCGCGGTGGATGCCGCCAGTTTCGAGCGCCTGGGCGAGGTCGGCCGCCACATCGCCCGCCGGGGCACCTTGATCAACATCGATCACCACGCCAGCAACACCCGCTACGGGGACATCAACTGGGTGTCTCCCCGCGAGTCCGCCACCGGGGAACTCGTCTTCCGGCTGCTGAAATACGCGGGCTGGCGCGTGGTGCCATCGGTGGCCGACAGTCTCTTCGCCGCCATCTCCACGGACACCGGCTCGTTCCAGTATGCCACCACCGGCCCCTCCACGTTCGTCGTCGCCGGCGAGCTGGTGAAGCGCGGAGCGAACCTGGGACGCATTTGCGAGGAGGTCTACCAGTCTTTCCCCATGGCCCGGGTACGCCTGCTCAAGCACGTGTACAGCCACTTCCGCCTCACCCACGACGACCAGATCGCCTACTTCTGGCTCAAGGCGGCGGACTTCGCCCGCACTCGCGCGGACAAGTCGGACGCCGAGGGGCTGATCGACCACATCCGCGCCATCGAGCCGGTGGTGGTGGCCTGCGTCTTCGAGGAGGTGGAACCGGAGTTGGTCCGGATCAGCCTCCGCTCGAAAAACGAGCAGGTGAATGTCAACCTGATCGCCAGCGAGTTCGGCGGGGGCGGGCATCCCGCCGCCGCAGGCGCGCGCATTGCCGGCAAGCCGCTGGCCGTGCAACGGCGGGTCATCGCCGCCATCAAACGCGCGCTCATTGCCGCCAAGAAAGCATGCAAACCTTCGACGTCCTAGACGGCGCCCTGCTGGTCGACAAGCCCGCCGGCCCGACCTCCCACGATATCGTGGACGGCATCCGCCGCCAGTTCCGCCTCAACAAGGTCGGGCATTGCGGCACTCTCGACCCCAACGCCACCGGGCTGTTGATGATCCTGCTCGGCCGCGGCACCAAGCTCTCCGAACGCCTCATGGGCGCGGACAAGGTCTACGAGGGCGCCGTCAAATTCGGGGAAACGACGAACTCGTACGATGCCGACGGCGAGATCGTAACCAGCCTGCCAGTGCCCCTGATCACGCTGGAGCAACTCAACCAGGAAGCCGCGAGCTTCGTGGGCGACCTGATGCAGGCGCCGCCCATGGTGTCGGCGGTGAAAGTCGGCGGCGTCCCGCTCTACAAGATGGCGCGCAAGGGCGTCGAAGTGGAACGCAAGCCCCGCTTGGTTCACATCTACAGCTTTCGCTTCACCGCCTACACCGAGCCGTTGGGCAACTTCCGCATCGCCTGCACCAAGGGCACCTACGTGCGCTCCCTGGCTCACGAACTGGGCCAGAAGCTGGGCTGCGGCGCCCACCTAGCCGCGTTGCGGCGCACCGACATCGGACGCTACTCCGTTCAAAACGCCATCCCCTTCTCGCAAGTCCTCGATCTGCCCGTCAGCGAACTGGAAAAGCGGGTGATTCCCTTCCTCAAGCTGGCGGTGGCCACGAACTCGTAGGCGTTCGCCGCCCCGCGCCGCTCCGCCCGTGCAAGTTGCTTTCAGACCCCAAGACCTCGCCACGGGCGGCCGCCCGGCCTGCGCCGCGCTGGGGATGTTCGACGGCGTGCATCTCGGGCATCAGCGGGTCCTCGGCGTCGCCGCCGCGGCCGCCGCCGACTGCGGCGGGCTGTGCGTGGCGATCACCTTCGACCGCCATCCCCGTGCCGTGCTGACCCCGGCGGAGGCCCCCCCGTTGATCCAATCGCCCCGGGACAAGCAGGCGGCCCTGCGCCTGGCCGGGGCCGACGCCTGCCTGGTGATTGCCTTCGATGAGGCGTTCAGCCGGCTGTCCGCGCCCGACTTTGTCGGGTACCTCGCGACCGGACTGCGGCCGTTGCACACCGTCTGCGTGGGTACTGAGTTCGTCTTTGGGCATCGCCGCAGCGGCAATGTGGAAGTGCTGCGCGAGCAGGGGAGCCGGCTCGGCTTCGAGACGCGGGCCGTGCCGCCGGTCGTCTATGAAGGCGAACCCATCAGCAGCACGCGCATCCGTC
>CAYYMW010000482.1:0-4684 GCA_964472515.1 uncultured Verrucomicrobiota bacterium | reverse complement strand
CGCCCGCGCGGGCGGCCAGCAGGTCACCGTTGTCGCGCAGCGCTTTGTAGACGCCACAGCCGACCGTCCCACCGCCGATCATGCCCAAGTTTACCTGTTCCATAGACAGGGAACTATTGACCAATGTAATAACTGGCGCAAATCTTTTTTCGTCCATGCCCTGACGCCAGCGCCAAATCGGCGGCCCTCCATGCCCCAGCCTGCAAATGGTCACCGGCTACTTCGCGCTTGCGCGTCCCCGGCGGTTCTCCATCCTCTCCCTCATGCAGATACACTACCTGGGTGCGACCAGGACCACCACCGGCTCGATGTATCTTCTCGAGGTCAACGAGCAGCGCATCCTCTTGGAATGCGGGCTCTACCAAGGCAAGCGGGATGAGGCCATCGAGCGCAACCGCCGGTTTCCCTTCGATCCCAAGGCGCTCCACGCCGTGGTCCTCAGTCACGCGCACTTGGATCACATCGGCAATCTGCCCAACCTGGTCAACCAGGGGTACCAAGGCAGTGTGTATTGCACTTTCGCGACGCGGGACCTCGCCAGCGTGATGTTGGAGGATTCAGCCCGCATCCAGCTCGCGGATTCCGAGTTCGTCTCGAAGAAGCGGGCCAAGCGCGGATTGCCCCCGGTCGAACCCCTCTACTCCGTCACTGATGCCGAGATGGCCGTGCGCCAGTTTGTCTCCCTTAATTACGACCGCCCGATCCTCATTGCCGACGGCGTGACGCTCACCTTCCGCGATGCCGGCCATATCCTCGGCGCCGCCCAGGTCATCCTCGACATTCGCGAAGGCGGCCGCAAGTTCCGCTTCCTTTTCAGCGGCGACATCGGCCGCGGCCAGGACGATATCCTGCGCGACCCGCAACCGGTCGAGAACGTCGATGTCCTGCAAATCGAAAGCACCTACGGTGGCCGCGAGCACACGGAGCGCAGCCTGGCGCGCGAGGAGATGGGAAAGGCGGTGCGGGAGACCCTCGAACGCAGCGGCAAGGTCATCATTCCCTCGTTCTCGGTGGGGCGCACCCAGCAAATCGTCTACCAGCTCCACCAACTCACGGACGAGGGCCGGCTGCCCAAAGTGCCCATCTTCGTGGACAGCCCGTTGAGCGTGAACGCCACGGAAATCTACCGGCTGCACTCGGAGTGTTTCAACGAGCGGATCTACCGTTACCTGCGGGAAAAGGCCAATCCCTTCGGCATGGAGAACTTGACCTACATCCGCGAGTTGGCGCATTCGATGAAGCTCAACGCCCTCCGCGAGCCGGCCATCATCATCAGCGCTTCGGGCATGTGTGAAGCGGGACGCATCCGCCACCACCTCAAGAACCACATCGGCGACCCTGAGAACCTGGTGCTCTTCATCGGGTACTGTGCGGAGGCCACCCTCGGCGCCCAGATCCTCGCGGGAAAGAACCCGGTCAACATCTTCGGCGAACCTCAATCAGTCCGGGCCCGGATCGCCGCGTTCGATACCTTTTCGGGTCACGCGGACAAGTTCGAGCTCATGCGCTACGTCAAGTCGCTTACGGGCGCCTTGAAGCAGGTCTCCGTGGTCCACGGCGAGGCTTCCCAGTCGCTCGCTTTCGGCGAGCTTCTGCGCACCGCCCTGCCCCAGGCCCAGGTGCGCGTGCCCGAGCCGCAGGAAGTGTTGACCGTCTGAGGCGGCGTACCGATGCGGGCAGGCGCGCCCGCCCGCTCAACTACTCCCACGCGCAAAGGCTGTCCACATGCGCGGCGGAGCCGTCCCGCAGCCAGCCATCGAGCTGGGCTTGGTCCTTCAACTGCTGCCCGCGCAAGCGCGGCACCACCACGAAACGGCAATCCACCTCCGGCAGCGTGGTCATGTCCCCCCAGAGCTTCTCGAACTGCGCCACAGGGAAGACGTCTTCCTGACCGTGGCCCCAGCGCTTCTTGACGTCCTTGAGCGTGACGTACGTCGGCAAACGCGCAGCCATCTCGCGGACGGCCACGGTCACCCGGGCCGGCTCCGCCAGATCCGCGCGCGACAGCTTGAAGGCGGCCAGCAGCCGATCCAGATCGATCCACGTCGTAAGGGTGTTGTAGTAAGAGAGGGCGAACTCATCCTCCTCGTGCGGCATCGCCAAGCCTTCCACTAGGCGGACCTTGCCGAACACCCGGGCCAGTCCGCCGCCACGGTCCTCCAACCGGCGGGTAATAACCTCGAAACTCAGGCCGGCCCCCGTCTGGGCATGCCACCCCAGGAGCGCCGGGTCCAGGTCCGCCCCCAAGGTGTCGATGTTGTGCAGCATCAGGTACTGCAACTGGGGACGGGCTTGCAGCAGGTTCGCCAGCACTCCGTTGCGGAACAGGTTGGCGATCTCGAACCAATGTCCGACCGGATGCAGGCATTGCAGCGGGAGGTTGTCGGTGTAATCGCTCCCCTCCCCCACGCTCTTGGCCCAGTTGATCAACGCCGCGTGGAGGCTGTCGCGGACTTTCTGGGCCTGTTCGTCGAGCAACTGCTGGGGCATTTCCTCCCACGCGAACTGCAGATCCCGCACCATGGGAGTGAGCCGGAGCCCCACGGACTTGCCGGGCGACAGCAGCAAGGGGCCCGGATAACCGTAACGCTGGTGCTTATCCAGCCATTTCTCAATGGGCTCGTGGGTCAGGTAACTGGTGGTGAACAGGTACGGCAAGGGCGTGCCGCAGAGATTGCCTATCCGCCGGCTCTTGGCCAGGTGGGTCTCGACGAAAGTCCGGTGTTTACCACTCAGACGGCAGAACGGATGCAACGCCTTGACCACCCCGGCCCCCTGGGTCCAGCGACTGGCCGCGCCCGCCGCCAGGGTGATGACCGCTGCCTTGCCCGCCGCCAGCAAGGCCAGGCCCGCCTCGCGCAACTCGGACGGCAGCGGAGCGGTGGCGTCCGTAACGTCCCCGGGCCGCACATCCGCGATGTCGGCGCTGGGGGGCAACCGGTTCTGCGCCAATCCGATGCGGGCGTTGCGCAGGTCGGCGCGGATCTGTTCGTGCTGGACGGGGTCGAATCCGTTCAGCTCCAGCAACGCCGCCAACGAGCGCTCCCCGGAGGCGGCGGTCTTGAGCCGCGGTACCAGGCTGTCGAAAATCAGTTGCGGCACCGGGGCAAATTCCGGTTTCTGTCGGCACGCGGCGCTAAGCCGGTCCAACTCCCGCCGCCGTTGGGCGGGGATCTGTTGGAAGGGCTGGCGCAGCAACGGCGGGGCAATCAAACGATAGTACCCCAGCGGCAGAAGGGCCTCCTCGCCTGCCAGCAGATCGGCCCGGGTGCCAAACTCGTTGATGGCGAAATCGTAGACCACCGGCTCCATGGCGAACGGCAGTGCATACTCCATCTCGCGCTTGGCGGTCGACATGATCTCCTGCAGACGGACTTGCGCCTCGGCCTTGACGGCCGGATCGAAGATGAAGCCCATGCCGCCGCCAGACATGCCCCCCAACATCCAGAAGCCCCAAAAGCGGTCTTTGAAGTCGTCGCCTGCGCGGCGAATCAACGTCTCCGTGTAGTAGTTGCTCGCCCAGGGAATGATGGCCTGAATGGGACCCTGGAAATTCCGCGTCGTCGCCCCGCCAATCGCCCGCAGGTCGCCGCTCCGCAGGTGGCCCAGCAGGTCCTCGAGAATCCCCAAGGCCTGTTGCCGCCCCCGCCATTCCGGCCCGCAGCGCAGCAGGTATTTCTCCGTGACCATCTCCAGAATGGGCCCCACATTCTGAGCCATCCCACCATGTACAAGGACCAAGCTGTCCTGAAGCCGCGCGCGCGTCTCGGCAGTCACCTCGTCCTGCTCCAGAATCCGGTGGTTGGGCAGCAATCGTCCCCGGCTGACCCCGGACTCCGGATCGTCCTCCCCCGCCAGCACGCCTTGGATCAACTTGATGCCGGGCCAGACGCCACCGGAGTCCTGCCAACCGCCGCCCGATCCACCCAGCCACTCGCCCAGGATGGCCCGCGCCGCCACCAACCGCCGCTCCTGTTCGTTGAGCGTTCCCGTCAACGACGCGGTCTGCCCCGTCGCGCGCATGCAAACCGAAATCAGGCCCGCCAGCAAGGTGGTCGACACGGCCAATCGCGAGCCCTTGGGGATATCGTTGACGTTACTGACCAGTTCGAGCCCGCGCCCGGTTCCCACCATGCGCGCCAGCAGGTTCTCGAGGCTCTGTCCCGAGCCCTCGATGCCCGGCGGCACCAAGCCGGCGGCGATCACCGCCGCCTTGAGCAGCCCCAGGTAGTCCTTCGCGAAGTCGAAAACCTCGGCGAGGTTCTGAATGTCCGTGGTGGCCCCCAAATCGATGCTGGTCAGCCGCAGCAACGGTTCATCGATGACCCGCAGATAAGCCTCCACCGGCGGCCGGGGAGCGGCATCGCGCCCCTTGACCCCCAGGTCGATGGAGACGTTGAGGACCTTGGCCCCCTCGGGATAGTCCATGCCGAGGAAGAAGATGTCGCTCCAGCCGCAGTGCGTCAGGTCCATGCGCACCGGTGTGCGTTCGCGCAGGATCGGAGCCGGCGCGCCCGGAACCGCTCGCTGGAGCAATTCAGGGCGGACCCGCAGCGGCTGGTCCGCCGGGTGGCCCATGCGGAACATCCATTGATTGCCCCGCACCGAGCGGACGCTGCGGCGCACTTGATCGGCCAGGGTCTGGAACGCGAGCCTTTGGTAGGCCGCCGCCAGCGCGCTGGCG
>CAYYMW010000481.1:0-4704 GCA_964472515.1 uncultured Verrucomicrobiota bacterium | reverse complement strand
GTGGTGGTGCTGGCGATTGCGTGCGCGTCGACCTGCGTGAGCCACCGGGGATCGTGCAGCACCGCCGGCGCCATCATGAAGGGCACCCACAGGTCCGGCGCCACTCCCGCCATGACCCCGGTGAAATCCCGGGGCGCCACCCCCACAATCGTCAGCGCCACCCCGTTGATCGTGAGCGTCCGGCCCACCGCCTGCGCCTCGGCGCCCAAACGCTGCCGCCAGAACCGGTCGCTGACCACCACCACCGGATGGCTCCCCGGCGTCCGGTCCTCCGCCGGGAGGAAGAAGCGTCCCAACCCGGGCCGGAGGCCGCACACCTCGAAGAAGTCGCCCGAGACGAACAGGCTCTGCGCCGCTTCGCCCACCCCTTCGCGGTTCCAACTGACCAGCGTGGGCTCCCCGTCAAAGGCGGCCAGCCCCGTGCAAACCCGGCTGTTCGCCCGCAGGTGCGCCATCGAAACGCGACTCCACGAGCCATGCCGCTTGACCGCCGAAGACGCGTTGGCCCGGAATCTCCAAACCTGCCACAATTGGTCGGGAGCCTCCACCGAGAGCGGCTTCAGCAACAGCGCGTTGACGAAGCTGAAGATCGTGCTGTTGGCGGCAATCCCGAGGCTCAGGGAAAGGACCACCACCGCCGTGAAACCGGGTTGCAGGCGCAACTGCCGAAGCCCGAACCGCGCATCCTGCCAGGCCTCCTCCAGCCACCGCAGCCCGCGCCGGTCCCGGCAGGTTTCCTTGATGCCGTCCACGTGGCCAAATTGCCGCACTGCCGCGTACCGCGCCTCTTCCGGGTCCATCCCGGCGTCGACGTTTTCCCGGGCTTGCAGTTCGAGATGATGGCGCATCTCCTCCGTCATCTCGGCTTCCTGCTGCCGCCGATGCCACCACGCGCGGACGCGTCTTACCCAGCCTGGCTCCCGCTTCATCGCTTGCCTCGCTCAGCTCGGCCGCAGCACGAGGTTGATCGCCGTCGAGAGCCGGTCCCAATTCGAGGTCTCCGCCAGCAACTGTTCTCGTCCGGCCGGGGTCAGCCGGTAGAACTTGGCCCGGCGGTTGTTCTCCGACGTCCCCCACTCGGAAGCAATCCACCCTTGGTCCTCCAACCGGTACAAGGCGGGGTAGAGCGAACCCTGTTCCACCTGAAACACCTCCTTGGACATCTGCCGGATCAGCACCGAAATCCCGAAGCCATGCATCCGCCCGAGTTGGAGCGCGCGCAGGATCAGCATGTCGAGGGTGCCTTGCAGTAGATCGGTTTTGTCTTTGCCCATAATGTCTTCCTAGACGTTCTACATGAACGAGCGTCAATTAACCACACTCCTGTAGAATGTCAAGGAGAAGCCCGCCCAACCTACCCGCGTGCCTCGACTGGACGCCCTGCGCCACTATCCGCAAATAGCTGCAAACACACGCAAAACCCCGCCCACAGGCTCCCAGCGGCCCCCTTGCCCCACCGACTCTCAGTTTCCAGTTGCCTCCGGACGAACAGGGCGGCTTTAATCGGCCTGTACTCACCCGGCCTGCCGCCGGACGGTCCGGCCCTTCGGCGGCAACCCGGGAACCGGATCACCTCAACTATCCAGAGCCATGACTTCAAGCCTTTCCCACGCCCTCCCACGCCGCCGCTTCCTTGCCCAGGCCGGCACGGCCGCCGCCGCCCTGACGGTCGTCCAACCCGGACTCGTACTCGGCGCCGACGCCGACGCCAAGGTCCGGATCGGCCTCTGCGGCTGCGGCGGCCGCGGCAAGTGGATCACCGACCTCTTCGCCAAGCACGGTGGCTACCAGGTCGTGGCCGTGGCCGACTACTTCCAAGACCGCGCCGACGAGGCCGGCGAGAAGTTCGGCGTGCCTGCCGCCAACCGTTATACGGGCCTGTTCGGTTACCGCAAGATGCTCGAACTGAAGAATCTCGATGCCATCGTAATCCAGAGCCCGCCGTATTTCCACCCGCAGCAGGCCGCCGACGCGGTAGCCGCGGGCAAACACGTGTATCTCGCCAAGCCCATCGCCGTGGACGCCCCCGGCTGCCAGAGTGTTGCCGAGAGCGGCAAGCAGGCCACCGCCAAGAAGCTCTGTTTCCTCTGCGATTTCCAGACCCGGGCGCATCCCAGCTACCAGGAGGCCGTCAAACGGGTCCACCAAGGCGACATCGGCACCCTCATTTCCGGCGAGGCTTCCTACTGGTGCAGCCTCATGTTCCAGCACATGGATGCTGAGTATAAGAAGAACGCCGCCAACCCCGAGGCCCGCATGCGCGCTTGGGCGGTAGACCGCGTTCTTTCCGGCGATGTCATCACCGAGCAGAACATCCATGCCCTGGACGTCGCCTCGTGGATCATCGACGCCGCCCCCCTCAAGGCTTACGGCACCGGCGGCCGCGCCCGCCCCTTCTACGGCGACTGCTGGGATCACTTCTCCGTCATCTTCACCTATCCCAAGAACATCCTCCTGACTTTCGCCTCCAAGCAGTACGGCGCGGCGTGGGATGATATCGTTTGCCGCATGTACGGCACCGCCGGCACGATCGACACGCATTACTTCGGCGAGGTCAACGTGCTGGGCGACGAACCCTACAAGGGCGGCCGGATGCAGAACCTCTACACCGACGGCGCCGTCAACAACATCGCCACCTTCCACCGCAGCGTGACGACGGGCGACTGCTCCAACCCCACCGTCGCCCCCAGCGTGCAGAGCAACCTTACCACCATCCTCGGCCGCATGGCTGCGTACGAAAAGCGCGAGGTGACCTGGGATGAAATGCTCAAGCAGAACGAGAAGTTCGCCTTCGATACCAAGGGCTTGAAAGTCTGACGTCAGGCGTCGCTGTCCGTGGCCAGCGAGCTTCCCACCCCTCTCCGTAGGAGCGGGTGCGAGTGGACATTTGCCCGCCGCCCCCCCACCTTGCCGCCTTGGCCGAGTTCTGCCCAGACCTGCCGCTTGCGTTCCTGACTCCAACGGAGGCGGGCTATCGTCCGCCCCTGCCCGGCCTCGCGACTCAGCGCCGGTACCGCCGGCTCCTGATAATGAACGCGCCCCGGAGGCCGCTCAGCCTTCCGGGGCGCGTCTTGAAGATTGCCAACCGTGGTCTATTGCTCCGTCTTCGGAACGATGGCGCGGTAGTAGCGTTGCCCATCCTTCAACTCGCTGCCGATGGGCAGGCGAATCACGCCTTGAGTAAGGGCGTTGGTCGTAATGGGCTGCCAGGCGATGGGAGCCGCAGTGATGGAGGTTGTCGTCTCGATCACATAGGCCTGTCCAGCCTGACCAGTTACCTGCAATTCCCAATAATCGGGCGCGGTCTGCACCACGACCAGCTTGGCTCGCGTAAACTCATTGGGCGCAATCACCAGCGGCAGGTCCAGATTGTCGATAAACGCGGCGTCAAGGCCCACCGCATTCTGGCGGTCCTTCGTGTAGGTCCACTCGAACGTATGCGCGCCCGTGGTAACCGGGAATTCGTACGTGGACCAACTCACGTCGCCACTCCAAGTCTGGAGTAGCACACCATCCAGGCGGAACTCCAGTACGTCCCAGCCCTCTTCCGAACTCACTGAGCGGTCGAATTTGGCTTGGCCAGCGTAGCAGTTCGCGCTCAACTTGAGGGTGTGGCTCGCGGTGTTGGGCGTCTGCCCGGAGGAAAGGACGTACGACCCGAGATACCCCGGAGCCGTGCCGGAGGCCACGGAATTACTGGCCGGCACCGCCGTCCAGCCTTCCACCTCCCATTGCAGCGCCGACGCAGTCGAGCCCGACTCGAAGTTGTCCGCGAAGGTATGCGGCGCGGTCACCGCCGCTACGCGCAGGGTCAGCGGCAAGGCCAGGTTGTCCAGGAACGCGGCGTTCAGCCCCTCGGGCGCGCCCGCGCTGCGGCGATAGCGCCACTCGAAGACGTGCGTTCCCTCGGCCACGTTAAACCGGTGCGACGCCCAAGGATCGCCACCCGACCACTTGCGCTGCACGGTGCCGTCCACCACGAATTCGAGGAAGTCGGCGTTGGTGGCCGAGCTGGCCCGGTAATCGAACGTGCCAACCCCCTTGAAGCAGGCGGCCGTCAGTTTGAGCGTGCGGACGCCGCCGGCGGCGGGCGAACCGGAGGCAACGACATACTTGCCCGTGGTCTCGGGCGGAGTGCCCGGTTGCGCCACGGAAACGATGGCGTCGGTCACCGTCCAGCCATCCGTCTCCCAACGCAGCGCGCCGAGCTTGCCGTCCTCGAACGCCAACACCCCGGGCGGGGTAAGCACAATGGCGTTGGTGGCGGCCGAGACGCCGGTGGCGCCGGCCACCGCGTACTCCCAGCGCACGAACTCATTCCCGGTGGCTGGCAGCATGGTGAACCACAGGCTCGAATTGGCCTCGACGTCCACCCAACCGGAAACGACCTGATCGTTCAGCAGGATGCTCGCATTCGGATTGGCGACAACCTCGACGCGCGCCATCGGAGCGGCCGTGAAGCTGTAGTTCAGAACGGCCGTGCCACCCGCGCCGCCGTAACCGTCAATCGCGATGCGATAGATCGTATTCGCGGTGACGAGGAAGGTCAGCTTGTTGGTGCGGTTGAACGGCCAGTCGAAGTTGATGGCACTGGCCACTGGCGTCAGGGCCGAAACCTTGTCGCCTGTGTAGACGGCGAGCATGGCGTCGAAACCCGATCCGCCCGTGTCCAAGGTGAGCGCACCGCTGGCAGGCGCCTGCCAG
>CAYYMW010000480.1:0-4716 GCA_964472515.1 uncultured Verrucomicrobiota bacterium | reverse complement strand
CCCAACGCCAAAGGCGTGCTGTACCTGGATTTCGACGGTGAAAGCACGACGCAGTGGGACGGCCGCCTGATCGTGGCCAAGCGGCCGAGCTTCACGGCGGCCGACATCAAGGATATCTGGCGGCGGGTGTCGGAGGATTATCTGCCGTTCACGGTCAACGTCACCACCGACTTGCGCGTCTACGAGCGCGCGGCCGAGAACAGCCGGATTCATGTCATTATCACCCCGACGACCGACGCGGCGCCGGGCGCCGGCGGCGTGGCCTGGATCGGGTCGTGGAACTGGACCGGCGACACGCCTTGCTGGGCCTTTGGCAGCAAAGCCAAGGATGCGGCGGAGCAAATCTCGCACGAGGTGGGGCACACCCTGGGCTTGGGCCACGATGGCCGGCCCGGAGAGGGGTATTACGGCGGCCATGGCAGCGGCGAAACGGGCTGGGCTCCCATCATGGGGGTGGCCTACGGCCAACCGGTGGGGCAATGGAGCAAGGGCGAGTACGCGAACGCCTCCAACACCGAAGACGACCTCCGCGTCATCACCACCGGGAACACGGCGGTGCTGTACAAGAGCGACGATTTCGGCGGCACGTTCGCCACGGCGGCGTATCTGGAACTCTTCGGCGGCGGCGTGATCACCAATCGCGGCATCATCGAACGCAACACCGACATCGATGCGTTTCGCTTCACCACGGCGGGCGGCGCGATCAACGTGACCGCCAAACCGGCTGGAGTGAGTCCGAACCTGGCCATCCGCCTCGACTTGGTGGACGCGACAGATCAAGTCCTGCTGACGGTCATCCCGGCCACGACCCTCCGAGCCACCTTGAGCACCAACCTGCCCGCCGGCGCCTACGCCATCAAAGTGCGCGGGGCCGGGCGCGGGGCGAACGCCACGGTGGGCTTCACCAGCTACGCCAGCCTGGGGTACTACCAACTCAGCGGCACCGTGATCGGCGGGGTCGAACCGATCCGTCTGGTGGTGCAGGAGTTGGCCCCCAACGGCACGGTGGTGGGGGATCTGAACACCCTGGTGCCGGGGACTGGCGAGCGGACGTTCGCCGTTGCCGGAGGCACCGGGGCCGCGGCGTTCGCCGTCGCTCCCAACGGAGAGGTGACGGTGACGCAAACCGAAGCCATCAACTTCGAGGTCAAGGAGCAGTTCGATCTGCTGGTCAACCTCGATTACCCGGGCGATCCCGCGCTCAACGAGAGCAATCGCCGCGTCGTGGTGCGGGTGGCGGATGTGAACGAGACGCCGGTGCTGGCGGACGCCCATTTCTACCTGTACGGGGACACCCGCCGTAACACCATCGTGGGGGCTCTGACGTCGTCCGACCCCGATCTCTACACCCGCCTGCGGTTCAGTGTGGCCGCGGGAGACGACACCGGCCTGTTCGGGGTGAACGGGTCAGGCCAGTTGTACCTGCGCCAGGCCCCGGCTGCCGAACCCGCGACGTTCCAGCTTCGGGTTGACGCTTGGGACGCGGGCAACCCCCTCCTCACCAATTCCGCCAACGTGGTGGTGGACCTCCTGGCGCCGCCGGGAGGCCTCTCGGCCGGAGCCATCGCCTATGCCCGCTATGACAACATCACCGGTCTGACCATGGCCAACCTGACCAATAACGCCGCCTTTCCCCGCTCGCCGACCAGCCTGGTGCTGCTCACCAACGCCGAGATTCCGGCCAAGACAGCCGACCATTTCGGCGGCGCCATGCGCGGTTATCTGCTCCCGCCGGTGACAGGTTCCTACACCTTTGCGGTGGCGGGAGATGACGCCTCGGAACTCTGGTTGAGCACCACCGATCAGCCCGCCAACCGCCGCCGGATCGCGTACAGCACCACCGCCACGGATCCCCGCAAGTGGAACCAATCGTCCACCCAACGGTCCACGGCCATCGCGCTGGAGGCCGGGAAGGCCTATTACCTGGAGGCGTTCGTCAAGGAAGGCGAAGGCAACGATCACCTGGCGGTTGCCTGGTCGAGCGCCGCCGCCGGGATCACCGCGCTGCAAGTGATTCCCGGACGCTACCTGGCGCCCTACGACCAGAACTTCGCGCCGCTCGCCGTGGACCAGACCCTGCGTGTCCACCGGGACGCCTTTGCCCAGGCCCGCTTCGGGCGGGTGCAGGCGACTGACGCTGCGGGAGACACCATCTTTACGTACAGCCTGATCAGCTCAACGGTGCCCGGTTTGGTCGGGGTGGATGCCAGCACCGGCTGGCTGCGGGTGAAGGACGCAGGCCTGCTGGCCCGGACCAGCGCTACGGCCGCGACTCTGCGCGTGCGCATCACGGACGCGGGCGGCCTTGCCGCCACCAGCGTGATCACCTGCCAGTTGGTGACAGCCGGCGGTGTGGCGGCCACCCAGCCGTTCGCCGAGGTCTTCAAGAACATCGGCAGCTCGACGGCCGTTTCGGCACTGACTTCGAACACCCGTTACCCGCGACGTCCGGATGAACTCCGCCCGCTGACGCAGTACGCCTTGGATCGTAATGCCGGGGACTACTACGGCACGCGCGTCCGCACGCTCGTGGTGGCGCCCGCCTCCGGCACGTATCACTTCTACCTTGCCTCGGACGACGGCGGCGAGCTGTGGTTCAGCACCAGCACCAACCCCGCGTCCGCGAAGGTGGTGGCGCGAGTGACCGGCTCAGTGGGATTCCAGAGTTGGACCGATCAGAGCGGCCAGGAGTCCACTGCCCAGTCTCTCGCGGCCGGCCAGATCTGCTACCTCGAGACCCGCCACAAGGAAGGTGCGGGCGAGGACCATCTGTCCGCGGCCTGGACCACCCCCGGCAGCACCACGCCCATTGTGATTCCGGGCAGCGCCCTGCGCCCCGTCGATCTCGGCTTTGCGCCCAGCTTTTCGGGGGCGACAGCCTCGGTGGAGTCGACCGCCACCAACGGTGCGGTCGTGGCCACCCTCGCCGCGACGGACAGTCCCGTCGATTTTCTGGCCTGGCGCATCGCCGAGGGCGATCCGGAAGGCGTCTTCGCCATCGATCCCGATGCGGGCACCCTTACCGTGGCCAGCCATGAAGCTCTGGCGGCCAGCACCAACGCGCAGTGGCAGTTGACGGTGCAAGTGCAGGACTCCGGCTACAACGACTGGTTCCCGCGCCGAAGCACCTCCGCGACCGTGACCATCGACCGCATCCAGACCGCCACGCCTTACGAGCTTTGGGTGCAGGCAGCCGGACTCGCCACCGCCGATCCCTCCGCCGACGCAGACGCGGACGGGGTGCCGAACCTCCTCGAATTTGCGTTTGGCGGCAGCCCAACCCAGGCGGATGCCGACGTGCTCCATCCGCGGGTTGCACTGGTTGGGGAGAACGCACAAACCTATGTTCAACTGATTTACCGGCATCGGACTGATGCCACCAGTGCGGGCCTGACCTATTTCATCGAAGGCAACTCGAGCCTGGACAACTCCGTTTGGAGCCCGGCGGCGGCCACGCTGCAGTCCGCCACCCAGGTAGCGGCTCCCAACGGGGGTGGCTATGAGGAGGAGACCTTCCGTATTCAGGAGCCCGTACCGGCCGAAGGCGGGGCGCGCTTCTTCCGGGTGCGGGTGACCCTCAACGGCACACCTTGACGCGGGCAACGACTCAGTCCTTCCGGGCGATCAGCATCAGGTTCGAGCCGAGGCCGCTGCGGGCCACGTCTTCCACGCGGGCGAAACCGGCTTCGGCCAGCCAGGCGTGGTATTCCTCGCGCGTGGCGAAATGGAGCCCTTGCACGGTCTGGTTGATGCCGAAAAGCACGGCGAGGCGCTCGAACAGGACCACGAGCCAGTGTCCGCGATTTCGGGCGCCAGCCGCGTCCCGCAAGACCAGGCACCCACCGGGCCGCAAGCATTGGAAGGCTCGCTTGAGGATGGCGGTCTTCTGCGCGGCGGGGAAGTAGTGGAGCACGTCGCACAGGAGCACGGCGTCGCAGGCGGGGTAGTCTTGCCACTGCAGGAGATCGCGGTGCTCGAAGCGGGTAGGGGCCGTTGCGCCCGCCACGGCTTTGGCCACGCGGAGTTTCTCGGCATCGTGGTCCACCCCGAGGACGCTTCGTCCCGGCGCGGCGAGCGTGAGCCAGTGCGCCACCAAGCCGTAGCCGCAGCCGAGGTCGAGGATGGTCCCCTGGCGCGGGGCGGCGCGGTCCACGGCGGCGAAAAGAGGGTCCATGCGGGTCTTCCAGAAGGCGTACTGCTCCACGTAAGGCCCTTGGAAACGGTAGCGATGGAGGACGGCCCGGCGCAGTGAGGCGGGATCGGTTCCGGGTGCCGGGGGGCTGGCCTCGCGCCGACGCCGCAACCAGGCGAGGCCGGCCGGGACCAGGAACAGCGTGGCCACCAGGCTCAGACTGATGCCCAGCAAGGCCGTGAGGCCCACCCCAAACAAGGCCGGGTGGCGGGCCAGCACCAGCACGCCTACGCCGAACAAGGTGGTGAGGGCGCAAAGGGTGACGGCCGCTCCCGTCGAGGCGGTGCGGCCTTCCAGGCCGCGCCAGGGCTCGAGTTCGGCGGAGATTAGAAAGAGGCTGTAGTCCCCGCCCACGCCGACGACGAAGATGACGAAGATGAAGTTCGACATGTCGATCGGCATACCGGCAAGGCCGAGGCAACCGAGCGTCCACGCCACGCCGGCGGCGATGGGCAGCAGAGTGACGGCCACCAACTCGATCCGGCCCAGCAACAGGTAGAGCATCAAGGCGTTGAGGGCGCCCA
>CAYYMW010000479.1:0-4755 GCA_964472515.1 uncultured Verrucomicrobiota bacterium | reverse complement strand
GGCGGAAGCAGTGGTAGCGGCTTCCCCCAGCCTGGCAACGGCAGTGTCAGCGCCGGTGAAAACGCCATCCGCGGAAACCGCGCTCGCGCGCGGAACCGAGCAGATCAGCGAGTTGCTGGGACGCACGCCGCTAGATCTGCGATGCATCTTCATGACCACCGCCAACACCCTCCAGGAAGCCTTGAACCTGGGGGGGTGCTGGATCTTCTGGAAGCGGGCGCAAGGGCCGATCTTGGAGGCCAGGCTGGGCGTGGGGGGGGTGTTCGATGGCTTGCGCGACAAGGCGGTGCTGGATCCGGCCCAGAAGACCATTTTCAGCGTCTGTTTCGAACGCAGCGACATGGTCCTGCTGCCCCGGCCGGACGACGCCCGGATTCTCCCCTTCGTGCCCGCCTGGCTGCGTCACGTGGCGCGTGGCAACGGCTTCATTATGTTTCCCGTTCGGAACGCCGACGGCACGTTCGCCATCATCTTCGGACACTCGTCCGATCCCGAATCCGGTTCGCTGGCAACCCGTTTCAAGCAGCAAGTCGGGGTGATTTGCCGTCTGCTATCCATCACCCGCCCGGCGGAAAGACGGCAGGATCTCGCGCTCTAGCGGTGCGTCCCGGCACCGCTGCTTCGCCCCCCCCGGGGAGCGGAGCGACAGGCCAAGAAATGGGAAGCGATGGCCAAGAACCGTGGAGCGTGGCCCTCGCTTCGCCTAATAGTATGGCTCCGATGTGCTAATGAAACGGTCGTCGTTTCCAACCATAGGCAGCCTGCGGTGTTGATCGTATCCGGACTCCCTAATGAGCTCGCGCTCCCGGGTCTTACCCAAACGATCAGGCCGGGGAAGGGCCACACCGAAGCCGAACCAAACCAAAGTCTTGCATGAACGCGAACGGCCCTCAACCGCCCCTCCCTTCAACGAACGTCGGCCTGCGCAACTGGATCAGCCTGATCGGACTGATCATTCTGGTGGGCGGCCTCTTCTCGGCCACCCTCCTTTTTGTACTCGACGTCTTCTCGCACCACGGGAATCCCTACGTCGGCATCCTGGCTTACATGATTGCCCCAGGTTTCATCTTCCTGGGCATCGGACTAATGATCGCCGGCTGGCTGTGGCATCGACGGAAAGCCCACCGGTTGGGCGCCGCCTCCCCTCGCGTCGTGGTCACGCTGGATTTCAGCAACGCCAAGTCCCGCAGGAACCTGGCGTTGTTCGGCTCGGCCCTGGTGCTGTTTCTCCTCGCCTCTGCTCTGGGCAGCTACCGGAGCTACCATTTCACAGAGTCGGTCACCTTCTGCGGTCAGGCTTGCCACGTGGTGATGAAGCCGGAGTTCGCCACCTACCAGAACTCCCCTCATTCGCGGGTGTCCTGCTCGGAATGTCACATCGGCCCCGGCGCCGAGTGGTACGTCAAAGCCAAAATCAGCGGCTTGCATCAGGTCGTCGCCGTGGCCAGGGATTCCTTCCCCCGGCCCATCCAGACGCCGATCGCCAACTTGCGGCCGGCCCGGGAAACCTGCGAACAGTGCCACTGGCCCCAGAAACACATCGGCAACCTTGACCGCACCTATCAGCACTATCTCACAGACGACACCAACACCCCCTACGCGGTGCGTTTGACCTTGAACGTGGGCGGGGGCGACCCGCTTCAGGGCAAGGTTGCAGGTATTCACTGGCACACGGGCGTCTCGAACAAGGTTGAGTACCTCGCCACGGACGCCAAACGCCAGCAAATCCCATGGATCCGCGTGACCACGGGCCAGGGGCAAGTCCGCGAGTATCGCGCGACGGACTTCAAGGGCGAAGTTCCTCCAGCCCAGATCCGCACGATGGATTGCATGGACTGTCACAACCGTCCTTCCCACCAGTATCAAACGCCCAGCGAAGCCGTCGATCTGTCGCTCTCCTTGGGCAGGCTGGACCCGACGATGAAGGGAATCAAGCGCGAGGCCGTGGCTGCCCTGACCCAGACCAACATTGCCACTGAAGCCGAGGGCCTGCAGAAGATGGCGGATTACCTTGGGTCCAAGTACGCCAACGCCCCCCAACTCAAGGCCACCATTGCCGAGGTGCAGCGCATCTACACCAACAACTTCTTCCCGGAGATGAAGGCCCAGTGGGACGTCTATCCCAACAACCTCAGCCATAAGGTCTGGCCGGGCTGCTTCCGTTGTCATGACAACGAGCACAAGACCGCCGATGGCCAGCACGCCATTAGTGCCACCGGCTGCAACACCTGCCACACCATCCTTGCCGCCGGCAGCCCCGAGGATGTTCAGAAACTCGCCCCCATGGGCGCTCAATTCAAGCACCCCGAGGAGGGCTGGGAAGACCGCCTCTGCAGCGACTGCCACGCCCCATCCAACTAACCGGTCCTTCTCAGCTATGGACAACGGCACGAGGTTCGAGCGAATCAAGACTATGATGCGAGCATTTGACCATTGGGGAGAGTTGGTGACACGTGGCGGCCTGCTGGCGCTCTGTCTGGCGGCCATAAGCCTGGCGCCACTCAACGCCCGCGGCGATTCCTTCGCCAACGACGACTGTCTCACCTGCCACACCGATCCCACCACCACCCGCACGGTCAATGGCAAGACGGTGGCGCTGCTCGTCGATACCAATCGCTTCCCGGCCTCGATCCACGGCACCCTCCGCTGCACCGACTGCCATGTGGGCATCAAGGACATCAACCACGAGAGCAAACTGCCCAAGCCGCAATGCGCGAGTTGCCACGAATCGGTGACGGGACGCCCGGACGCCCCGCAACCGAAGGCGGACCACGCCAAAGCCACCGCGGAATACGAGGCCAGCATTCACGGTGTAAGCAACAAGATGGGCGAATCGGGCGCCGCCACTTGTTCGAGCTGTCACGGGTCCCACTACATGGTCCCGGTCAAGAATCCCGAGTCACCCGTCTTCAAGCTCAACCTGCCCAAGACCTGCGCCACCTGCCATAGCAACGAGGGCATCAACAAGGAGTACAAGGTCCGCAACCCGGAGGCCGCCGCCCACTATAACGAGAGCATCCACGGCGCCGCGCTCCTCAGAATGGGGTTGATCGTCGCCCCTTCCTGCAACGACTGCCACGGCGTGCACCAGATCAAACGCAGCGTGGACCGCGATTCCCCCATCAACCACGCCAACATCGGCAAGACCTGCGGCAAATGCCACGTCGGGGTCGAGCAGATCTACAACGCCAGCGTCCACGGCCGCATCCTGGCCACCGGCGACCAGAAGGCGCCCATCTGCACGGACTGTCACTCCGCCCACGAAATCGAGCGGCCGAAGAACGGCCACTTCAAGGCCGCCAGTGACCAACGGTGCGGCAAGTGCCACCAAGACAGCCTCACCCACTACCGCGACACTTACCACGGCAAGGCCATGGCCCTGGGCAAACCCAACTCCGCCTCCGCCGTCGCCGCCTGCTACGACTGCCATGGGCACCACGACGTGCTCCCGCCCTCGGACCCCGCCTCCCGCCTCTCGAAGGCCAATATCACCGGCACCTGCAAGCAATGCCATCTGGAGGCCACCGCCAGCTTTGCCGCGTACATGCCTCATGCCAATCCGCTGGATCGCGCGAAGTTCCCATCCCTGTACTATACCTTCCTGTTCATGACCGCCCTGCTGGTGGGGGTCTTTGTCTTCTTCGGCGGCCACACCCTCTTCTGGCTGTTCCGTTCCGCGTACCTCTATTTCCACGACTCGAAGAAGTTCCGCGAAGCCAAGATCGTGGCCCAAGAGGATGACGAGTGGTTCACCCGCTTCGAGCCGTTCGAGCGCTTCCTTCACTTCCTGGTGGTTACCAGCTTCCTCCTCCTGGTCGTCACCGGCATGCCTCTCAAGTTCTACTATACCGACTGGGCGAAGGCCCTCTTCGCGGTCTTGGGCGGCGCCGAAACCGCCCGCGCCCTGCATCGCTTCGGCGCCCTGATTACCTTCCTCTACTTCGGCCTCCACGCTTTCTCCCTCATCACCAACGCCTGGCGAAACCGGGCTCAGCTCCGCGACCCCGCCACCGGCAGTCTAAGCCTCAAACGCCTCTTGCAGGTGTTCTTCGGGCCGGACTCGATGGTGCCCACTTGGCAGGACGTCAAGGACTTCATCGCCCACAACCGCTGGTTCTTCGGCAAGGGCCAAAAACCCCAATTCGACCGCTGGACCTACTGGGAGAAGTTCGATTACTTCGCCGTCTTCTGGGGGGTCTTTATCATCGGGCTCTCGGGCCTGGTCATGTGGTTCCCCGAGCAGATCTGCGCGGTTCTCCCCGGCTGGATCATCAACATCGCCTTGGTCGTGCACTCCGACGAAGCGCTGCTGGCCGCGGGCTTCATCTTCACGATCCACTTCTTCAACACCCATTTCCGACTGGAGAAGTTCCCCATGGACACGGTCATCTTCTCGGGCCGCATCTCCAAGACCGAAATGCTCCACGAACGTAAGCGCTGGTATGATCGCCTCGTGGCCGAAGGCCGCCTGGAGAACTACCGGGTCAAGGACGAATGGGAGCGCTGGAAGAGCATCGCCCGCAGCTTCGGCTACTTCTTCTTCGGGCTCGGCGTCATCCTCCTGCTCCTGATCGTCTACGCCATGACCACCCGCTTGCTCCACCAGGAGCAACCGACTGCGACCCCGACTCCACCGGTGCACTCCACCAAGTGACCTGCCCAGGCTTCCGCCTGCATCCTGCCGAGGGCGGCCTCTGCGCCCCAAGGCTGCTGACAAGGTTGCGTGTAAAGCGCTGGGGGGGTGGCCGTTGAAAT
>CAYYMW010000478.1:0-4757 GCA_964472515.1 uncultured Verrucomicrobiota bacterium | reverse complement strand
GGCGGCGCAGCGCCGCCCTACCGATGGTGTTTACGAGATGGTCAGCCGGCGGGCGCTGATGGTGGAGACGATGCGGATGTCCTCGCTCCAATCGAGCGCGAGGACATCGCTGCGGGCCGCCTCATCGCGGTATTGGCGGACGGCCGTCACGCCCCCTTCGCCGGTGGTGAAGGTCTTCATCCAGCCGGGGTCGTACGCCGTGGGATTGGCCGTCCGGTGGAACAGGAAGACCTCCGCGCCGACGAGGTTGGACTTGTTCGCCGTAGCGCCGGCCTTGGCGAGATCGCGGCTGAGCACGCCCACGCGGACCTGGATGCCCGGGTTCAGGAACATCCCGGCGGCGCGTTGCTCGGTGATGGTGGCGATGGCGGCCCCGCCCTGGCGGGTGGTGACCTTGGGATGGTTGCGGAAAACCCGCCACGCCCCGAGGCCAAACACCAGGCCGGTGGGCAGCATGCCGGTGGCGTTGGCGATGGCCTCGATCTGCTCGTCGATCTCCGCGACGGGGTCATTCGAGGAGTTGCTCCACACCCCCTTGCCCGCCACGGCGGTGAGGGTTTTCATCAGCGAGACCACCTTGTCCTCGTGGGCGGTGACGGCGGCGCTGATGAGGGTGCGGACCTTGCCTTCCTCGAGCGATTGCAGGTCGTTGCCCGCGGCGTCGCGCTCGGCGTCGTCGATGGCGATTTCGAGCGCCTGCGGCTGGCAGTTGTAGCTGAGGTCCGAGGCGAGGAACTCAACCCGGCGGGCGCGGCCGCCAACGGCCCGGGCGGTGTCGGGGCACTGGAAGGCGTTCTTGTCGTCGAAGGCCTTGTACTGGCCCACGGCGCCGGGCACGCGCACGGCGGGGGCGGCGAAATCCGCCAAGGCGCTGCCCAGGTCCTGGGCGCAGCCCTGCGCGTAGTTCGTGAGGGTGGGATTCCAACTGGCTTGTCGTCGCAACATAAGGGAATGGGGTTGGGGTTCGGTGGGTGGGTTTAGGAGGCGTAGATGACGGGCGGCAGCAAGACCGCCTCGACGAGTTCGTTGGCGGCGCCGCTTTCGAGCGCGCGGGCACAGACGGTGCGCGCGCCCGTGGCGAGGTCCGCCTTGAAGGTGCCGTTGGTGTGCAGCTGGAGGCGCGTGCCGAGCACCACCGTGCCCGGGGTGCTGTGGAGCTTGACGCGCACGGTGCCGACGTTGCCGCCGGCCACCGCCACGCTGCTCTTGCCCGTGGCGGGCTCGCCGTCGAGGAGGACGCCCAGCAGGTCGTCGTTCGCGGCGGTGCTGAGGGCGGCCTTGCCGCTGGCGGCAATGACGGCGTAACCCTCCTTGCCGGTGTGGTCTTCGTTGGGGGTGATGGGGATGATCGCGGTTTCGCGTTTGAGGAGACTGCTCATAAGGGATGAATCGATGGGGTTGAGTTCTGGTTCGGTTTAGGGAAAGACGCCAGCTAGCAGCTGCCGGCACCAGCAGGCTGGAAGCCTGCGCTGCCGGGGAAGAGCGTGGGTTGGGTGGCCTTCAACGCCTTCCAGGCGTCTTGGAACGAACCGCCGTGGCGGTTGCGATAGGCGAGGACTTCCGCCCGCTGGCGCGCGGCAACGTGGGGAGCGCCGGCAGGGAGGCCCGGCGGGACGGCCGGATTGTCCGGGCGGTGCAGGGGCAAAGCCGGGGCCGGGCGGAGGCTCTTGAGCAGGGCAAGCGTCTGCTCGCGATTGGCCAGCAAGGCGGCCCGCCAGTGCTCGCGCGCGGCGGGCTCGAAACGGTTGGCCAGGCGGTCGAGGTCGGTTTCGGCCTGGGTCTCGCGCAGCGCGCGGCAGGCGTTCTCGAGCTGGGTGCATTGGTCGCGCAGGCTCTGCGCGGCGTGGAACACGGCGTCCTCGGCCGCGTCGGGCGGGAGGCCCAGGACTTCACGGATGGTTGGCATGGTTCTTCCTTTCGTTGCGGCGCCAGGAGTGACGCCGGAGGGTTGGGCGGCCCGGTTGGCCAGGGGCGTCAGGCCGCCGAGATTGGGATGGTTGGTGAGGCCCGCGCCTTCGAGGCGCAGCGGGCGCACGCGGTTGCCGCCGAGGGATTCGAGATCCGCCGGCATGAACACCGGGCTGAGGAACCGGTAGCGGCCCTCGCGCACGGCGGCCGCGCCCTCCGGGGTCCAGCGGATGCGTGCCCAGAGGCCGTCGGGCCGGGCTTCGAGGGCGGTGATCCACCCGGCGGCTTCGGAAGGGCGGGTGGGGTCGTAGCTGAGGTGGTCGTAATCGACCAGCAGACCCGGGCGGGCGGATGGTCCGCGGCTGGCCATGGTGGCCACGGCGGCGGGATCGATGATCTGCACCAGGCCGGACGCTTGGTGCGGGTGTTCGCCGAGCGAGGCGACGTGATACCAAGCGGGGATGGGGGTGTTGCTCATGATGGGGGGATGGTGCGAGTTGGGATTATGTACCGCAGGTTTCCAACCTGCTGTATCGCAGGCTGCCAGCCTGCCTTGGGTTGGTTTGGCGGGCGGGGTTGGCAGTGGTGCGGGGAACAAGCGTTCCGGGCCAATCGGTTGGCGTCGCGCCAAGCCTGTCTCTGCCGACTGGAAGTCGGCGGTACAGCAGGTTGGAAACCTGCGGTACGAGAGGAAGGGGCAGGTAGTTCATTCGAGAGGCTCCTGACGTCGTCTCCTACGCGACGGAGGCAGAGCGGGGCAGGATGCCCCGCGCACCAACAGGCAAAGATGCCTGCGCTACGCCGGAGGTGGCTTCCAGGCGGTAGCCGGTCTTTTCGGAGAGTTGGGCGGGGTCGACCCGATAGCCGGCGGCGGCGAGGCGGGCGGCGTGGTCGACCACCGCGCCGACATCCGTCTCCTCGGCGGCACAGAGCTCGAAGTAGGCGAGCGCGGGCTGGCCGGGAAAGCGGCGGGAGAGGAACGGCGCGTCGAACTGGCGCTGCAAGGTCTCGCTCAGTTGCATGGCCTCGGCCTGCATGATCTCGCGCCAGACCTGCCAATGCACCAGGCCCGCCTGCTGGCCCACGCCCGGCTCGGAAAGCACGCTGAGCTTGCCGCCGGTGGCGGCGAGAACCAGCGCCTCATCCAGGGTCTTCAGGTAGGTGCGGAATGGGTTCACGCCCCGGCCGGTGAAGGGGACGGTGGCCAACTGCGAGCCATACGGGAGATACCCGCGGGAGTTGCCGATGACCTCGCCGATCTGGCGGATGAGCTGGTCTTCGATGTCCGGCGGCACGCCCGCCGGGCCGATGACGAACATGGCAGGCACAGCGTAGACCTCGAGAAACTCGTCCCAATAGTCCTGGCAGCGGGTGCGGCGGAGGTGAACGAGCAGGGCGAGTTCGTCCACCGGACGGTCCACCTCGCGCACGAGGAAACGGGCGGGGTCCAAGGGGACAAGCTCCCCGCGGGGGAGGCCGGCCGAGGCGTCGTAGGCCCAGGGACCGCGATGGCCGGCGCGCTGCCAATACCATTGGGGAACGGGCTCCAGATGGGCAACCTCGCCGTCGGCGTCGCGCCACAGCTCGAGGTGGGCAAAGCCACGAAAGCGGGCGAGCACCAGGAAGCGGAGGGCCTCCCGGAGGTTGTCGAGCCGGTCATAGGCCGCGCGCAGGGCGGCGGCCTGGGCGCGGCCCAAGTCCGGATCGGCCCCGGCGAGGGTCTTGACGGTCCAGTCGAGCTTGAGCAGGCCGCCCTCGTAGCGGGCAACCAGCGCGGTGAGGACCGGGTCGCGCTTCTCGACGAGCCGGTAGGCCCATTGCAGGGTGGCGTAATCGCCGCGCTCGCCGGCCTGGAGCAGGGCCTGCGCGGTCTCGGGCGTGAGGTTGCGGAGCGGGTCGGTGGGCTCGTGCGGGCGTGGGGTGGAGCGCCGGGAAGGCGCGGCCGCAGCGGAGGCGCGGTTGGGGAGCGGGTTGGCAGACCCGATCAGACGGCGGAACCAGTTGGCGGGATTCATGGCGCGGTTACTTGAGGTTCCTGGCGGCGCGGAGGGTGGCGGCAAGATCGCGAGGCAGGGCTTGGAGTTGGCGGTTGAGGTCGGCGGCCACGGCATCAAGCCGTTGCTGGAGCCGCTGGAGATCGGCGCGGCATTCCTGGCCGTGCTGTTCGGTGCGGTTCTCGAGGCGTTCGATGCGCGCGAGGGTGTCGTCGAAGCGCTGCTGTTGTTCGGCCTTGGTGGCGTAGGTCTGGGCGGGCGGGGGTTGCTCGCGGGTGCGGTCCACGAGCTTGAGGACCTGGTTGAGGCCGCCGGCGAGGAAGAAGGCGCTGGCGAGCCAGCCGGCGGTTTGGAGGGCGTCGGGAGCAAGGGTGTTCATGGCATGATGGGGTTAAAGGGGACACGGCGGACCGGGCCGGCGCACAGATGCCAGCCGCGGGCAAGGGCCGGGCGAACGAAAAGCCGCCCTCGATCCGCCGCGATGGGGTGGGTGACGCCGCCGGGGTCCAGCCGGCGGCGAGGCAGGCGGGCGGCCCCCGCGACCGGAGGGGAAATCCGGCGCGGGCGGTCGCTCGTCAACTGAGCTGGATGATCGCCCCACATCCGCGCCCAGCCTGGGGCAGCAGGCGGGGATGGCGTGAGGCCTCGATGGACTCCGTGGACTGGATTAGGGGGGAAGTGAGATCTGGCCGTGAAACACTGCACGCGAGCGCGGGAAGCACGCCTTGGGGGAAGCCGCGAGTTTGGGCGGATAGTCGTTTACGTGTCGCTCAGTGGGAAACCATGAGCACGCAAGTGGTGGGTGTAAAGGAATCTGGTGGGCTGAATTTTGAAAACCGCGATTTTGTTGGATTT
>CAYYMW010000477.1:0-4767 GCA_964472515.1 uncultured Verrucomicrobiota bacterium | reverse complement strand
GTCGTGGGCCTGAGTGCGGACGAGGAGGCCCATGATCTGGCAAGTAGCCGCGTGTACCGGCTGCCGCGCCCATCGCTGCCGCCGGGGGCGGTGGGCAACCGACTCAATGCGGTGGTGGTTTCCGGCCGCCTCCCCGCGCGGGGACTGGGTTGCATCGTCGCCGGGACGCACGAGGCTCTGGGCAAGGATTTCGGCCGCTTCGTGCGTGCCCAACGCCGGCTCGCCGAGGCTTGGAGCGGGCAGACCGCGACCGAGCCGGTAACCACCCAGCTCGCGGTCGTCGCCCCCACCGTGAACCGCAAGACGGTGCCGGGCGCGATCCGCTTCAGCATGGTGGAGGTGCCGGGTGGGCAGTTCGAGTTGGTCAGCGAGCTGCGCATTCGCGAGTGCGGTTTCTACGAATCAGTGCCCCAACCCGGTCATCCTTTGGGCGACAGCTACGCTTACCGGGTTCAGACGTTTCGGCGCGCGGTCGATCTCCGCCCCTTCGCCATGGATGTCATCCCCGTCACGAACGCGCAGTTTGCCGCGTTTCTGCGGGCCTCCGGCTACCGTCCGAAGAATCCCGAGAACTTCCTCAAGCACTGGCCGAACGGCACTTGCCCGGATGCCTTGGAGCGGCATCCGGTGGTCTGGGTCTCCCTGGAAGACGCGCGGGCCTACGCCCAATGGGCCGGGAAGCGCCTCCCCACCGAAGCGGAATGGCAGCACGCCGCCCAAGGCCCGGAACGACTGCGCTACCCGTGGGGCAACACCATGCAGCCCGGCCGCTGCAACGACGGCAAGACCGGCGGCACCACTCCCGTTGACGCCTTCCCCGGAGGACGGTCCCCGTTCGGCCTGCTCGATCTATGCGGCAACACGTGGGAATGGACCGAAAGCGAGCACACCGATGGCCGCACCCGCTTCTGCCTGCTCAAGGGCGGCTCGTTCTACCGGGCACAGGGCTCGGGTTGGTACTTCGACGGCGGCCCCCAAGCCAACCCCTATGCCGCCAAGTTTCTCATGATGTGGCCCGGCCTCGACCGCTGCGCCACCATCGGCTTCCGGTGTGTGGCGGATCTGGCCTGAGGATGCTGAACCGCCTATGACGCCCGCCCACTCCTCGCGGTCTTTTGGTTTGACCGCATTCATGGGCAGGCTGAACATGCAGCCATGCCGAACCCGCAAACTACCCGATGTCAGCGTCTTCCAGATGCTGGCGGAAGGATCGCGGCCTTGTACTCCTGTCGGATCGCCTCGGCAGGAGACACAGCCTGCTCACGCACCAATCCCTCGAAAAGGTAGAAGCTATGCCCATGCTCGCAAATGCCGGCGTACCGATGATCTTCATCCAGTGGCCGCTGATGCTCGCCGCCCTTGTCCCGATCATTGCGGTCGAGGCTTGGCTGATCCGCCGGTGGACGCCGGTGTCATCTCGCGAAGCCCTGATCGGGGTAGCAAAGGCAAACCTCCTGTCCACGCTTGTCGGGGTGCCGTTGGCCTGGCTCGTGATGTTGGTGATCGAGTTGGCGGTCTTGGCGCCCATGGCCATGCTCTCCGAACGATACCATCTCGAGTTCCAAGGCCCGGTTTGGGGCGTTTTGGAGTTCCTGCTTAGTGTGGCGTGGCTGGCACCGTACGAAGGAAACCTGCACTGGATGGTTCCGGCAGCGGTCGGCTTGTTGCTGGTGCCTTGTTTCTATGCGTCGTTGATCATCGAACGCTGGGCTTGTCTGCGGACTTGGCGGACGGTTGACCCAACCGCAGTCCGTCGTGGAGTCTTCAGGTCGAACCTCGCCTCCTACCTGTTGCTGTTTGCGCTGGCCTGCGGCTATGTCGGATTCCAGTTGGCCACGAAGGGAGTGCATACCGAGCCCTACTCCGCTGGAGAAACTACGGCGCCAAAGCCCCTAGACAATGTGACCCCTGGCAGCCCTGACGCCTCGACTAAGTCGCCGAGGGAGGTTGCCCAGTAGAACCACCACCAGCCACATGGATCTTTCGAACCTGCACGTACACGACGGACGCCTGCTTCGGGTCACCGAAGACACCGAACAGTGCGCGCTCACGATGGAGGCGATGTTGCCAGTTTCCCCGATGAGCGACGATCTGGAACCAGGCTGCCTCGTTTTCGAGGACATCTACGGGTACCAGGTTTTCGAAGGACCTATCAGCGGCCCCCTCACGATCCTGGACATCAACGTTGTGGGCAGGGAGGGCCGGTGGTGGCTGGTCCGCCTCGAGACCGATGCGGGGCACAGGCAGGTGTTCTGCAGGAGCGTGCAAGTTACTCGCAGGAAGCTGGACCCCGGTCTTGGAGGACAACCTGCATAAGAGCGAAAATCCGGGAAGCCCTACCAGCGGCGACACCATGAACCCAAACGATGATCTCCAGAAGCGGCAAGCCCGCCTTGAGGAAGCGCGGCTCAAGGGTGAAGAGATGATTGCCCGCCAAGCCCGGCTCGAAGCAGAGCTGTTGAGCGAACTGGCCCAAAGAGAGGTGGTCGAGGTGGTGGGAGTCATCGACGCCTACGGGATGGGAGGCGCTTCGGCAGACGGGAAGGAACCTTGGACGATGCGATTTGCGCTCGCAGCCTGGAAGGTGCCGGGCGGCTCGTTGCGTGTGAAACCGCTTGGCATCCTCAAGCAGGTGTCGCAAGCGGAGCTGGGTTCGAGCATGGCAGCCTACGATGCTTATGACGTTCTGCGACTCCGGGCGCGGTTGGCCGAGGACAATGCGTCCGGCACCCCGCAAGCGCTGCTCGTCGCAATCGTCGGGAAGATCACCACCGATGAGGAGCTCAACCAGTATGCTGCAAAGCTGCAGGAGCCCGTGAGGTTCGAGGATCGCCAGTTTGGGTGGTTCACTCTGGAACGCAGGGGCGGCCTCTTCGAAGGCAGGGCGCTGTGGGGGGAGGAGGAGGTGACCCTATATGTCCACTCCGACGATGGGGAAAAGGCAAAGGAAGCGTTGGCGTTCGCCCGCCAATTGTTCGAACACCAAGCCGACTGGACCCGGAAGGTCCAAGACTGCGCGGTGAAAGAGTTGCTTGAGGTCAAGAACGAGGCTTGGCTGGAGGAAGGTGAATCTGCGGTCAGCGCCGAAGCCTTCAGGCGGCGTATGATACTCGACTCCATCAGCATCCGTCCCGACGGTGAATTGGAGTTCTCGTTCTTGGACGGCGACCTGTTCTGGGGACACACGATCGTCGTTCGGGCCACGCTGGAGACAGGCCCCTATGAAGCGAACCCAGGTTGAGCGTGTGCATTGCGTTGTGACGGGCATTTCTCGTTGCCCCCAGGGTCAGCCCATTCCTACCGAGCCGAGACCTACCATCCCTTGAATGACGGGCCTCCCGGGCTTTCCGTGTACAAGAACCCGCGTCTCGGATTCGGAAACGTATCTTTCACGCCCAGCAGCGAGTCTGGCTTTGTGCGCGTGGGAAGCGGCATTATCGGCAGCCGCCCGCTTGCACCACCCGCTTGCCGGGCCGTGGAACGTTCCGCATAGTAAGGCGAAAGGCCATGCCTCACACGAGCCAACGCACCAGCCGCTTCACCGAATCCGTCATTCGGCGGATGACCCGCGTCGCCACCGCGCACGGCGCCATCAACCTCTCCCAGGGCTTCCCGGATTTCGATCCGCCGGAGGCCCTGCTCCAGGCCGCCGAGCGCGCGGGCCGCGAGGGGCCGCACCAATACGCCGTCACCTGGGGCGCGCCGAACTTCCGCCGGGCGCTGGCCCGCAAGCAGAGCCGCTGCATGGGCGTGCCGATCGATCCCGAGGCCAACCTCGTCGTCACCTGTGGCAGCACCGAGGCCATGATGGCCGCCATGATGACCGCCTGCAACCCGGGCGACAAAGTGGTGGTGTTCTCCCCTTTCTACGAGAACTACGTGGCCGACACGATCCTCACCGGCGCGGAGCCAATCCACGTGGCGCTGCGTCCGCCGGATTTCGCCTTCGATCCCGCCGAGTTGCGCCGCGCCTTCGAGCAACGGCCCAAGGCCATCATCCTCTGCAATCCCGCCAATCCCTCCGGCAAGGTGTTCACCCGCGAGGAACTGCTCTTCATCGCGGGCCTTGCGGAGGAGTTCGACACCTTCGTCCTGACGGATGAGGTCTACGAGCACATCGTGTACGCGCCGCACCGGCATACCTATTTTGCGGCGCTGCCGGGCATGTTTCCGCGCACCATCGGTTGCAGTTCGCTCTCCAAGACCTACTCCATCACCGGTTGGCGGCTGGGCTACATCCTCGCGGCGCCCGAAGTGATCGATTCGGCCCGCAAGGTGCATGACTTTCTCACCGTGGGCGCGGCCGCGCCCCTCCAGGAGGCCGCTGTGGCGGGCTTGGAGCTGCCCGATGCCTATTATCAGGAACTGCAGGACGTCTACACCGCGAAGCGCGACGTCTTTCTGCGTTACCTCGACCAGGCCGGCCTCACCTACACCCGGCCTCAAGGGGCGTACTACGTGATGGTGGACATCTCGGAGTTTGGCTGGGAGGACGACACGGCGTTCTGCGAGTGGATGGCCCGCGAAGTGGGGGTGGCGGCTGTTCCCGGCTCGAGCTTCTTCCGCGATCCGGTCCGGCACTTGATCCGTTTCCATTTTGCCAAACGCACCGAAACCCTCACCGCCGCCGGCGAGCGGTTGCTCAGACTGCGCGAGAAGGCCCGGACGGGACGTTGAACGCCGTCTGGGAAGGCCGGAGGGAGACGCGATATCCGACATGGGCGGGCGAGGGATGGGGTTTGCGGTTGTTTGCGGATGGCATGAGAC
>CAYYMW010000476.1:0-4770 GCA_964472515.1 uncultured Verrucomicrobiota bacterium | reverse complement strand
CCCCCATCCCGCCCTCCGCAGGACCATGCGCAGCACCGCGGTCGTCCGGCCGCGCTCAATCCCGGATAGGAGACGAAGTCATGAGTCTCTGACTTTTGCCTCGCGCCGCCAACCCCACCTCATCTATGTCAGCTCTTCGCGGTGGGAGGAAATCAGAGCCTCGTCACCTCGGCTCCTACCTAGCGACCATCGCGCCAGGCGCAGCACCGCAAGCAGCCGCAAACCGGCTTCCCCCCATCTCGCCCTCCGCAGGAGTGCCCTGCGCAGCAGCGCCAAGCACGGTCCAGCCCCGCGCGGGCGGTTTTCCCCGTTGCCCGGAAAGGGCCGGTACCCTAGCGTATGCGCATGCTTTGCACGAGATCCCACGTCTTGGGATGCCGGGCGCGAGCCGCTGCCCGCTGTCGTGCCCCGCAATCGATGCCGTTATGACCATGCCACTTCACCGGATCCTCCTCTGCCTGCTCGCCCTGGCTGCGGGCGGGGCTTTGACCGCCGCCGAAGCCTTCAAAGCCCTCCCGGCGCCCCAAATGACCGGCGGCAAGCCGCTCATGCAGGCGCTCAAGGAGCGGCAATCGATCCGCGAGTACAAGGCGGACCCGCTGACGGAGCAGCAAACGTCGGACCTGCTCTGGGCGGCCTTCGGGATGAACCGGCCGGAGATCGACCACCGGACCGCGCCGTCGGCGATGAACACGCAGGACATCGACATCTACGTCGCCACCGCCGAGGGGCTCTACCTCTACGAGGCAAAGCCGCATCGCTTGAAGCAGGTGGGCAATGACGACGTGCGCGGACTCACCAGCGGGCAGCCCTTCGGCAAGGTCGCGCCAGTGCAGTTGATCTTCGTCTCGGACTACTCCCGCATGCCGAAGGTCCCAGCCGAGCTGCGGGAGCTTTACGCCGGGGTGGACGCCGGGGCTATCGTGCAGAACGTCTACCTCTACTGCGCGTCGGCCGGGCTGGCGAGCGTGGTGCATGAGTTGGATCGCGCTCCGCTCGCGAAGGCCATGAATCTGAAGGCGGACCAGCATATCGTGCTGGCGCAGACGGTGGGGTACGCGAAGTAGACGAGGGGCGCGGGGTGGCGGGCAACCAAGCCTCCCGGGCTCCCATGCCATGACCCTCAAGGAGTTCTCGCAAATCACCGTCAAGGTGCTGGAGGCGGATGGCGTGGCGGAGTACCTCCCCACGCTGGCGTTTCCGGCCACGTGCCGGCTCCAGGTTATCGAGGGGATTCCGGCACGCGTGGATCATCGGGAGGCCCTGCTGAACGTGGTGCGGCGTTCGGGGAGCGAGACCAAGGAGTTCTACTTCGGAGTCAGGACGGCCGCGGGCCGGGTCACGACCGGGCGCCACCGGCCCGGCCTGCCCGCGGAATTCATGGAGATCGTAGAGACGGCGGAGGGTCTCACGGCGAAGCGGATTCCGGCCTGCCGGTGGTGGACCTTGTGAGCCGCAACCGACGGCGGAACGGAAGGGAGCTGATGGATTCGCCTGACCGCCACTTGCGGAGCCGCAAAGTCGTGCTACGTATGTTCCCATCTTATGCGATACATGCGATGGGGTTTATCATGGTTGCTCGTTTCCGGGCTCACTCTTCTGGCTTCGCTCTTCCCTCCGACAGCCCGGGCGGCAAGCGGCACGATTCCGGAAACCTACGCCGATTGGGTCAACCGGGTGTTCTCGCGCACCGCGCCCAACGGCTTCGTGCAGGCGATCCGGCTGCTGCCCGGTGGCGCGTACGAGCCCCCTGGCAGCTTCAAGACCAACCTGGCCACCTACACGCGTGACGCCGTCGGGGCGGATCAAGGGGTGCTGCACTTCGCCACCTCGGATGTCATCAACGGGAAGCTCTACTGGCAAAACTACAAATACCTGCTGACCTTTGCCACCCCCACCAACGGCACTTATGACCTGGAGTACACCAACGAGAGCGTTCCGGGGGTGCAGAAGTCCACCGGTCCCTTTTCGCTGAGTGTGGGCAACAACATCCCGCCCTTCATCAACACCCATCCCCAGGGCGGAGCGGTGGCGGCGGGAGCCAAACCCTTCCTCACGGTGCGTGCCGCCGGCTTCGACTTGCAGTATCAATGGTATCGGAACGGCCAGCCCATCCCCAACGCCACCCTGTGGAACTACGAACCCGGCCCGATGACGGAGGCCAGCGCCGGGGACTACTTTGCCACCGTGGCGAACAGCCTGGGCGCGGCCACCAGCCAGGTGGCGCGCCTGGAGATCGTCCAGACGCCGCAGATCGTCAAGCAGCCGTCCCCGGCCAAGGTCATCGAAGGCATGAACGCCACGCTCAGCGTGGAGGCCACCGGGGGAGCGCTCAATTACGAGTGGCAGATCAACGGCAATTACCTGGGGGCGGCCAATGCCCCCGCCATCACCCTCAGCAACCTGACCGCACAGAACGCCGGGACTTATACCGTCCGGGTTTACAACGGCGCCGGCACGGTGACGAGCCAGCCGGCCTTGATCGAGGTCTGCGCTCCGGATATGGCTGCCACCTTCCGGGGACGGCCCTGGGTGAAAATCCTTCGGAGCCGCGACCCGGTGCCGGGTACTGAGAGCACCCTTGGGCCGCTGAGCGTACCGTTCAACCCCATCTTCACTCTGTGGGACCGCACCATCCACGCCGCTCCCCGGGCGGACAACGACAAAGCCAATCCTCAGGTTTACCGCACGGCCTTGGTGCGCTGGCGCGAGGGCGCGCTGCAAACCCTGGTCTTCACGAACACCCTCGTGCCCAACTCGACCCAAGTGCTCGAATACCCCTTCTACCCCACCGACGAGGGAGACGGCGGGGTGAACTTCCAGTTCTCGAGCATGTACGAGTACCGGGACGGCACGGTCACGGAGATCGTTGGTCCCTCCACCCCCGTGCCGGGGCGGACAGGCGTTACGTTTGCCGGCACAGGTTCGCATGCCCGCCGTGGTCCTGTCACCCTGCTGTGTGCCACCTTGAATGCAGGGTCCCAGCCTGGAGGCGGCGTCGGTTTGTACGTGCATGATGCCGCCGGCCTGCGCCGGATTGCCGATGACACCAGCGACCTGCCGGGCGTCATGAGCGGCTACGCCTACCGGGCGGTGGAGGACGCCGTGAACCTGGACGATCACACGCTCGTGTTCACCACCATCAATTCCGACAACCAGACGGCCGGCGTTTTCAAGTCCACCTACGACGGTGCCATCACCAAACTGCTGGACACCGGCGACCTCCTGCCGAACCTGACCAACAAAGTGGTCAACTTCGGGGATGTGGATGTCGAGGGCGGCGGGGTCTTCGCGATTGTGAGCATCCGGGTGCGGACCGTGGTGCAGAACCGCGTGGTGGCGTTCTGGCCGGATGGGTCCATCGAAGTGATTGGCACCGGCGACTTCCTCGTGGCGGGCGGTCCCCGGCAGGTCTATTACGGCAACTCCGGGCAAATCGTCTGCTGGACGGACGGAGTGACCGAGGAGGTCGTGCGCGTCAACAAGGTCATCGACTGCCAGCGCATTTCCGGGCTCTTTGACGTGGAAGCGCAGGGTGACGATGTGGCTATCGGCGTGGCTTTCCAGGACAAATCCGCCGGGATTTACGCGAACTTTGGACGCCCGGGGGCGGGTGCCCCGCAGATCCTGATGCAACCGCAACCCCTGACCATCCCGGCCACCACGCCGGCGGTATTCAGCGTGAGTGCGGTGGGTACGGAGCCGCTGGCCTACCAATGGCGCAAGAACGGGACGGCGATCGCCGGCGCCACGGGGACGAGCCTGATGATTCCTTCACCCACCGCGGGCGATGCGGCTGACTACGATGTGGTGATCACCGCGGACGGGGTGCAGACCACCTCGGTCAAGGCAAGCCTGGCGCTCACTGCGCCGCCTCCGAGGCCGATCATCCATCAACAGCCGGCCGGTGTCTCGGTGCCCGCCGGTAGTCCGGGGCTCTTGAGCCTTCTGGTCAGCGGGGCGCCTCCGCTCAGTTATCAATGGTACCGGGCGGGCGAGCCCGTCGAGGGCGCTACCGGCTCGACCCTGAACTTGGTTACGCCTACCAACGCCTCGTTCCAAGTAGTGGTGTCCAATGCGGCCGGCGCAGTGACGAGCTACGTGGCCACCATCGAAGTGGAGCCGGTGATCACGCGGCAACCGCAACCGGTGTCTGTGGCGACCGGCGGCACCGCCACGTTCACAGTGGAAGCCACCGGGTTTGCCGAATTCTCCTACTTCTGGCTGAAGGACGGCCTGATGCTGAACGGCCAGACGAGTGCCACCCTCACGCTCTCGAACGTGCAGGCCTCCGATGCGGGGAGCTACTCCGTTTACGTCATGGGCCTCGACGGAAGTTATGTGCTGAGCGCAGCCGCCGCCCTGACAGTTGGCGGGGGCGGGGGCATCACGCCCAAGCTCGAAGCGCCCCTGCTGGTCGGCGGCCAGTTGCAGGTCTCGTTCCAGACTCAGGCTGGCAAACAGTACGTCCTGGAGTCCAAAGCCCGGCTGACGGATGCCCAGTGGGGCTCCGCCGAGACCGTGGCGGGGGATGGTTCGAAAAAGACCATCAAGCTGGGCCTCGCCGGCGGCGCAGGCTTCTACCGATTGGTGGAGCAGCCGTAATCCGTGACTTGACCCGGGCGGGCAGGCAGGTGGCGGAGCCCGCCTCCCTGCCCGGGTGGCCATCCTCCGGGTCCATCGGTGCATGAAGCATCGAAACGGGCATTGAACGCGGGGGTGCACGAGATAAAAAGGGGGGGCTACGAGGTACGCGCCGCCCAGAAATCC
>CAYYMW010000475.1:0-4776 GCA_964472515.1 uncultured Verrucomicrobiota bacterium | reverse complement strand
GTCCTCCAGGCGCGGCACGCCCGCTTCGCTGCCGGGGGTGGGGCCGCCGGAACGCAGGGTGGGGCCGCCGCTCAGCGTGTCAGGAGGACGCGACGGTTCGCCTCTCCCCGCCCCTTCAGGCGACGCAGGCCGCATCGTCGGAGCACCACTCAGATCGTCGGGTGGTGTTGGGTCCAACTTGTTCATTCGACTAACGTAGTGTACCTATCGGAGAGCGCCTGTCACCTCTAAAGCGCCGCTGGCGCGGCAGGGCAGGGAAGGCTCCCGCCGCGTCGATACCGACCGGCAACCACGTTTTGCGCGGTGGGGCAGCACGGAACGCGGCACCCACGCAAAGCCAGCTCTGGCGCGATCCGCAAGCCTCAGACGCCCTCCGGTTTCCAGCCAGCCCGGTAACTGCGGCGCAGCAACTTGTCCGCCGCCGGTTGATTGGGGACGCGGAGCCCGGGGGCGTCCCACTCCAACTTGGCGTCCGGGACCCGTATGGCGACCGTGCCGAGGAGAATGGCCTCGGTCATCGGGCCGCTTTGCGCGAAATGGCTCTCGGTCTTCTCCCCTCCCAGACACGCCTCCGCAAAATGGTGGTAGTGGTTGCGGTTGTCGAACTTGGGACGCGGGTAGTCCTTGAAACGCTCCTCGGGCAGCAAGAACGGGCGGTTGCCCAGCGGATTGAGCAGCGCTCCCTCGGTGCCCAGTACCATGGCTGACTCGGGCGGGTACTCATCGACGGTGAACATGGCCCGTACCTCGGCCGGGGGCAGGTTTTCGCCGTCAAACCACTCTACCACAAGCTCTTGGCCGGCGGTCAGTTCATTGCCGGGGAAGGTCCAAACGATGTGATCGGTCTGGGGCCAGGTATCCGCGCGGCGTTCGGCCGATCCCTTCCAAGAGGCTTGAACGTCGGCCATGACCGAGATCGGAGCGGTCAGCTTGAGCCCTTTCCAGATGGCGTCGAAGACGTGACAGCCGATATCTCCCGACCAACCGGTCCCAAAGTCCTGCCAGGCCCGCCACTTGACGGGGTGATAGATCTCCGGCGCATAAGGCCGGGTCGGTGCCGTGCCGAGCCACAAGTCCCAGTTCAAGGTGTCCGGTGGCTTCTGGCCTTGCGCGGGACGCGGCCCCGCAAGACGGTAATCCTGAATGGCTCCGGGCCGGTTCGAGCAGAGAATCACCCGCTTGACCTTTCCCACCGCGCCGGCCCGCAGGAGTTGGACCGTCATCCGATCACCCACCCCGGAAGCCATCTGGGTTCCCAACTGAGTCACCACGCCGGCCTTCACGGCCGCCTGGGTCAGCGCCCGCACCTCGGCGACATCGTGGCACATCGGCTTCTGGCAGTACACATGCTTGCCCGCCCTGATGGCGGCCATGGAGATGGCAAAATGCATGTGATCCGGCACCGTCACGTTGACCGAATCGATGCGGCTCCCCTCTTTGGCCAGCATTTCGCGCCAATCGGCGTAGAGCCGGGCGCCCGGTACCAGTTCGGCCGCCTTCTTGAGATGGTTGGCATCGACATCGCACAACGCCACGATCTGGGTCCGCCCGTGTTGAAGGAAGTTCTGAACGTCGTTGAGTCCCATCATGCCACCGACGCCGACGCAGGCGTGGTTGAGCTTCTGGTTGGGGGAGGCAGCCCGGGCCCAGCCGCCCACGAACGGGAAGGCCAGGGCGGTCGAACCGCGTTGCAGGAATTGTCGGCGGGAAAGACTCGAGCGCGTTGTCATGCCGCCATGCAAGCGCAGGGACGGCTGCTCAGCAAGCCGAAACCAGCCTGTTTGGGCTCCGGTCTGAGCCCGCTCAACGCAGGTTCAGCACCTGGATGCGTCCCTCGAACTCGACGGTGACATTCGAACTGGTGATCTCGGTGATCTTGGCGCCGTCCACGGCCTCGCCCAGTCCCACCGTGCGGTCGTTGATCCGGGCCCGGGGATCGGTGGCGCGGTACATGATGCCGCTGAGCCGAAGCGGCGGGAAGTTGGTGTCGCTGCTGGCCGCCTCCGTGGTGGCCGGCCCGGTTGCGTTGGTCGCCGCGGGTTCGTTGGCGGGCGCGACTGCCGGCGCCGGTTCGGCGGCGTTGGTCGCCGCGTCGCTCGGAGCGACCGCCGCCGGTTCCTCGGCGCCGGGCGCGGACGGGGGAGGTTCCAGGGGCGCCGTGAATTGGCGGAAGAGTACGAAGCCGGCGGCGGCCACCACCAGCACCGCCAGGGCCGGCAGCAGCAACTTGGGCATGCCGCCCGCAGTCTCTTCCTCCTCCACCATCACGACCGCCGCAGCCTCGTCCGGGGGCGGTTGGACGGCGGCGCGCGCGGGCTTCGGGAAGCGCGTGGGAGCCTTGCCCATGGCGATGTCGCGCCAGTGCTCCAAACGATCCTGCAAGCCCAGGGTCGCAAGGTGTTCGGCGTCGATCTTGGAAACCTGGCCTTGGCCTTGGTCCGGTTTGAGCTCATGCACCAAGGCATTCGCCACGTGGACGGCGGTCAGGATGCAGAAACCGTCCGCCCCCGCCTGCTGGGGTGAATGGTGAAAAGCGACTGCTTCCAGCAGTCCGATGGGCATCCCCCACAGGCCCAGCAGATAGGCCCCGAGTTCGGCGTGCGAGGCGTGCAGCAACTCCTTCTCCGTCTGCCAGAGCGGCAGCGAACGCTGGGCGGCCGCAGTCAGAGTGTCCTGGTAAAGACTGCCCAAGTTGCTGGCCAACAGTAGTTTGCCGACGTCATGGAGCAGGCCGGCCGTGAAGGCGTCATTCGCCGTATTCACGTCGTCGGTTTCCGCCATGGTCAGCTTCTTGGCCAGGTTCGCCACGGCCAGGCTGTGCGCCCATAACCGGTCGAGCGAGAGCAGGGACGGCGCGATGCCATCGAAGTGCGTGAAGACTTGGATGCACAGCAGGATCGACTTCACCGTATCCACCCCAAGAATCGAGACCGCCTCGCCCGGATTGGTGATGCGTTGCGGCAAGCCGAAGAAAGCCGAGTTGACCAACTGCAGCAGCTTCGCGGTGAGGGCGATGTCTTTGCCGATCGCCTCGCCCACGCTGTCGAGCGACGCGTTCGGCGTCTCCAACTGCTTGAGCAAGGCCAGATACGAACTGGGCATCGTCGGCAGGTTCTGCATCCGGCTGGCCAGATTCTTGATGGCCTCGTCGGACAGCCAGGCGTCCAAGGCCAAGGTGCGCTGAATCTTCGACACCATGGCGATGGGATCGCACGGCTTGGGGAGGAACTGATGGTTGCCGTAGACGCAGGCCAGGATCAGGTTCTTGTCGGCGAAACTGGAGCGGATGAACCGCAGGGTCTGGGGGTGCAGTTCCGCCACCTTGTTCAGCAACTCCGCCCCGTCCATGCCCGGCATGCGGAAGTCCGTGACCACGATGTCGATGGGATTCTTGGCCATCCAGTCCAACGCCTGCTCGCCCCCGTTGGCGAAGGACATCTCCCAAGTGCTCGACAATCGTCCAAGGCTCTTCTGCAAACCCTGTATCTCCTCCGGTTCGTCGTCCACGAAAAGGACTTTTTTCATATCCTCAGCAGCTCGGTGAGCCGGCTCGCCTCCCCGTCCGTCGTGGAGACAGCTCCACGCTGTGCCTGGTTTGAAGGAGGCAGTGTTCGCTTGCGGTCCAGCCGTGCGTCACCGTTGATGCGGCGGAGTGTGACCGATACGGCGGTCGGTTGCAAGCCTTTGAAGCACGCCGGGGCCAACCCGGCCCGCCAGGGGGGAGGGAGGTTTGGACGCCGCCGGTCCAGTTCTCACTGCCGTGCCGGGGTGGCGAGCGGTTCGTCCTCCGGCAAGGGCTGGTTGAGGGTTTCCGGAGCCCACAGCAGGGCCACGATGCCGATGAAGTAGGCGCAGGCGATGACCATCGCGGCCAGCCGGAAGCCGGGAACCTCGAAGTGTCCTTCAAAGACCAGGGCCAACTGCCCCAAGGTGAGCGGGCCGAAGGCGGCGATGTAGCGCCCTACGTTGTAGCAGAACCCCGTGCCGGTGCTCCGGAGCCGGGTGGGGAAGAGTTCAGGAAAGTAGATCGCGTATCCCCCAAAGACCGCCAGCGTTCCGAACCCCAGCAAGGGCCACAGATACCAGATTTGGGAGCGATCGCTGAAGCACCCGAACGTCAAGGCCACGCTGGCCCATCCCAGGAGGAGGGCGATCAGGAACGCCGGCCGGCGTCCCATCCGGCCCGCCACCAACCCGAAGGCGTAAATGCCCACGAAAGCGCCGACCTGTTGCAGGACCAAGGCGTTGGACTTGAGGCGGGTCTTTTCGTTTTCCGGCATGCCCTTGGCCAGCAGGGCCTTCAGCCGGCCAGCCTGGCCAGCCGAGAGCGGGAAGGCCTGGGCGGTCTCGGACGGAAGCCCCTCTCCACGCCCGAGGACGCGCCGGCGCAAGTCCTGAAAGAGCTTTTGCTCGGCGGGGGCAAGGCTGGCAAAAGCGACCGCCTGGGCCGGACCCTCGGCGGCCAGCACGGTTTCATACCTGGCCCTGGCCTCATGGCTTAGCGTGGGCAGCGTGGAATCGATCAACTCGGGGCTCCAGAAGCCCGCTCCCCAGAGTCCCAGCACGCCCGCCACCGCCAGCGCCAGGCCCACGAACGTATGCTTCCGCCAGCGCGGGATGCGGAAGAGATCGCTCATGCGCCCGAACTGGGCCATGGATTGCCCGGCCACCCCGGCCTTGGCGGCGGCCTTGGCGGCCTGGAACTTCTCCGGTTCCCGCAGCCGCCAGAAGACCACCAGACCCACGATGGCGGGGAAGGTGCCGACCCAGTAGAGC
>CAYYMW010000474.1:0-4776 GCA_964472515.1 uncultured Verrucomicrobiota bacterium | reverse complement strand
CTTCCCGCCCACCTTACCCGGTTCCTCGCTGCAAGGACTTTGTCACTGGCCGTGGGCGCCAGAGGGTGGTTGAGCCGCGCAGCCAGGACAGCCGCGAGCAGGAGATTCGTAGCGGAGCGGCTCACTTCGTGGGGTGTTGGTGTGTTTCAACATCGGTTCAGGAATGTTCTGGGGTTGCCTTGACGGCCTCGAGGCCCAGCCTTGGTAGGCTTCACTCTTCTCCAACGCAGCGACCGGTTGATCGTTACGCGTTGGCGCGCTCAATCGGCGATGCAAGCACCCTGCTCAGCAAGCGCTCGCGCGGATTCCCAAGCCTGCGACCGCTCGGGGCAGCTTTTCGGTTGCGCCAGGACGGAGCGATGGAGATCGTGCCACCCGTTGAAGCTCCGGCGCTCCGGCGCGAGCTCGAACAGTCCAGAGGTGGGAATTACTATTCCGTCTGCGTTCGGCACGTCCTCACCCCGCGAACCGTCCGACCGGCGGCGGCTCCGCTGTAGCGAGGCCCGCGCCAGGACACGCTCACCGATCACACCCACCCTGGCCAAAAGACCCGAGGGCGAACCTCGCGATTCGCCCTCGGCCGCCAAGAAAGAGGAATTGAGGCAAGGTTCGCGTCTACTTCCGCGTCGCTGAGCGATCACTCTCCGTGAACGGTCGCTTCAGGCCCTCGACCTGCCGAATGAGCTCTTGCACCGCCTCCAGCTCGGCAGCGCTCAGCTGTGCCCTGCCTTCCAGTGCCGCCGCTTGAGCCACCTCCCACAGGGCGGCCTGTGCGTTCAACACTTGACCGAGATTGGGTGTGACCCGAGGTGGCGGCAGCTTAGGAAGCTCCTGCTTCGGGGCGTTGGGAGGACGGGCCACGCTCAGCTCTTTGGGTGAGGCCCATCCGGGCTCCTCGGTTGGCCAAGTCAGGTTCAACGCCTCGTCGAAGATCGCCCGGGCGAGTTCCCTCGCCCCCGGGTAATCCCCGGCCTTGCAGTGCGCTTCAATCGCTGTCAGGGCCTGACTGAGGCGCAGGGCCTCGGCATAGACTGTCTGCGGGACGCCGGGCTGAGTCGCCCCTTGCATCAGGCGGCTCTTGACGCTGCCCAGTTGCGGGTCCGAAATGCGTTTCGCGCCGAATTCGCTCCCCGTCTGTCCCGCCAAGAGGTGGCCGAGCGCCGGGCCGAGGCCAACGACATCCCATTGGGCAGATAATCCTCCAAGGACTTTCCTGGCCTGCACCTCTGCAGACCACGTTTCCGGCCGGCTCGCGCCCACGAGCGCCTTCTCGCGTTTCATCTGGTCGTCAATCCTGCGCAGGTCGGCATCCAAGCTGAATTCAACCGCCTTCGCCCGCTGGCTCCGAAGTTCGGCCAGGTGCTCCTGGGCCGCCTCGGCGGTTTCGTGCCACTGCTTGAGCAGCTGCCCGTAAGACCACGGGATCGCGAGCTTCGCCCAGAAGACGAAGTTGGTAGCCAACTCGCCTCCTGCCACCTCCGGACATGGCGGCCATTGGGCCCACGTCTTCCACCGCGGATCGAGGGTGAACTGGTCCAATTCCTGCGGGTAGGCCCTCTCAGGCTGTCGCACCCTCGCCAGATCCATCCCAGCGTCAATCTCAATGGGCGGTGGGCCGAGCGGGACCAGCGGTTTGTTGACCACTCTCCCAACTCGGAAGGTGAAATCGGCGGCGACGAGGGGGAGGGCGCTCGAAAGCAGCCCCAAGCCCAAGAGGCCCGAGGTCAGGAGCCGCCTGAAGTGGCGCGGGTGGAGAGGTTCGCGGCCGCGGGCTACCGGCCGACGGACAACCCCGCTCCAGAACAGGGGCGTCGCCAATTCATGATGGTCATCGAGGAAGAGCATCGGTTGGCTGTGCGTCGAATGGGCACGGTTCGAAAGGTTGCTTGGGCAATGGGTCATAGTGCGTTTCAAGTAATCGGACATTGGTGGTTTGACCGTCGGCGACTCCGGGCCCACTCGGGCACGGGCGCCTTAAGGGGTCCAACGAAACAACAGGCTCCGCGTTACAGGTTGATGCAGGAGCAGTGGCCTTTGGTGGAACCGGTGCAGTTTCGCTGTAACGGCGCGGCGTGGGCTTCGTTGGACTGGGTAGAGGTTGCAGAAGGTCGCTCAGCGGAGCGAAGCCAACTCAGCCGAGTAACAAACCACAAACCAAAAACAAGATGAACACTCAAACCCTCAGTACATTCCTCCGAAACGGATTGCTCTCCTTGCTGGTCGCACTGGGAGCACTGTCTGCCACGCCAACCGCCCTGGCCTACGACGAACCCAACCCGATGGTGTACGCCAACACCAGCATCGCGGCCTGGCCCGTCCAAGTGCGCCCCGGCCAACAGGCGACCCTGACCGGCAGCGTGTCCGCCCAGTGGCGAACCGACAAGAAGCGGCCGAATCTGTACTGGAAGCCCTTGCCGGGTGCGGAGGTCTATTTTGAGGCCTGCGTTAACAACCACTGGGTCGGAGTCGGATCAGCCCGCACGGATGCACAGGGGGTTGCCTCACTGGGCATCAACGTTGATAAGCGCTTCAAGCCAGGCACCAAGATTCCTTACCGGGCGTACTTCCCCGCCCAAACGGTCAAGCCGGCCGGACACAAGGATGCCCATGTCTTCAGGGCCGTCCGCGATGCGGGTGTTGTCAAAATCGTCAGGTAATCGGTTGATAAGTCGCTTCAGCACCACCAGCAGAAGGCTGCCCCCCACAAACACCGCGACCCTCAAGGCCGCGGTGTTTGTGTTTTCAACGCATCCGCGCTCCACGCCGGTGACCAAGCGGCCGCCGGTGCTCCGGGAGGTTTCACCGGGCGAAGTATTGGGAAGGCAACGCGCGGTTCGGCAGGCCGGCCCCAACTCAATGGCACGACTCCACAGGGGCTCGCCGCTGGATGGCCATTGCGAGGCCGCCTCAGCGGCCGCTGGCGATGGGTGCCGAACAATGGGTCGCTCGGTAGCGGCAGCACATGCCTGCCGGTCGCGAAAACGCTTGTTCGCTTTTCCACTCGCGCCCGGACTGTAAGGAGGAAGTCGTGGCGAAGGGGTTGCCAACCGCCCCTCGCCGAGCAACTACCGATGAATGCCGATAGCCTCAAACCACCAGCGGCCGTGCCGCCACGGCTGGCCTATTCGCTCAAGGAAACCGCCGCGATGCTCGGCGTGTGCGACAAGAGCGTCCGGCGGCTGATCTTGCGCGGGCTGATCCGCCCCTCCCGCGCGTTGCGCCATATCCTGATCCCCAAGGGCGAAATCGAGCGCTTCCTTAGAGACACGCAGTAACAGCGCTACCCCGCGCGCGTGCATCACCGAGGCCAAGCAGCCCCCGCTCTGAGAACCATCGACATGAAACCCGCAGCCAACAGTAGAGTCACCGTCCAAAGCGATCCGCTCCCTTGGGCTTCTGCCAGTGAACTCGCTTCTCGTTCGGCCCGTTCGCTCCGGGTCCACTTCTCCTCGGCCACCGACGAATGGCCCACTCCACGCTGGCTCTTCGACGCGCTCAACGCCGAGTTTGCCTTTACCCTAGATCCATGCGCCACCTCCCAGAACGCCAAGTGCGCCTGCCACTTCACCAAGATGGAAGATGGCCTCGCTCAGGACTAGAGCGATCACACCGTGTTCATGAATCCGCCCTATGGACGGGCCATCGGCAGTTGGATGAAGAAGGCTTACGGCGCTGCCCAGCAGGGCGCGACGGTGGTGTGTCTGGTGCCCGCGCGCACGGACACCACCTGGTGGCACTGCTATGCCATGAAGGGCGAAATCCGCCTGCTCCGGGGGCGGTTGAAGTTCGAGGGGGCAACCCACTCCGCACCGTTCCCGAGCGCGATTGTGGTGTTTCACTCCTCAGCCCACGCGATCCGCGCCGCCTGAAGCTCCACGGGAGAGCTTGGGGGGCGCGTTCGTTCTGAACCGCTGTTTGGCCCCGTTTGACTAGGGGATTCAAACTGCGGTATACGGTCATTGGCTGCGGAGGCGCGTTCGATTCCCCTTGATCGGCAGGCGTCGCGCGGCCGGAGGAGGCAAATGAGGGCATCTACCAGGGTCGCGAGGAACGACCGGCAACTGGACCTGTTCACTTTCGACGCACTGAGGTTTCCACCGGCCGAAACCGCCACCCCCGTCTGCCCGGACTCGCTGGCGATCCCCACGGAGGTTCGATCCCCAGCCGGGGGAGAGCCCAGCCGCCTTGCCGTGACGGAAGCGGATGCCGGTCGAGCCGCCAGCCCGTCGTCAGGTTGGGAAGGCATGCGCTTGCCTCCCTTCGAGCTGGTTGGGGAGGAGCCGGTGGCGGTCGATGCTCCGCAGGACAACTTCGCCCACGCCGAGAGCCCCGAGGACGAGGACTGGGTCGAGTTTCGGCCTGTCGGCGAGATTCCCACTGAAGCTGCCCCAGAACCCGCTGCGGTCCCGGCACCCGAACCGCTCCGGAACCAGCACAACTACCGCATCACGGAGGAAGACCGGTTGGGGGTCGGCTCCCTCAAGCGCAAGTGCCGTGACAACCTCGCCGCCATCGGACTCCTGAAACGCCTGGAGGCCGACGGGCGCCCGCCGACCCCGGACGAGCAGCGCTCGCTTGTGCGGTACGTCGGCTGGGGCGGACTGCCACAGGTCTTCGATGCTTGGAACGAGGAGTGGGCTTCCGAACGGGAAAAGTTGGAGCAACTCCTGACCCCCGCGGAACTCGACTCGGCCCGGGCCACCACCCTCAACGCCCACTACACGCCCCCCGTCGTCATCCGGGCGATGTACGCCGCCTTGCAGCGGTTCGGCTTCG
>CAYYMW010000473.1:0-4787 GCA_964472515.1 uncultured Verrucomicrobiota bacterium | reverse complement strand
CGGGCCCCAGCCCTGCTCTACCCTCTGGTCAAGCTCCGGGCGGAGTGGGTCTCCAGTCGGGCAGCAGCGGCATTCGGGGGCGGCTCCACGCCCGAGGCGAGCGATTCCCTGACCGTGGCCTCGAGGAAACGGCAACTCTCCCGCGCAGCCTGCTGCAGCCGGTGGCGGGTCTGCAGGTCCGCCAGCGCACCATCGAAAACCGTGGCATGCACCGCCACGTAGAATACCAGCGAGGCCAGGTTGGACCCTCCTCCGACCAGGATGTCCGACTCCAAACCCGTCAGCTCCTTGAAGCGCACAAACGCTTCCAGCTTCCCTCTTCGCGTCGACGCGCCGGTGGCGAGCAGTGCGTAGCTGGCTTCGAAATGGCAGACTTCGCTGTCCCTGGCGGGAATGGCCGGCCGGTTGCCAGGTTTCGCGGTGGCCACGCCGCAGTGGGCGCGGAGGAGTTCGCCACATTCAAGGCGCACCTCCGCCATCACGTCGGCTCGCTCCCGCGGTTGGTGCTGCTGCAGTTGTAGCTCGAGCGCGCAGAGCCCGTATGCCAGCGTTTCCCGCAGCAGCGCTTGGGCGCGTCCCCAACCGGCCGCCCCCGAGGCTCTCGTGAGAACGCTGGACGCCTTGACGCAGGCCGCGAACAACTCGCGGGCGAGTTGGCGGGCGTCAATCGGGTCGGAAGACGTTCGGAAGCGTCGGAGGAAACCGCTCATCTGCCTCCAGTTTCCCCGCGCGCGCCCCGGCGCGCAAGTCCCCTTTTGCCGCGGCCCGCGTCCACCTGAGGCTTGTCTGCCGCCGCCGCATGATTAGAATCCGCCCATGGCAGCACTCAAGGGGCGCAAGCGCCCATGCAGCACCCAAGCCTTCAAGCTGGACTCCTGGCTGACCCGGCAGACCGAGTCGGTAAACCAGGCGCTGGATCGGTTCATCCCCAAGGCCGGGGTCAAGCCCCCGCTCATTCACAAGGCCATGCGTTATTCGCTGTTCGCGGGTGGCAAACGCATGCGGCCCGCGATTTGCCTGGCGGCGGCGGCAGCCTGCGGCGGCCGAGAGGAGGACGCTCTCCCGCTGGCCTGCGCCGTCGAGTGCATCCATACTTACTCCCTGATCCACGATGATCTCCCCGCCATGGATAACGACGACTTTCGTCGCGGCAAACCCACCAGCCACAAAGTGTTTGGCGAGGGTATGGCCATTCTGGCGGGCGATGCGCTGCTGACGCAGGCATTCGAAGTCGCGGCGCAGGCCCGCGGTTGGCCGCGGTATTCGCATCAGGACCTGGTCCTCGAACTGGCCAGGGCTTCCGGCTCGCTCAAGCTGATCGCCGGGCAGGTCGCCGACCTCGAGGCCGAAGGGAAGAAGGTCAGTGCCGCCCATCTGCGCTATATCCACGAATGCAAGACTTCCGCCCTCATCGCGTGCTCCGCGCGCCTGGGCGGCATGAGCGCCAATTGTACCCCGGTCCAGCTCCTGGCGTTGACGGATTTCGGTTACTACGTCGGGCTGGCCTTCCAAGTCATCGACGACATTCTCGACGTCACCCAATCCAGCGAACAGTTGGGCAAGACGGCTGGAAAGGACACGGCGGCCGAGAAGGCCACCTATCCCTCCATCGTTGGCTTGGAGCGGTCTCGCAAGATCGCCGCTGACCTGACGTCCAAGGCTTTCGCCTCACTCCAGATCTTCCGAAGCCGCGCGGTGGAGTTGAACGCGATCGCCGAGTTCCTGCTCCGCCGTGACCGGTAGGCTTCCCGTCTCAAACGCCTGTTCTGAGGCACCCCTCCGCCATGGATTCCCTGCCGACTTCTGCTTCCCCCGCTCCTCAGTTGTCCGACGAGGCGCTGGAGCTTATCGCCGGTCGCTTCAAAGTGCTGAGCGAGGTTTCGCGCCTGAAACTGATCATCGCCCTCGAACAAGGCGAGAAGAACGTTACCGAGTTGGTGGCGACCACAGGGAGCAGTCAGGCCAACGTGTCTCGACAACTGGCCCTCCTCGGCACCGGCGGCATCGTTTCCCGCCGCCGCGACGGGAATTGCGCCTACTATCGCATCGCCGATCCGCGCATCTACGACTTGTGCAGGCACGTTTGCGGCAGCCTGCGCCGGAACCTCGAAGCTCAGGCTGCGTCGGCTGAGTTGTTTCCGAAAACAGAGCGGCCAGCCTGAAACTCACGGCTTCGGGCTGGCCGGGAACGGCCCGCCAATGGATCACGATCGGCGGCGGGCGGTCATCTCGGGCTATTGGCTCAATCGTAGGATGCGATAGTAACGGGCGGTCGTCAGCGGGGACGCATCCTGCCAGGTCAATTCGCTCGCCTGTTCCCCGGCCGTGACGGCGCCATCGGCGGCGTCGGCCCACTGGGTCAGATCCCCTGACTGCTCAACCTTGAACTTGCTGCCCGGGGCGGTTGCCCAGCGCAGCTCCAATCGGCCGCTGGCGGAGTTGACCGCGGCGGCGCCGATTTCGAATCCGGCCAGCGTTTGCAGGGTTGCCGCTGCGGTGGCGGCATAACCCAGGGATGCAAAGTCCATCCGCCCGCCCGGAACGTGGCAGTCGGCGCACTTTAGGGCCTTTTCCTTCGGTGCCACCATGTGGTTCTGCACCCAGAACATCTCCGTTTGCGCCCAGCCGACTTCCCCGCTGAAGGGGGCGCCAACATAAGCCATGCCAGCCGACAGGGCATTGGTCCAGTTGAAGCCCTTCCAGTATGCGTTGGTGTCCGAGCCGAACAGGTGAGGCACGGCGAGAACCTTATTGACGGGGTCAATCGGCTGCCGCCCCGTGAAGCGCTTCAGCGGCATGATGCGCGCGTTGGGTTCGCTCATTTCCCCGTGCAAGGTATTCATGGTGACCAACCGCGTTGGATCGATGACCTCTTCGACGGTCAGCGAATCCACCCGGCCATTGAACCAGCGGTAGACTGGCCGCACCTCTTTCTGCCAAGTGAAGTTCCCCTTCTGAGTGTCGTAGATCGGGTCGCCGTTGGCGTCCCGGGTGATATAGTTCTTGCCGCTCGCGTCCTTATTGCCGGCGGTCGACCAATCCCACGTCATGGCGGTGGTCCGTCCCCGCGCAAACGCTGGAATATGGCAGGTCTGGCATCCCACCCGGCTGCTGTGCGTGTTCAGGCGGTCGCCCAATGCCCCGGTGGGATGAGGTTTGGCGGTATGGCATTTCTCGCAACTTGCGCTGTCCGGATGATCCTTGGAGTAGAAACTCCCCGAGATCATGTGCTCCGTGGTTTCGTGGCAGGTGGAACATTGGAAGTTGAGGCCGTCCACGCCCATGTGGACGTCAAGTTCGCGGGTTGGGTTTTTAAGGGAGGAATCAAGGTCGCCATGCTTCACCGCGTCGCCACCGCCTCCGTAAAAGTGACACGCTCCGCAAGTGGCCCGACTGGTCTTGCCGACGTTCTGCGCCACATACAGCAGATCTACCGGGGGATAGGTCGTGGTGCCGAAGTTCGTGTTGCCAGGACCGGTCCAGGGTGCTCCCGCCATGGTGGGGAACTTCTTGTAGGTGCCGGTGGTGTCATGGCAGACAAGGCAGTCCACTTTGGTCGCGTCCGTGAAGTCGAAGTTCTTGTCCTTGTATCCGATGCCCACATGACAACTCGTGCAGCGCGGTTCATTCGATGCCAACGCCACGCAGTAATTGTTGATTACGTGTCGCTTACCTTCAACCCGGCCGGTCACTGCGTTGGTGTGTGCCCAGGTCCAGTGGGTCGTCTTCATGACTTCATCCGCCGCCGTGTCATGGCACTTGGTGCAACTGGATGAATCCACGTAAGCTTTGACCCGATTGGTGTGCGAAGCCCCTTGAAGGGCCAACGGGAGGAGTGATGCAAGAACGACAGCCAGCAACGGACGTCGCTGCAACGAGAGATGGTCAGTGTTCATTTTGGCAGCAAAATGTGTCAAGGCGCATATGTTTATATACAAATATGGACATGCTATCAATCCCCCCTGCAAAGTAGTAGGCCATCTACAAATCGAAATTAGCGATCTGTACCCCACCCCGCGCTCAACACTTGTTCCCGGGCTCGTGCAGGGGCTTTGGGATACTGCCCCGCCTTCTGGAGTAACCTCCTGCGCCAACCGAGCCCATCGGAGGCCTTCGGCTGCGCCACCCTGTCGCATGTGGCGCAGTTTGAATCCTCATCCGAGTGCGCCACACTTAGCGGATGAACTTCATAACCAACAACTTAGCATAGTTGCTTAGAGTTGGCATCCCTGCTGCTCTACCTATTGCGGCTTTATTATTATGGCAAAGGTTTTGGGCATCGATCTGGGCACGACGAACTCGTGCATGGCAATCATGGAAGGCGGCGAACCCGTCGTGCTCGAGAACTCCGAGGGGAAGCGCACGACTCCTTCCGTGGTCGCCTTTACCAAGTCTGGCGAACGGGTTGTGGGCGACGCTGCCAAGCGCCAGGCGGTCACGAATCCCCGCAACACCGTCTATTCGATCAAGCGCTTCATGGGCCGCAAGTTCGATGAGGTCCAGGAAGAACTCAAGCGCGTGCCTTACAAGGTCGTCCGCGCCGCCAACGGGGACGCGGCCGTTGAGGTCGAGGTGGGCGGGGAAACCAAGGTCTACACTCCGCCGGAGATTTCCGCCATGGTGCTCGCCAAGCTCAAGGCCGACGCCGAAATGCGGTTGGGCGAGACCATCACCCAGGCGGTCGTGACCGTGCCGGCCTACTTCAATGACTCCCAACGCCAGGCCACCAAAGACGCCGGGCGCATCGCGGGGCTCGAAGTCCTCCGCATCATTAACGAGCCCACCGC
>CAYYMW010000472.1:0-4788 GCA_964472515.1 uncultured Verrucomicrobiota bacterium | reverse complement strand
CCACCAAGTCCTCGCTCCACTTGGGTGGTTGGTTCACGGTGTCGAAGTAAAGGCCTCGTCCCCGGGACTCGGGCATCAGTTCCGGCACCCAGCCACCCGCGAAGCCGGAGGGGTAGGAGTTCTCGTCGTAGATCCAGACGTTCATGTCCAGCCGCTCGGCCTCGCGCAACGCCACCTTCCAGAGGCGGAACCAGTCGCTGCTGAGGTACGGGGTCATGAGGCCCGGGCGCGGATGGACAAAGACCTGCCGTACGCGCTGGCCGGCCAGATCGTTCATGGTGGCGACGATCTGCTCCTCCGTCAGGTCGTCATTCCAGACCCAGAGCGGCGCGCTGGCGAACTCGCGGGGAGGGTTCTCGAAGAGCTGCTTGACCTCGGCGAGCGTGGGCAGGCGGTTCGGTTCCGGCGTGGCGGCGTTCGTGGCGCATAGGCCGGCGGCCAGACTGCCCAAAGCCAGGAGGAAGGTGGGGGAGACGGGCGGTTTCATGGTCAGTATGACTTCTTGTAGGTTGGGACGGTGGCAGTGGCAAGCCTGAAGGGGACTCTTGAGGCCATAACTTCGCGCTTTCCAGGTTGCCGCTGGCGCGGGAGGTCGGTAGCCGGCCAGGGTGAGTGACCGTTGGACTCGCCCCTTCGGCTGCCTTCGGAACGAGCCACCCGCCGAAGGCCGAGGCCGGGTGGCGGTGGTTGGGGTTGGGTGCATGTTTTGCGCAGTGCGGCTTGCTCGGGCAAGTCCCTTGGCATGGACCCGGGAGCCACCCTGACCTAGGCTCTTGGTGTGCAACACGCTATGACTCGCGACGATTACCCCCTGATGGAGAAAAACTTGCACAAAAAGTATTGCGTCCCATTGGAGTAGACCCTATATTGCTGCCAACGACCCAACAGCCTATGGCGGCAATGGGGATCTCAACCAAACACTTTGGCATGACGACCAGAGGCTCAATTCGGGGCTTCACGCTCATCGAGTTGCTGGTGGTGGTTGTGATCATCGCCATCCTCGCCGCGATGTTGCTGCCCAGCGTGTTGCGGTCCAAGGTGAAGGCCCAGGGCCTCTTCTGCATGAACAACCTCAAGCAGCTTCAGCTGGCTTGGACGATGTATGCTGAGGATCACGAAGACCATCTTCCGGGGGTGCTTGGGGGATCGGTGCCGGGACCGGGCAAGTGGGTTTCGGGCTGGCTCGATTTCAGCGCGAGTTCGGACAACACCAACAAGACCTTCCTGACCGACTCGCGGTATGCTCAGATCGGGCCCTACATCAAGTCTGCCGCCCCCTACCGATGTCCCGCCGACCGCAGCACCATCAAGCGCAGTGGCCAGATTCTCCCACGGGTTCGCAGCGTATCGATGAACTGCTGGATGAACTACACCGGCAACGGTCAGATCGGCCAGGACGAGTATATCGTGTTCAAGCGGATCAGCGACGTTATCCAGCCGCCGCCTTCGCGGGCTTGGGTGTTCATCGACGAGCGGGAGGACAGCATCAACGACGGGTTGTTCGAAACGGACCTCAAGCGGCGTGGCTCGCTGGCCCGCATCGTGGACTATCCCGCCAGCTACCACAACCGTTCGGCCGGTCTGTCCTTTGTCGACGGTCATGTCGACATCAAGCGGTGGGTCGACCGGCGCACGACCCCCACGATGGCCAGCGGCCAGTTGATCGAGTATGACGTGCCCTCGCCCAACAACGCCGATGTGACCTGGCTGCAGGAACGCTCCAGTTCCCGCATCCTGCCCTGAGCCTTGCCGCTTTTCGACGGCCACGGTTCCCTTCCCAGCGCCTCGTTCCGCCGATCCGAGTCAGCCCTAACCTCCCCAACGGTTTGGGTGAACGAACGGATCACTCCCTTCCGCTCTCGTTGATTGGCTCGGGTGGGTCACCGCCCCTGCCTGCCAACACTCCCTGCCGCTGGGCTGCCCGCACCGGCGCGTCCCCGCGCCTTCGGCCCGATTGAACGTTTCATTCCCGTTGCGTTCCAATGGTGCAGAACTCGGCTTCGGCCGTCTTCGTTGAATGGTTATGAAACAGACATCGAAATGGATTCTGGGTGGACTGCTGGCTCCCGCCTTGTGGATGCAGCCCAGCCCTGTGCAAGCAAGGGAGTCCTCGGGCTCGCTCGACGTCGCCAGACAGTTGAACGAAGCCTTTATCGAAGTGGCCGACCGGATTTCCCCGGCGGTCGTGGTCATCACGGTCGCGCACAAGCCGGACTACGGCATGGGCGAGGACAGCGACAATCCCCTCTGGGAGTGGTTTCCGCCGCAGTTCCGGCAACAGTATGAGGGACGTCCACAGCGCGAGAACGGCCCGCGCCAGCGCAGCCGCAGCCCTGTCTTCGACGGCCAGGGTTCGGGCGTCGTCATCCGCGCGGACGGTTACATCCTGACCAACCGGCACGTGGTCGATGGCGCGGAAAAAATCAAGGTGCGCTTCAAGGACGGCAAGGAATACGAGGCGGAGATCCGGGGGCTGGATCCGCAATCGGACGTGGCGGTGATCAAGATCGACGCCAAGGGCCTGCCGGTCGCGGAGTTCGCCGATTCCGACAAGGTGAAGGTGGGCGAGTTCGCCATCGCTATCGGCGCCCCCTTCGATCTCGACTACAGCGTCACCTTCGGCCACGTCAGCGCCAAGGGGCGCTCACGGGTGGTGCCGGACGCCTCGATGGATCAGGACTTCATCCAGACCGACGCCAACATCAACCCGGGCAACAGCGGTGGCCCGCTGGTCAACATTGACGGCAAGGTCATGGGCATCAATACCCTCATCAAGGGCCTGCGCACCGGGATCGGTTTCGCCATCCCCAGTAATCTGGCCCGCGAGGTCTCCAACCAGTTGGTCGCGGATGGCAAGTTCACGCGCTCCTGGTTGGGCGTGGAAATCCGCGCCTTGAAGGACTATGTCGATTACCGCGACATGGCCAAGAACGTGCAGGATGGCGTGGTGGTCACCGGTATCCGGCAGGATGGTCCCGCCGCCAAGTCGGACCTCAAACTGGGGGATGTCATCACCAGTGTGGATGGAAAACCAGTGTCGAACGGGCAGCAGCTCAAGAACGAAATTCGCTCCAAGAAGGTCGGCAGCTCGGTGAACCTCGAGGTGGTCCGCGGGGGCAAATCGATGACCCTCAAGGTTCGTCCCGAGGAATGGCCCGACGACATCCAGCCTGCCGTTGCCCGGAGGCCCTCGTCCACCCCTGACACGGAGTCCGCCGATCTGGGCCTCACGCTCAAACCGGTGACTAAAGACTTCGCCAAGGAGCACAACCTGGAGGTCAACGAGGGCATGTTGGTGACCCAGGTTGAGCGAGGCAGTGTGGCCCACCAAAAGGGCATCCAAGTGGGCGACATCATTACCGAGATCAACCAGGAATCGGTCTCGACGCTCAAGGAATACAAGAGCGCCACCAAACAACTTGACCTTAAGAAAGGGGTGGTGCTGAGCGTCGTCAGCCAGGGCGTCAGCCGCCTTGTGGTTCTCAAGGATGCTGGCGAATAGCCTCCTCGCCAGAGCCTGAGGGGCGCCAATCGGCAACGGTTGGCGCCTTTTTGTCGCCGCCACCGCCGGATGCCCGCGCCTCCCGCCCTCGGAGTTGGCGCCGGGCACGCGGCGGAGTCCCGGCAAGACGGTACGCGCTCGCTGGCACGGCAAAGTCAGCGGCAGGCGTGCCTCGGGCAGCCGGCACCGTGGGGGATCGGCCTCGCCCTCCGGCTGAAGACGTTGTTTTTCAACGGTTGCGCGCCTCATGGGGAGTACCCTACACTCGACTGAGCGTGACCAACCGCCGCACCCATACTGGTCCCACCAAAGTAGGCCTGATTTCGTTGGGCTGCGCGAAGAACCTGGTCGACGCCGAGATTATGCTCGGCTCCCTCCTTCGCGACGGCTACGAAGTCACCAACGACGCCACTCAAGCCGACGTGGTGATCGTGAACACGTGCTCGTTCATCGACGCCGCCCAGGAGGAGAGCGTCGATACGATTCTCGAATCGGCCCAGGTCCGCGAGGCCCGGAAGCGCGGGCAGGGAATTGTGGTCTCCGGGTGCCTTCCCCAGCGGTTTCGGACGGAACTGCCCCGATTGCTCCCCGAGGTGGACGCCTTCATGGGGGTGGATCAAGTCGCGCAAGTGGGCCAGGTTGTGGCACAGGCTCTGGCTCGTCGCGGTGAACGTCTGGCGACCGAACCGGCGGCCCGCAAGCCGGGCAAGGCCGAACTAATGGCCTCGCTTGCTGTCCTGGACAAGGCCAAACCCGATCCCGAAGCCGCTCAAAAGCCCGCCGGTGCCGGCCCCAAAGGGCCAACCAAGACCGTGGTCGCGAAGCCCGCTGCGGGCGAGTTGGTGCAGGTCAACCCGCGGCCAACGTTCATTCCGGATTTTGCCACCCCGCGCTTTCGGTTGACCCCCCGGCACATGGCCTATGTGAAGATTGCCGAGGGGTGCAACCATCCCTGCAGCTTCTGCATCATTCCCCGCATGCGCGGCAGCCACCGCAGCCGGCCGATGGACGACATCGTCCAGGAGGCGCGTGCCCTGTTGGCGGATGGGGTTCGGGAACTCAATCTCATCTCGCAGGACGCCACTTACTACGGACTGGACTTGCGGCCCAACCACAGCCGCGCAATCGCCTCCCCGGAACGGTTCCGGGCCGCTTCGCAGTCCCTGCCCACGGACGCCCCCACGCTGGCCGCCCTGCTGCGCCGGTTGGACGCGCTGCCCGGCAACTTCTGGATTCGTCTGCTCTACACGCATCCGGCGCATTGGACCGAAGAACTGATCCAGACC
>CAYYMW010000471.1:0-4800 GCA_964472515.1 uncultured Verrucomicrobiota bacterium | reverse complement strand
GCATCGGTAGTGAATTTCCGGCAGCCGGGTGTGCTGCCAACCGACGCAAGTCGGGTTGTTCTCTAAACGTTGTTTCCGCAGAGGTGGCCGGGTCAAAAGCCCGGCCTTTTCTGTTGGTACGGATGGAATCTCGGGGAGGGGTGCCCTGCTCGACTCAGTTGGCATCAACCGTCACAAATCCCTCGGCATAAAGGTATTGCCCCAGTGGGGAGATGCCGTTTGCGAGCCGCGAGTTCCCTCGGGCAGTATACCGACCACCCCCTTCCTTCATAGTCGCCGCTGGTAGAGGCCTGACTTGTTTTCCCCTGGGCAACGCTGACCGGCCAGCCTGTTTCACCCGTAGCACCGCACCTCATACACCCGCGCCAATGCGTCGCCGTTGGTGGCGGTGATTTCAATCCGCACGGCCACAGCCTCCACCGGTGCAAAGTCGTGCCGGTTCAGCCGTTGGTAATTGCCCTTCACCTCCAACAGCACCTTGGCCTCCGCACCCTTGGCGGGATAGTAGAGCACCCGGTAGTCCCGCACGGTCTCAGGTTGCGGCCCGCGGACGATCTTCTGCGTGATGCCATCGGAGGCGGAGAGGGTAAGTTCGCGATGGAAACCGGTGTCGAAGGTGAGCTGCAACTGCCGCAGTTTCTGGGGCTCGGGCCAGGCCAACTGCAGCCAGGGTCCTTCCCCGTCCACTGGCGCCGCCCAGCGGTGCGCCCATTCGCCCGCGGCATCGCGCACGAAGCCGTCGATCACATGGGCGGCTTTCGAGAGGTCGTGCTCGGCCGAAGCGGTGACCTGGGCCGAGCGGGCCAGGTCCAGCGGGTCTTCGTTGCGCAGGCCCTTGATGGTTTGGTCATCGCGCAAGAGGGCTTGCCGCAACTCGCGCACCCGGTCTGGATTGGCCGCCAGCTCGCGCGGGGTGATGCCGGCCCGCGCACACCAGGCTGCCGCCGTGCCCGCCGCCTGCCCCAGGGCGCTGCACGTGCCCATGACGCGCGCCGAGGTAAACGCCACGTGCGTGGCGCTGATATTCCGGCCCGCCATCAGCAGGTTGACCACGTTGCGGCTGTAAAGGCACCGGAAGGGGATCCCATACACCTCCTTCATCCGGATCGACGTGAAGGGAGGCAGGTCCGGCCGGTCAAACCCGGCCGGGGGATGGTCATCCAAACCCCAGCCACCGATGGCCACGGCATCCGCGGGGATTCCTTGGCGCCCCTCGACATCGTGTTGGGTGAGAATGTGGTCACCCAGCAAGCGCCGGCTCTCCCGCTTGCCGGGGACCATCCCCAGCCAACTCAGCGCCCAGTTCGCGCTTGAGGGATGGTCGCCCGAGTTCTTGATGTAGTCCCAGACCCCCAGCACGATGGCCAGCAACTCTCCACGAATCCGCTCGTGATCCCGCACCGTGTCCAACTGCCCTCCCCATTCAATCCACCAGTAGCCATACTCCCAGGAGGTGATGCCGCGGAACTTCAACTGGTCGCGAGTAACCTTGCGCGCCCAGGTGGGCGGCGTGAAGGGCATGGGTTTGCCGCAATCGCGCGCGGTGAACAGCACGCTGCTCCCCTGGGTCTGGCGATCCGCCCGGGGCTGCGCCAACGGTTCGTCGTGATCGCTCCGGGCTTCGCGGCCGTGGCGCAGCTCCGCCCCCGCCTCGACCCCCAACCGCGAGTCGCCCGTGCAATCGATCGCCAGGCGCGGCCGGACCGCATAGAGCGTCTCGGACTTGTCGCACCGAATCCACACCTGCTCGATCCGGGCCGCCTTCACGCGCGCCAGATACACCGTGCTGTCCAGCAGCAGCGTGAGGTTCGGCTCGCTGCGCACCTTGTCGTAGAGCATCAAGTCCCACAATTCCCAGCAGCGGTGCGGGTTGCGCACCGCATCCTCCAGGCGGAGTTCCTCCAGAATCCCTCCCTCTCGCCAGCCGGGCCGCCCGCCGTGGCAATCCGCCCCCACGATATGCATGCGGACCTCGCTGCTCGCGTTGCCGCCCAACCGGGAACGGTCCTGCGCCAGCACCACCTTTGCGCCATGGCGGGCCGCCGCCAGAGCCGCGCAGACTCCCGCCATGCCGCCGCCGGCCACCAGCACGTCGCAGTCGAGATTGACCAAGGCCAGATGCGGCTCCGCCGCCAAATGGTCCGGCGCAGGTCTGCCCGCTGCGGCTTGGGCCGGAGCGGGAGCAACCGGAGCGGCGGCCCTCGCTTCGGCGGCTTCGGTACGGACCACCAGCGTATAGCCGGCCAGCCCCAGTCCACCCGCCAGGAAATCGCGACGGTTCATGACCTCCAGCCTAGCCGGTAGTCCCCTTATGAGAAGGCCAAAGACAGCCCTAACGAAGTGGCCTCGGGCTCGGGGCAGCGGAGCCCGCGAAGTGCCAGGGGCGTGGCCGGGCGGAATCAGCTTGAATATCCGAAGCGGCGCGGCTGAAATGCGCATGAAGCCTATGAGTGAACTAAGCCAACATCTGGAGCGGGAGACCGAAGGTGATGCCGTGCATGGGGCCGTCGGCCGGGAAACCGAGTGGTTGGGGTTCACCCAACTCGACCTCTCGGACGGCAAGCTGCTGATCTGCGACCTGGAGTTCCTGCTTATTGAGGAAGACTTGTTGGTGAAGCTACCGCCGGGACGGTACGAAGTGCAGGCGAAAGTCATGGAGTACCCTGGTGACCGACGCGTCTCGCGCCTGCGGTTGCTGCCGGCTGGCGCGGTGGTGAACCTGGGCGAGCAACTGGGGGAGACCTGGACCGACACAGCCGTGACCTCGGTTTGGGACTCTACCGCCATGGCCCGCGCTTGGGAACGGTTGGGGATGAACGATGACGCTTTGCATGCACGCCTCGAACAGGTGCGGGACGAGCAGGGCAGGTGCGGGGTGTTGGACCTCGACGCGGCGCAAGGCGCGGTCGCGCCCTTTGTCGACTCCGGATTCGGCGACGGCACGTTCCCTGTGTTCGCGCTCACCGCCGATGGCCGGCGGGTGGGAGTCGAGATCGAGTTCATTGCCGCCAACGAACCCTATCCGTTCGGCGAACGGGAAGCAGGGGAGGAATCCACTGAGGGGGAATCCGCTGGCGATGAAATGTTCGCTGCTTTCGGGGAAATGCTGGCCCAGCTCAGCGCCAAGCGCACGGGGGACAAGGAGAAGGACCGCGAGGCCATGAAGGAATCGTTCGCGGAGTTGCTGGGCAGCTTCGAGAACCAGGCCAAGGCGGCCATGGAGGAGTTCCGCCAGCACGTGATCGGGCTCCGGAAGCGTCCCGTTCCGCTCCGCATCGAGGTCCTGCCCGCGGAGGACACGGCTTGGACCCGGCAACCGGCGGCGCAGGAGCGCATCCAAGCGCTGGAGCGGGCGGGGTTTGTGCCGGCGGGCTGTTTCCAGGTCCGGCAGATTCCCACCTACCAGTTTTACGGCTTTGTCCATCCAGCGGAGAACGTGCAAGCCGCGGTTGAACAGTCGGGCGGACAGATCAACCTCGTGCTGGCTTCGCGGTTGGCCGACGGCCGCGAGTTCAACGTCCATGGCTGCCCCGCCAAACCCGGTTTGCCGCGCCCACCCTGGGACCGGCTTGAACACTTCCCCGAGTTGTCCCCAGACGCGTTGATCGCCGCTTTCTACCAATATCGTCCCCCGGTGCCCACGCTACCGGTGCGACCGGAGGACTACCCGGGCCTGATGGAGGAGGGCTTCCAGCGTGTCCAAGCTTGGCGGGCGGAACGCGGCGGATGGACCCTCGCCGAAATCAAGCTTCAGAAAGGCCTGCCGGAATCCGCCGAGACGACGGAAGAGCTGATGATGGCCCGGCACGACTCCGCCGAAGTGTGGCTGTTCAACTGGCTGCGGCTCCAAGCGGGCCTTCCCTTCGCTCCGGAGGAGGTGCTGGAGCGGTTGGTCATCATCCATGACGACCTGACTCCTGATCTCCTGGTCAACGAGTGGTGGCTGGCCACCACGGATCTCAGAGCCAACGAAGAGCTGTTCACCGAAGGTTCGCCCCGCGAGGCCTTTGCCCGGGTGAACGCCGAGCGGGGAGCGAAGCTCCGGCGGGTGCTGCAGAAGACCACGGGGTTCCCGGCGGACTTCTACCTGCCAGCTGATGACCCGCAGACGTTGCCCGCGTAGCTGAAACGCAGGGGCCGTCGCGGCTCGCGATCGAGCTGGTTACCTTTTGGCATCGGCGCCGATTACTCTGGTGAAGATGAATGGCATCGAGCTGCTGACCGCTTACCGGACCCGTCGCTCGGAAGACGCGTTTACGGCCCTGGTGCGCCAATACACGAACCTCGTGTACACGGTGGCAAACCGGCGCGTGGGCAACGGCGCGCTGGCCGAGGAGGTGACGCAGGCCGTCTTTCTGCGCCTGGCAAAAGCCTCCACTCCGTTCCAGGACGACTCCAGCCTGGTAGCGTGGTTGCATCGCACCACCGTTCACGTCGCGATCGACGTTTGGCGTTCCGAGAGCCGGCGTCGCGCCCGCGAGGAAAGCACCGCCACCATGGAACCTCCCTCTGCCGAAAACAACCGCCTTTGGGCCGAACTGTCCCCCCGGTTGGATGAAGCCCTCGACCAACTGGGCGACGACGACCGCCAGACCCTGTTGCTGCGCTTCTTCCAGCAGAAGCGAATGCGGGAACTGGGGGAGCTCCTCGGCATCAGCGAGGACGCCGCCAAGATGCGCGTCAGCCGCGCCTTGGAGCGATTGCGCGGACGACTGGGACCGGTGGGCGCCGCTTGCGGCGCGACCCTGCTGGCTGGTCTCCTGGGCGAGCATGCCGTGGAAGCCGCCCCCAGTCATCTTC
>CAYYMW010000470.1:0-4815 GCA_964472515.1 uncultured Verrucomicrobiota bacterium | reverse complement strand
CGGGGGGCGGTCATGGGCTCCGCCCGGCGCCGGCTGCGCTCACGGCGGCGGTCATATTCCGTCCGGCGTTGCTGGTCGCTCAGCAGCCGGTAGGCATCCTGCAGCCCGAGGACGGGCTCCCCATCCGGGCCGTGGTGGTCGGGGTGAAGTTCATGCGCCCTCCGCCGGTAGGCGCTGCGGAGTTCCTCGGAGGAGGCGTCCTGGGCCACGCCCAGAATGTGGTAGGGATCCGGTTTCATGGCAGAGTCGCGCGACGTTGGTTTTGCCGCTTCACGAGATTACGCCCGCCGGGCCGGCGTGCCCACCGGCTGCCGCCCCGGGCTACCTTACTACTACCCACGTTTGGCGGGACGTCAAGGGGCGGAGCCGGAAAACCTTGGCGTTTCGGTGGCGTTGGCGGTCAGTCGGTGGGTAGGTGGGAGAGGCCGCCTATTCGGCGCATCCACTTAGCCACCGGTCCTTTATGACACATTTCACTGGTCTCAAGGCCCTTTCCGCTTGACGCTCCAGTTGCCGCGCGGCGAGGATGGCTCCCAGGCCACGATGAGCCGCCGCCACGCTTGGTTCGCTCACGCCGAGGTAAGTCGATGGGCGAGGCCGGCTGGAGACGGAGGTTGTCGTGGAAGCCACACAAACAACCTATGAAAAACAAGCGTGTACTTGGAATCATCGCATCTGCGGGGGTGGGCTCCCTCTCGGCGCTGGCAGGATCGGCGTCGTGGGACTTCAACTCCGACCCCACCACCGGGGCCACTCCGTTGGTCCTGATGGGGAACGGCAGCGGGGGCGGCGACTGGATGTCTTCTGGCGGCGTCACCGGCGGAGACAGCGACGGGTATCTCTCGATCAGCGGCCCCACCACCAGCCAATGGGCGAAGATCATCTTCCCCGATATCGATGGCGGCAAGGTCATCGCCGCCTTCACCTTCGAATGCATGCTGCGCATTGGCAACGGTTCCACCCCTCCGGCCGACGGCTTCAGCATCAACTATGCGCGGGCGACCGACCCGACCTTTACCAAGGATGGCAACGGCGATTATCAGTCGGGAGGCTGGTCCGGTACCGCCAACGAACCGGGGTCCGACGGCACCTCGATGGCGGGTTTGCCCGAAGAGGGGACCATCACCGGTCTGGCGATCGGCTTCGACGCGTACAACAGCGGCAGCGCGCTGTGGCCGGCCGATCTGAACGGGAGCCTGAACGACGTGATTGGCATCAGTGTGCGCGTGGACAACAAGGTGGTGGCCCAAGTGCCGCTTTCGTCCCAGAACACAACGTGCGAAGACAACACCTCGCTGCAAACCGGACCCATCAATGAGAACGGTCCCGACGACTACTCCACCCTGTGCTGGCAGCCGTTCAAAGTGCAGTTGACCGAGGACGGACACCTCTCCGTATGGTGGAAGGGGCGCGCGGTGGTGGACAACCTGGAAGTGCAGTTCGCGCCGAGCGCCGGGCGACTGGTTTTTGGTGGGCGCACCGGCGCGTCCTACCAGAACCAGCACATCGATTCCATCGTCCTGAACACCATCGCCGCCGAGAAGGCGGTGGTGGGCGCGCCGGCCGCCGATGCTTTGGGCGTCACGGTCACGATCGAAGACTCCGGCGAGAGCGCGGTCGACCCGAACACCGTGACCGTGGGGGTGAACGGTAGCACTCCCGTGGCGGTGACCGCCAGCAAGTCGGGCAAGATCACCACGGCTCGTTGGAACTCGCCCAGCTACTTGGTCTCCGGCGCCGAGGTTACGGTGGACGTGGCCTGCAAGGACACCCGGGACATCGCGATCAGCGGTTCGCGCAAGGTTACCGTGGCCGCCTACACCATGATTCCGCCCGCGTTCATGGTGCCCACCGCCTCGGTGGATACCAGCAAGAAGGGTTTCCTCGTGCGGCCTTTCCAGACGGCGGCCGCCCAGCCCAACACCCTGCAGTGGACGGAAGAGCAATTGCTCGGACTCCACGGGGAAAACATTGCCGACCTGAGCGGCGCCACGGGTGGCTTGTACACGCGTGACACCGTCATCAACTTCAACGCCGCCGCCCCGGCCGACGCCGGCAACTTCAATTCGACCAACGAGCGCACGGACGACCAGTTCCTTGGCGTGCCGGGCACCACGGCCAGCACCGGCAACACCTCGCAGGAAATCATGGCCTACCTGGACTTCCCGACGGCGGGCCTCTACCAGTTGGGCGTCAACAGTGACGACGGCTTCCGCGTTACCGCCGGCCGCGCCCCGGGCGACCTGCTTGGGGTCAGCCTCGGCGCCTTTGACGGCGGCCGTGGAGCGGTCGACTCGATCTTCACCGTGTTGATCGACCAACCCGGCCTCTACCCGGTCCGTCTGATCTGGGAGAACGGCAACGGGGAACTGCCGGACAACGGCTCGAGCCTGGAGTTCTTCAGCGTGAAGGACGGGGTAAAGACCCTGATCAACGACACGACCGCCGGGGCCATCAAGGCCTACCGGCAAAGCACGGCGGACGGCCCGTACCTCTCGTACGTCTCGCCGGTGCGCAACGCCACCGCGGTGCCCGGCAACGCGGTCATCAAGGCCGAAATCAATCAAGGCTCCCTCCAGATCGACAGCGCCACCGTGAAAGCCAAGCTTAACGGCGTGGATGTCGCGGCCAACGTGACCAGCTCGGGCGCCAAGACCACCGTTACGCTCGCCCCCGGCGGCCTCCTGCCTTCGGCGTCCACCCAGATTGTGACCATTGCCTTCAGCGACAAGAGCACCCCGGCGGTGGCTTACACTGCCGAGTGGCAGTTCGCGGTCGCCCCCTACACCGTGCTCAGTGAAGACGTAGTGACCGATCCCGGCACGGGCGACACCACCAAGCCCGGCATGAAGGTGCGCGTCTGGCAGGTGGACCAGCCGGGTGCCAATTCGCTTGCGAATCGCACCCACCGCGCCGAGCAGGAATTGGCCGGCATCATCGGCCCGAACGTGGCTGATCTCTCCGCCGCCAACGCCGGTGTGTTCGACGTGACCACCATCAACTGGAACCAGGACAGCACGGGCATCGGCACTTTCACGACCGACGAGACCCCCATCCCGGGCATCCCAGGCAGCGGTACCCAGCCCAACGACAGCCTTGCGGCGGAAATCCAGACTTACCTGGAGTTCCCCACCGCCGGCTTCTACGCCATGGGCGTGTACAGCGATGACGGATACAAGTTCACCACGACCGAAGCGCCGCCGGTGAACAACCTCGCCCTCGTCGTCACGGGCGCGGCCTCCGCGGCGGGCAGCTATGCGACGATCTCGGCTCCGGCAGCCACCGGCAAGCCGTTTACGGCCCCGATCACGGGCGAACTCGTGTACATGGATCCAGCCCAGGGCTGCACTGCCCCGGTGAATGCCGCCGCCCTGGCCGGCAAGATTGCCTTGGTGGACCGCGGCACCTGCAACTTCTCCCTCAAGATGAAGTACGCCCTGGAAGCCGGTGCGCTTGCGGTGGTGGTGGTGAATAACCGTGACATCAATCATGCCGACGGCATCTACCCCTTTGAAATGGCGGTGGGCGACGTTGGCTATCAGGACATCCCCGCGGTCATGATCTCCATGCCGGACGGCGACAAGATCAAGACCGGCCTGGCGAGCGGCTTGACCGTCTCCCTCGCGCCCGACACCACTCCGGCGGTCAGCGAAAACGACGGTGGCAGCCTCGGCGAAACGATCTTCTACTTCATCGTTCCGAAAGCGGGTGTCTATCCGTTCCGCGCGGTGTGGTTCGAAGGCAACGGCGGCGCGAACTTCGAGTGGTGGAGCATCACTCCCGATGGCAAGCGCATCCTGGTCAACGACACGGCGACCACCGGTGCGATCAAGGCCTATCGGGCGCGCACCGCGACGCCGCAACCCAAGCCGACCATCAGTCTTGCGACTCAGGGCGGCAACGTGGTGATCACCTTCACCGGCACCCTCCAGGCGGCCGATTCGGTCACTGGTACCTGGACCGACGTGAACGCCACATCCCCGTACAGCACCGCCACCAGCGGCGCCATGAAGTTCTACCGCGCCAAGAAGTAGGCGGTAGACCGAATCAGACCTCTATCATCGAAGCCGGACGGGCAACCGTCCGGCTTCCTTATTTCGGGAGGGGCGCGAACTTCACGCAAACCGGGCTGCCCAAAGAGGTACCCTCACCGACGGGAGTGAGCTTGCCGGTCTGAGGATCGATGCGGAAGCAGACCACGTTGTCGGAGTTCTGGTTGGCCGCCAGCAGGTAGCTGCCGGTGGGATCGATACCGAAGTTGCGCGGCGTCTGGCCACCCGAGGGTTGATGCCCCACCGGTTCCAAGCGTCCGGCCGTGGCATCCCACCGGAAGATCGCGAGGCTGTCATGGCCGCGATTCGATCCATACACAAAGCGTCCATTGGGATGAACCTGAACCTCGGCGGTCGTGCTCTCTCCCTGGTAGCCGGCGGGAAGCGTGGACACGGTTTGCCGGGCCGTCAGCTTTCCGGCGGTGGGATCGTAGTCCAGCGCGGTCAGCGTCGAGTCGAGTTCGTTGATGACGAACGCCTGCCGTCCGGAGGGATGAAACGAGAAATGGCGTGGCCCGGCTCCCGGAGGCAGCGTCAGGAAGGCAGAATCGTTGGGTGACAAGCGGCCTGCGGCGGGGTCGAACCGGTAGCTCAGCAGTTGGTCGAGGCCAAGGTCGGCCACGAACGCAAAGCGGTTGGCAGGATCGAGGTTGACCGAATGCGCGTGCGGCTCCTTCTGCCGTCGGGGGTTTACGCTCGAGCCTGTGTGCTGGACGAACGATGTGGCGGGGCCGACGCCGAAATCGTCGCGAAGGGGGAGCAC
>CAYYMW010000469.1:0-4843 GCA_964472515.1 uncultured Verrucomicrobiota bacterium | reverse complement strand
GTCTTGGCCAACGGCGCCTACGGGGAGCGCATGGGCCAGATGCTCCAGCACGCGCGCATCGAGCATCGGGTACTCCGCACGCCCGAGCATGTTCCCAACGACCCCGACGCCTTGGAAGCGGTTCTCCGCGAGGATCCGCAAGTGACCCACGTCGCCGCCGTCCACTGCGAAACCACCACCGGCATTCTCAACCCGATCGCTTCGCTCGGCGCGGTCGCACGGCGGCATGCCAAGACCTTCGTCGTCGATGCCATGAGCAGCTTCGGGGGCCTGCCCATCGACCTTGAGGCCGCTGAGATCGACTTCCTTGTTTCCTCCGCCAACAAGTGCATCGAAGGCGTGCCCGGTTTCTCCTTTGTGCTCTGTCGTCGCGGGCGGCTGTTGGCCAGTGAGGGCCACGCCCGCTCGCTTAGCCTGGATCTCCTCGGCCAGTGGCGGGGTTTCGAGAAGAATGGCCAGTTCCGTTTCACCCCTCCCACCCACTCCCTGCTCGCCTTCGCCCACGCCTTGAGGGAACTCGACGAGGAAGGCGGAGTGCCGGCGCGGGCCGAACGCTACCGGCAAAACCACCGGACCCTGCTGGCGGGAATGGCGCGGCTGGGCTTCACCCCCTTTCTCACCCCAGCCGTCCAGAGCCCGATCATCACCGCCTTCCCATTCCCCGAGGCGGAAGGCTTCGCCTTCGATGCCTTCTATCGCGGTTTGTGCGACCGTGGCTTCCTCATCTACCCGGGCAAGCTCACCCAGCGGGACACTTTTCGCATCGGCACCATCGGCCGCCTGTTTCCTGCCGACCTCGAACAACTGGTCCACGCCATCGGGAGCTTGCTGACCGAGGCCCATTGGTTACCGCCCGCTCGGTCGCCGCGCTAGCCCCAACGAGCCACCCAAACGAACCCATGCCCTCTACGTCACCCAGTTCATCCCGGCCGGCCCTGCCGGCGGGGGAGGGAGATGTCAACCAATCCCCCCACCGCCGCGCTTGGCAGGACGCCGAACTCGACCAAGCCACGCGCCAACTCTTGGAAGAGGACGCCCGCTGGTTCCTCCATCAGTCCTTGTCCACCCCCTGTCTGAACGCTTTGAAGTCTTGCGGCGGGGCCTGCATAGAAGATCTCCAAGGACGGCGTTTCTACGACTTTCACGGCAACAGCGTGCACCAGGTCGGCTACGGCAATCCGAGGGTGGTCGCCGCCATGATCCGCCAATTGCAGGAACTCTCCTTTTGCCCCCGGCGTTACACCAACCGGCCGGCCGTCGAACTGGCTCGCAAGCTGGCCACCCTCGCTCCCGGTGACCTGAACCGGGTCCTGTTCGCCCCCGGAGGTTCAACTGCCATCGGGATCGCCCTCAAACTGGCCCGCCTGGCCACCGGGCGGTTCAAAACGATCTCCATGTGGGACTCCTTCCATGGCGCGTCGCTCGAAGCCTCTTCCATTGGTGGCGAGGCGCTGTTCAGAGCCGGCATGGGACCTCTCCTGCCTGGGTGCGAGCACGTGCCCCCGCCGGACCCCTGGCACTGCCCTTGGGGCTGCCAGGGCGAGTGCAGTCTCAAGTGCGCCGATTACATCGAGTACGTCCTGGCCAAGGAGGGGGATGTGGCTGCTGTCGTCAGCGAGACCGTCCGCTCCGCCCCGTTCATTCCTCCCCCGGACTATTGGCGTCGGGTGCGCGCGGCCTGCGACAAGCACGGCGCCCTCCTCATCCTGGACGAGATCCCGACCGGACTCGGCCGCACCGGCAAGCTTTTCGCCTGCGAGCACTACGGCATCGTTCCGGACATGCTGGTCCTGGGCAAGGGGTTGGGTGGCGGCATCATGCCGCTGGCCGCCTTGCTGGTCCGCGACCACCTTAATATCGCGGCAGACCGCGCCCTGGGCCACTACACCCATGAGAAGAACCCCGTGGCCGCCGCGGCGGCGCTGGCCACGCTTGAAGTCATCGAGTTTGAGCATCTACTGGCCCATGTGAATGAGGTCTCGGAGTTTGCGTTGCGCCGACTCCGCGAGATGCGAGACCGCTACGAAATCGTCGGTGATGTCAGGGGGCTGGGTCTATTGCTCGGCGTTGAACTGGTCAAGGACCGGGCCACCATGGAACGCGCCTGCGACGAGGCCGATCAGGTCATGTACGAGGCCCTGCGAAGGGGCTTAAGCTTCAAGGTCACCATGGGCAACATTCTCCAGTTGATGCCGGCATTGACCATCACTCACGATGAGATGGCGCAGGCGCTGGATGCCCTGGATCAGGCGCTTGGCGTGGTTTCCGCGCGGGCGGGCAGCCGCTCGTAGCGCTTCCCGCTTCATGCGCCCGGCATGGTCACACACTCGCCTGCCCCTCCACCCGGGGAAGGGCGCGACGGTCGTTTCCCACCTCGGTCCAGCCGGCTCATGACCCCGCCCACTTCCTCCTCCTTTGCGGCGGCCGCCTGGCGGTTCCTCCGCCGCATCAGTCTGACCCAGTGGATTCTGATCTCGATGGTGGCGGGGGTGCTCGGGGGCTGGCTCTTCCCCGAGGCCTCCCAGCAGCTTCAGGTGGTTTCCAATGTCTTCCTTCGATTGGTCAAATGCATCCTGGTGCCGCTGGTGTTCGGCATGCTGGTGGTGGGCATTGCCGGGCATAGCGACGACCTCAAGGCTGTGGGGCGCCTGGCCTTCCGATCCATCGTCTATTTCGAGATCGTCACCACCCTGGCGCTGGTGGTTGGGTTGGCGGCGGTGAACCTGGCCCGGCCGGGCGTCGGCATCCAGTTGCCGGCCACCCGCAACGGCGCGGAGGGGCTGGCCGCCACGCACGTCAGCCTGCAGGGGGTTGTGGAGCATCTGGTTCCCCGCAGTTTTTTCGAAGCCGCCGCCACCAACGACATTCTCCAGGTGGTCACGTTTGCCGTGCTGTTTGCGATCGCGGTTACGCAGGTCGGGGGCGAGCACCGGCGGACGATGGTGGGCTTCTGCGAAGCGCTGTCGGAGGTCATGTTCCGGTTTACGGGCCTGGTGATGAAGGTCGCCCCCTTCGGGGTGGGGGCCGCCATGGCGGCGACGGTGGGCCACGGCGGTCTGGGAGTGCTGCTGAACCTGGGCAAGCTTATCCTGACCCTGTACCTGGCCTTGGTGGTGTTCTGTCTGGTGGTGCTGCTCCCGGTGGCGCTGGTCTGTCGTGTCCCGGTCATGGCCTTTTTGCGCGCGGTGCGCGAGCCGGCCCTGCTCTCTTTCTCGACCGCCTCTTCGGAGGCGGCCATGCCCGATGCCATCGCGCGGATGATCCAGTTGGGCGTGCCCCGCCGGATTGTCTCGCTGGTGTTGCCGCTGGGTTACTCGTTCAACCTGGATGGCTCCACGCTTTACCTGGCGGTGGCCTCGGTGTTTGTGGCCCAGGCGGCGGGCATCGACCTATCGGTCTCGCAACAGGTGGTGATGATGCTCACGCTCATGCTGACCAGCAAGGGGGTCGCCGGAGTGCCCCGGGCTTCGCAGGTGATCCTGGCGGGCACGTTGACCACGTTTAACCTGCCGTTGGAGGGGATCGTGCTGATCATCGGCGTCGACCAACTGCTCGACATGGCCCGCACAACGGTCAACCTGGTCGGCAACTGTCTGGCGACGGCCGTGATCGCGCGTTGGGAGGGCGAGTTTGGGCGAGCGCAGGCAGCCGGGCTGCCGCCGAGTGGGCCATGCTCGGAAGACGACAAGCACACGCCCCAACCTCAAGGCGTTCGCCCATCGGAACTGGGCTTCCTGCCCGGTTCGACTACCGACCCAGGTTAACTGGCGGTTGCTGTGGCTGCATCAAGGGTCCCTCCAATCGCCTGCCATCGCGCTCGGGCGGCTTCGGCGCAAGAATGGACCTTCCAGGTTCGGTGGGCGGGATCGGCTAAATGGTGGATCGCGGGAGCGCACTGGCTCCGAAAGGGAGGCCGAAAGTCGCGCAGCGCACGTAAGCGCCTTATGCGCAAGCATCGGCCCTTCGATCACTTGCTACAACTGGCCGTTACCCATGGGGGGACGCAGCGAAGAGCGGCAGCAGGCTTGGTTTGTCGAGCGGAGCATTGAAATCGGCTGGCGGAGCGGCAAGTGCGAGCACAAGGCATTGGCAGTCGAGGTAGAACTGTTGTCGGCGGCGTGTGTTCATGGAACCCATTATTGTGGCGGGGACGGCGCGAGGCGAGGTGTTTTCCAGCGACATGGCAAAAGTGGGTGGGGTAGTAGTCATTTTGCTGCTATTTGCCGCTATTGAGGGGGGGAGGCGTGAAGCGTAAAGCGTAAGGCGTAAGGCGTAAGGCGTAACCGGTGAACGGTGACGGCGGGGTGCTTGGTGGGAACGGCGCGAGGCGAGGTGGTTTCCAGCGACATGGCAAAAGTGGGTGGGGTAGCAGTCATTTTGCTGCTATTTGCTGCTATTTGCCGCTATTGAGAGGGGCAGAGCGGTGAGGCGCAAATCGCCATTGTGTAACCGGTGAGGGTGGAAATCGGTTTCCGGGTTATCCCGGACTTTTGCACCGGCTGCAGGTACGGCGGGGAGTCGAGTTGCAGCCGGAGCCAACCACCGAGGGCGGACGCACATCGACGACACCCGGCGGCGCCGACGGGGTGCAGCGTTCGTGCCGGGCTTTGGACGGAGCCATGAAGAGGCGACCGGCGAAGCGAGGGAGGCGGCACCCGAAGCAGCCGCGCGCTCCGCACCTTTGAACCACGCGAATTCGCGTTCATGCGACCAAGGTATGCTGGGGGCCACGAGAGGACGGAGGGTTGCGTGGACTCGGTGGACTGGGAAAAGGGATTTGTGAAAGGGCCACCGGTCGGGTTGCCAGGCAGCGCAAGATCCGCCCGGAGTAACACCCCGGGAA
>CAYYMW010000468.1:0-4848 GCA_964472515.1 uncultured Verrucomicrobiota bacterium | reverse complement strand
GTCATAGTATGGAAAAAGCCTTGTCTTGCGCGGGGCTATGCGGAACATTTCCCTCCCATGAAAGTTGAATTTTACGGCCACGTAAGGCAATACCACAACATCAAGGCGGAAATCGACGCCAATATCAAGGAGGTGCTCGAGAGCGGCCAGTATGTCATGGGCCCCATGCTCAAGCGCTTCGAAGGCGAGTTGGCCAAGTACCACGGCACCAAGTTCGCCGTCGGCTTGGGCAACGGCACCGACGCGATCTGGCTGGCCTTGATGGCCATGGGCATCGGACCTGGGGACGAGGTCATCACCCACCCTAACACCTTCTTCGCCACGGCGGAAGCGATCTGGATTGCCGGCGCCACCGCGGTCTTCGTCGATTGCGACCCCGTGACCAAGTGCATCGATCCGGCCAAGATCGAAGCCGCCATCACCCCCAAGACCAAGGCCATCATCCCGGTGCACCTCTACGGCCAGTGCGCCGACATGCCGGCCATCCGCAAGATCGCCGACCAGCACAAGCTGCGCGTCATCGAAGACAACGCCCAGGCCATCGGCGCCGCCGGCAAGGGCTTCCGCATCGCCGAACTCAGCGACGCCGCCACCACCAGCTTCATCATCCAGAAGAACCTCGGCACCTTCGGCGACTCCGGCGCGCTCGTCACTAACGACGCGGACATCGATGCCAAGGTGCGCAAGCTCCGCAACCACGGCTCGAACCAGCGCAACGTCCATAGCTACGGCTTCAACAGCCGCCTCGATGACCTCCACGCGGGCATCCTCAGCGCCAAGCTCCGCCATATCGACGCTTGGAATGACCTGCGCCGCAAGTGGTCGGCCCGTTACACCGCCGGGCTCCAGGGCTGCAAGTCCTTCACGATGCCCACGGAACTGCCCGGCTTCCGCCACGTCTTCCACCTGTACGTGATCGAGACCAAGAAGCCCGAGCTCCGCGACAAGCTGGTGCAATTCCTGGTGGACAACGGGGTCGACGCCAAGACCCATTACTCCATCGCGATCCACAAGCAACCCGGCTATCCTTGGGGCAAGCAGGCCCGCATCGTCGGTTCCGTGGCCAACGCCGAGACCAACGCCGCCTCCTGCGTCAGCCTGCCCATGTTCCCCGAACTCACTGAGGCGGAGGTCGACCATGTCATCGCCAAGGTGAAGGAATGGGACAAGGCCAACAGCTAGGCTGACCGCCGTCCCAACGCCAGCGGGTTGCCGCCACCCGGCGGCCTCGCTGTGAACTTTCAGTCCGCCCGGCTTCCTCACGGAGGCCGGGCGGCATGTTCAGGCAAACCAACGTCTCAACCCCTCTCTTCCCTCCTTTCCAAACATGAGCAAACAGTATTCCGTCCTCGTTGTGGGCATGGGCAAACGCGGCATGCACCACGCCACCGCCTTCAACGCCAACCCCCGCTTCAAGGTCACCGGCATCTGCGACATCGACACCGCCCGCCTCGACGCCGCCGCCGCCAAGCTGGGCGGCCCCCGCACCGGCACCGACGCCGCCGCCCTGGCGCGCGAGACCAAGCCGGACGTCTTCTGCTTCTGCACCATGCCGCACCTGCGCACCCCTTTCATCAAGGCGGCCATCGACGGCGGCGCCAAGCTGATCGCCTTCGAGAAACCCGTGGCACTGAGCAGCGCCGAGATGATTTCCCTGCGCGACCTCATCAACCAGGCGGGGGCGAAGGCCGTGGTCAGCCACCAGCACCGCTACGGCGCGCACTACCAAAAGGTCAAGCAGATCGTCGCCAGCGGCGCCCTCGGCCGCGTCCACACCGTTTACGGCACCGCCACGGGCTGGATGACCCACATGCTCTCGCACCTGATCGACTACACCTGCTGGTTTAACGACTACGCCCCCGGCGCCTGGGCCATGGCTCAGGCCGTGGGCCGCTCCAAGCTCACCGACAACCATCCCTCGCCCGATTACATCGGCGGCTTTGTCCAGTTCGCCAACGGCGTCCACGGCATTTACGAGTGCGGCGCGGGCGCGCCCGATCAACCCGAGGTCGGCAAGTGGTGGGGCAAGAACCGCATCGGCGCCCAGGGCACCGAGGGCTTTGCCGAAGTCCTTACCAACGGCGGCTGGCGGGCCGTCACCAAGAGCGGTGGCGCCCAGAGCGGCGAAGGCGCGATGAACTACGACCTCGACATGCCGCCTTACATCCAGGAAATGGCCGACTGGCTCGATGACGAGAAGAAGGTCCACCAGTGCAACCTGGCCCACGCCTGCCTGGGCGCCGAAGTCATGCTCGCCCTCCAGCGCTCCGTCGTCGAAGGCGGCCAGGTTCCTCTCCCCTTGACCACCGGAGTCGATGAACTGGCCCTGTTGCGCGAGAAGCTCCCCTCGAAGCGGGTCATCTTCTCCTTCGGGGACAACGCGAAGGAATACCCGCAAGCGTAGAGCTGCGGATTCCCCGCCTCCTTTCAACCCGGGTGCAACGGTGCATCCGGGTTCTTTTTTTGGCGGAGCCGTCGTGCTCCCGCGCCACCGCGCCAAGGCCGCTTCGCGGGCCGGAAGAACCGCCCGGCCACCCGCCCATCGCGAAGGGGGCGCGAGCGCTTCTGGCTCGGGCTCAATTGGGTTCCGGGTTGCGCGCGAAATCTCCGCCAAATGGGCTTGCCCCCGGTTTCTCCCCATGCATAATACGCGCCTTCGCCGGCGGCCGTCCGGCGGAGCCAACCTTCTGGCTGGGCGGTGCAAGCCGTCTGTGCAGGTGGTCGGAACGAGTCACCACGGCAGTATGCGGCGGCGGTTTTCGGTTGCATGCCAAACGCCCTCGCATACAATGATCGCCGAGATGCGGTTAGCGCGTCTTCCGCCAGCTACTCGCTGGCAAACCGGTTGGTAGGATACCCAAGTGGCCAACGGGGGCAGACTGTAAATCTGCTGGCTCACGCCTTCACTGGTTCGAATCCAGTTCCTACCACCATCCCTCGCCACTTTCCTTCCCATGATCGCCTGGCCAGGAATGGTCTTTCCCACCAAGCCGGGTCATACGACAACCCCCCCGCCTATCCGGACCGCCTGACCTCGCTGGACATGGTCTTCCTCACCCCGTCATGGAGTGCGGTGGCAAGCGCAGCGCGACCCCGCTGTTCCCAGTGCCAGGCGAGGGACGCAGGGCATAGCGCCGTCGCCGCTGCGCCGGGATGAAGGTCATCCGGTCGGGCGACGGCCTCGTCGCCCGGTGCTGCGCCCGGCGGGATTGTTGACGAGTGCGCTGCGGTAGGCGTCGGCTCATCGCTTCGTCTGCCGCCGGCAGGCAAACTCACGGCGCCTCTTGCAGGCGGAAGAAGCCGCTGGCGTTGGTGGTGGCCAGGGTCACGCGGTTGGTGTTGGTGGTCACCCCTTCCACGGGCGCCCAAGCCACTGGATTGAGCGTGGGCGACCACGACAACGTCCACCCGGGCCAGTTGGTGGACCAAGATAGCAGCGTGCCTCCGCCACTGATCAGAGCTTTCAAGGTTGGCCGGGCCTGTTCCCCCGCGCGGATCTCTGTGTCCGGGTCCGGATGGACCGCGTAGTCCACCAGCTTCACCTTGGTCAGGTAGCCAGTAGGCCCCACCACGGGCTTCGCCAGCTCCTCCAGCTTGAACCAGCCCAAGTGCCAGCCATCCGGCTTCCTAATCCGGAAGCCGAAGATGGCTGGGTTCTGCACCCGGAGCCATCCGGTCGGTGTGGTGCTCCCGCAACTCGGCAACTGGGGATACTCCTCGCACGGACTTGAACCAGTGTAATGCTCACAGATGCCCAGGCCGCTGTGGCGCAAAACTGTGGGAGCCCAAGGGAGTCCCCATTCCCAGCGCACCCAGTTGAATCCAAACAAAAAGGGCGGCGAACCGTCCGGTTCCACCGGTTCGGCGGCCTTCAGAAGGGGCGGAATGTCGCCGTGAGTTATCAGGTACATCTCTGCGCCTGCCTGAGGGAATAGCGCTTCGATGGTATCCCGCTGCCCATTCATGGGCAAATTGGGATCATCGTTCATCATGCAGATCCGCTCCCGCACCACGCTGAGATGCAGGAAATCGGTGGTACCGTTTCCATCCATGTCCACCGGGGTTGACCAATTGGTAGTAGATCCACAATGGGTGATCCACGGAGGTCCGCAATCGATCTGAAACGTGCATTCGCCGCTAGTCTGTTGCGCCCAGGTTAACGTGGGGGCTAGGATCAAGGAGAGGAGCAGAAGGTGGGTTTTCACAAAGCAGAGAAACAGGCCCTTGGACAACGAGCCCCTGACGGACGAGGACGTACGCCCAATTGACCCCGTTTTGGTTAAGGCCGTTCCCGACAATCCATCCGCTTCGTTCACGTCTTCGGCATGCATAAAGCCCCGGTCTCGCTGGTTCAATGCTGACGACGGCTCATCATCACAGGATATTGGAAGGACCGCAAGCCATTAGCCGGGGGCAAGGTTATGCGTAGGGGGGGAGCAGCCCTCGGTCCGGAGCCGGCATTTTCCCAACGGCACGCCGGCAGGTGTTGCTCCGCCCCGACTTCCGGATGGCCTTGCCAGCTCGCTATGGAGTGCGGTGGCAAGCGCAGCGCGACACCGCTTTCAGCCGCTGGTACAACCTCATCCTCCTTGCCATGACGGTTTACGCTTTACGCCTTACGGCATTCCCGCCTTTTGCCGCTACCCAGTCCACCCAGTCCATGGACGACCTGCACGCCGCCGCCAGCCGTCCTATCGTAAGCCCGTGAACGCGTTACCTCGCGATGCAGCATGGGGGCGGGCGCGGTGCCTCGGGCGCAAACCCGGCAGCCGCAGGTTCGCTTCCGCAGGCCGTGCCCCTTCCCAACTCTCGTGGGAGATGACCTGAGGAACCTCTGCTATGGACTCG
>CAYYMW010000467.1:0-4858 GCA_964472515.1 uncultured Verrucomicrobiota bacterium | reverse complement strand
GGGAAGAGGAATCCGGGGGTATCCGGCTGGAAGTCGAACGGGCGGGCGGGGAAGAGCCTCACCGCATCGACAGCCTGGGTGCGGCCCAGGTCGAGCGTCAATGACTGGACGGTGTTCGAGTCGGCCACGACCGTGCTATGAAAGCCGTTCCGCGCCGAAGGACCGGCCACCGTGGCCGCCTGCCGGGCATCGGCGATCCAGGAGGCCCGCCAGTCGCTCGCTTCGAGCAACCCCATGGTCCAACTTGCAGGCGGGCTCCACTTCGAGAGTGACTTTTGACCATCCCATACGCGCACCTTCCACCAACAGCGGTTGCGCGACTGGAGCGGCCGGCCGGCATAGACGATATGCGCCGTCTCGTCGGACTCGACGCGACCGCTGGCCCAGAGGTCACCCTGATTGGCGGCCAAATGACTCTCCGAGGAAGCCACCAACACTTCGTAAGCGGTCTGCCGGGCGCCACGCTCAGCACCCGAAACCTCCCAGGAAAGACGGGGTTGGGGCACATCCATCCCGGTCGGATTCTCCCGGTACTCGCACCGGAGACGCTGCACTTCCAGGCGCGCCCCCAAGGCCGACGCCATCATGGCCAGGCAGCAGCCAACGCTGATCGCCAGCCAGCCGCCGATGGGCCGGATAGAGAGACGAAATCGACCAACGGGAATGGACAAGCGTGCGCGGTGCATGCCTCAACACGTACCACCGGTCCCGCAGCCCGTCGAGCCTCAGTTGACTGCGAGGCGGCCTGATGACACACACGCCCGACTCGCGGCTGCTACGCGTCGCGGACGACGGCGCCCAGACCCTGCTTGAGGCGCTCGACCAGTTTCTCCTGGGCGGCGTTGACCTCGGTGTCGGTGAGGGTGCGTTCGGCGTGGCGATAGGTGAAGGCGTAGGCCATGCTCTTCTGGCCGGCGGGCACGTTCTTGCCCCGGAAGACGTCGAACAGTTCCACGCTTTCCAAGTTAGCCGGTTTGGCCTGCTTCACCTGCAGCAGCACGGCGTCGTGGGTGACGGTCTCGGGCACGAGCATCGCCAGGTCGCGCCCGATGGACGGGAACGCTGGCAGCGCCTTGAAGGAGCGGGCGGCATTGCGCCGGGCCAGAAGTTGATCCAAGTCCAACTCGGCCATGAAGACCGCGTCGCGCAGATCGTACTGCCGGGCGATCAACGGTTGGAGCTGGCCGATCTCGCCCAAGGGAAGTCTGCCCAACTGCACGACGGCCGACTCGACAAACAAGGCCGTGCTGTCGTTGCGCCGGACGAAGTTGATGCCGCGCAGGCCCAGGCGCTCCAGCAATTCCTCGACGGCCCCCTTTAGATCATAGGCGTCGTACTTGGCGTCGCGGTCAGCGCCGGACCAGAAGGTGGGAGAGCGTTGCCCGGTGAGCACCAAGGCCACGCGCCGCTGTTCGAGGGGCGGGTTGCCCGCGAGGAAGACGCGGCCCACCTCGAACAGAGCCACATCGTAGGTCTTGCGGCTGAGGTTGTTCCGCAGCGAGTCCAGCAGACCGGGCAGCAGGCTCGGACGGAGCACGTTCATATCGCTGCTCAGCGGGCGGTCCAAGGCCACGAAAGCCGGATTCGCCAGCTTGGCCGCGGCGTCAGGAATCAAGGTTTGCCCCTGGGCCTCGAAGAGCCCCATGCCAGCCAACATCCGGCGCACCTCGGCCAACTGGTCGTGCATGGCGTCGTAGGCGTTGGTCCCGATGGCCCCGCGCGGCGCGGTGGAGGGAATCTTGTCCACCCCGTAGAGCCGGGCGATCTCCTCAATCAGATCGATCTCGCGCTTGAGGTCGACGCGGAACGAAGGTACTTCCACGGTCACGGTGCCGGCGGCGGCTCCGGGGACGTCCACCTGCTTGAGGCCCAGGCTGCCGAGCATCCGCACCTGTTCCTCAGGCGCCACGGGGATGCCCAGGATCGCATCGGTCCGGCTGAAGCGGAGGGGGATGCGCTTCAGGGTCACCGGCGACGGATAGGCGTCCACGAGACCCTCGGCCAGCTCGCCGCCGGCGGTCTCGAGAATGAGCTGCGCGGCGCGCTGACTCGCCCAATCGCTGATCCCGATATCGGCCCCGCGTTCGTAGCGGTAGGAGGCATCGGTGCGGAGATCGGTCCGCTTGGAGGTGGCGCGGATGTTCTGCGGCTTGAAGTAAGCGGATTCCAGCAACACATCCACCGTACGGTCGTTGATTTCGCTATTCTGGCCGCCCATGACGCCCGCCAGGGCGATGCCCTTGGTCTCGTCCGCGATGAGCAGCATCTGGTCGGTCAGGAGGCGTTCCTGACCGTCCAAGGTGACGAATTTCTCGCCCGCCGCCGCGCGGCGCACGACAATCGTCGGCTTCCCGCCGTCTTTGGCCGCCACCAAGTGGTAATCGAACGCGTGCAACGGCTGGCCGGTTTCCAGCATGACGAAATTGGTCACGTCCACCACGTTGCTGATGCTGCGCACGCCCACTTTCTCGAGCGATTGCCGGAGCCAGTCTGGGCTGGGTCCCACCTTCACGCCACGAATCACCCGGGCGGTGTACCGGGGACACAACTCGGGATCGTCCAGCCGCACATCGACGAGGTCCGAGGCGCGGGTGGCACTGGAGGGCAGCTTTACCTCGGGCAGGCGCAACGGGTTGCCGGTCAAGGCGCCGATCTCGCGGGCGATGCCGATGAGGCTGTTCAGGTCGGGACGGTTCGGGGTGACTTCGAGGTCATAGACCACATCCCCGGCGGCGCGGCCGAGGTGCTCGGCGAAGGGCTGTCCCACCTTGGCATCCGCCGGGAGCAGGAGCAGGCCGTCGGCGTCTTCGGCCAGGCCCAACTCCTTGGCGGAGCACATCATGCCGTGGGACTCGACGTTACGAATCTTGCCCACCTTGATCGTGAAGGGCGGTTCGCCCGGCTTGGCGGGCAAGGTCGCCCCGGGGAGGATCAGCGGCACCTTGTCGCCCGCCTGGAAATTCTGCGCGCCGCAAACGATCTGACGCTCGCCCTTGCCGTCGGCCACGCGGCAGACGGAGAGCTTGTCGGCATTCGGATGCTTGTCGCGGCTCAAGACCTGCGCGACCACGATGCCCTCGAATTCGCCGGACACCTTCTGCACGCCCTCGACTTCCAAGCCGAGCATCGTCAACCGTTCCGCCAGTTCCTCGGGCGTCCAGTTGAAATCCACATACTTCTTGAGCCAGTTCAGTGTGACCTTCATTGCGGGCCTGATGCTAGTCGGCGGCCCGCGCAGTGCAAGCCGGAGTTGCGGGGCGGGGAAACGGTCGCGTTGCATCAAGATAAAAGACACCGGGGCGGTTCCTGAGGCGGGAGCCAAAACGGGTCGTTGACTCATGGGAAAAAGACACCGGAAAAAGCCGGTGAAAATGAACATGAGTCGAACGATCAAAGCAGATATGTTGCCGCGCTTGCAGGCCCGTTATGCCCGGCGCGGCCGGGAGGGCCGCAGCCGGATGCTGGACGAACTGTGTCAGGATTATGGCTATGATCGCAAATACGCGATCAAGCTCTTGGGCGGGAATTTGCCCGAGCCCAGTGGCCGCAAGAAACCCGGACCGGAATCGCGCTATGCGGCGTTGGAGCCGATGGTGCGGGCGATCTGGCTGGCCGCCGAGCAGCCGTGCGGCAAGCGCCTGGCGCCGGCCCTGAAACTGTGGCTGCCCCACTATGAGCGCCGCCACGGGCGGCTCAAGCCGCGGGACCGGGAGTTGTTGCTGGGCGTCAGTTCGGCCACGCTGGATCGCCTGCTGGCCCCGGCCCGGGCGGCCCATCCCCTCCACGGGCTCAGCGGCACCAAGCCGGGGAGCCTCTTGCGGACGGAGATTCCGGTGCGCACGGACAACTGGGACATCCACCAGCCGGGCTTTCTGGAAGCCGACACGGTTGCCCACTGCGGCACGAGCCTGGCCGGGAGCTTCATCTGGAGCACGACCTTCACGGACATCTGCTGCACCTGGACCGAAGGGCGGGCGGTGTGGAACAAGGGGGCGGCGGGCGTGGTGGCGGCGGTCCGGAGCGTGGAGGCGGAGCTGCCGTTTGCGCTGTTAGGTTTTGACACCGACAATGGGAGCGAGTTCATCAACTACCACCTGCGGGATCATTTTGCCCAGCGGCCGCGGCCGATTGGCTTCACCCGTTCGCGCCCGTACAAGAAGAACGACAATGCGCACGTGGAGCAGAAGAACTGGATGTGGCCGCGACAACTGCTGGGCTACGGGCGCTTGGAGCGCGAGGAGTTGGTGGAACCGATCAATGAGCTCTACCGTTGTGCCTGGGGGCCGCTCATGAACTTCTTTTTGCCGGGGCAGAAACTGGTGTGCAAATGGCGGGAAGGCAGCCGTTGGCACAAGCGCTATGACCCGGCGCAAACGGCCTACGAACGCTTGCTGACTTGGCAAGGACTGCCGCGGCTCAAGCGGCGGGAACTCAAGGAGCGCTTCGAGAGTCTGGATCCGTTCGCGCTGAAAGAAGACGTGGAGCGGCGCCTGGGGAAGATACTGGCAGTGGCGGAAGTCGCCCGCCGCCCTGCGGGCGGTTCCGCTTCGCGGTAAGTCGCTAGCGCGACTTACCGCTACGCTCCACCGCCCGCAGGGTGCTCCCCCCGCCGAGGGGGGATTGACAGCCATCAGACAATAGCGCAAAGAAAAGGCCGTGAGTTAACGACGCCCTTCGCCGGTGTCTTTTTCCCGTGATGCAACACGTTCTTGGATTCCGACTCCGTCCCGTCCGTGTCCATCTCCGCCCTCGGCGGATGCTCTTCGTCACTTTTCGCTGCACCCAATCAACCGAGTCCATGGACGACACGTCCCGCCCCGCCACCCCATGTATCGTGCCCCCCGTGAACGCGCTTCAC
>CAYYMW010000466.1:0-4860 GCA_964472515.1 uncultured Verrucomicrobiota bacterium | reverse complement strand
ATCGATAGGGATAAGGGTGTCAGAATTGGAAATGTCAAAGCCGGAAAAGCGCCAGCGATCCTTCGCGTCGAGTGTGCCTTCGAGGTCATCCGGTCATCCTGCCAGAGTGGCATTCGTGCACCACATTCCTTCGTCTGCGAAGGAGCAACTTCAGGGCCATTCTCCCCGGCGACGATGCGACCAACAGCATCAGGTTGTGTTGGCGTATCCTCACAAGCGCCGAATACCCTGTCAAGCGCCCGCCGGGAACCCGCACGCGGCTGGCCACAAGCGCTTTAGGAAGTGCGGCGTCCCGCGCGGACCGCCGCCGGCCGCAGCGCAACGTGTCGTGACACCCTGCGGGCATGCCCCCGCCGCGATGGAACCGCCCAGTGTTCATTTCTCCTTTAAGTCGATCTCGCCCATCCAGTCGGGGGGCGGGGTGTGGAGGCGGAAGTAGGCCAGGGATTCGAGGTAGAATGACGCGGGGCCGTCGGCGGGGCGGAGTTCGAGGACTTTGCGGAAATAGGCCTCCGCCTGATCGAAGGCGCGGTCATGGAAATGGACCAGACCCTGGCGAAACGCCTCCCGCCAGGGCTGCGTTTCCGCCGCCACCTCCGGGCCGCCGATGAGGTCGTAAACTTCGACGACCTCATCCAACCCCTTGAACCGAAACGAGCCGACAGATCGGGCGGTGACCTGCGGCTCCACCAAGCGCACGAACGCACGCGTAGCCAGCACGGTGGTGCCGAGGAACTTGTTCAACCCCTCGAGCCGCGAAGCGAGGTTCACGGCGTTGCCCACGGCCGTGTACTGAAAGCGCATGGAACTGCCGAGATTGCCCACATGGGCCCGGGCGGTGTGTAGCCCGATGCGGGTGGGCAAAGGCAAGGTGAACTCCGCGCTGCGGAACCGGCCGAGCCGCGTCTGCATGAGCAAGGCGGCCTGCAGCGCCCGTTGCTGCTGGTCCGGTTGGACGAAGGGGGCGTTCCAGATGGCGAAGATGGCGTCGCCGACCAGGTTGATGACCGTGCCATCGGTCTCATGCACGCATGCCAGCGCGGATTCGTAGTACTGGTTGAGCAGCTTGAACAGGTCGTCCGAAGGCATGCGGGCGGTGACTCGGGAGAAATTGGTGATATCCGTGAAGAGGATGCTGATCTCCTGCTCCTCGGCCCCCGGCCGGAGGAGATCGGGGCGGCGCTGGATCTGTTTGACCCGCGCGGGGGAGAGGTGCAACGACAGGGTGTGCTCCAACACCCGCTTCTCCCCATAGAGCATCAAGGAATGGGCCACGACCGAACTGGCCCACGCCACCGGGAGCTGGACCGCGCCCACCAAGAGCCAGGCAAACCACACGTGCCGGCTCATGGCCAGCCAGCAAGCCAGGACCGCCAGCGCCAGGAAGCCCGCCACCGCCGCCAAGGTGGCCCACCAGGGGCGCAACGCGGCAAGACCGAAACCGGTGGCGCTGGCGGTCAGCAGGAGCATCAGGACTTCCGCCCACAAAGGAAGGCGAGTCAGCCAATCGCCGCGCAGAAGATTCAGGAAGATGGTGGCTTGGATCTCGACGCCGGAGTAGATGCGACCGGTCCAACGGCTCGTGGGCCCCGGGAACTCGTCCTTTTGCTCGCCCGGCAGGCCCACCTGCATGGAAGCGGCACCCACGAAGACCACCTTCCCCTTGAGGGCGGCGTCCGGGATGCCGCCATTCTGAAGGGCTTGGTAATAGGGGTAATGCGTCAGGTGCATTGGGGGGCCGTAGAAGTTCGCCCAGCGCTCCCGGTCCACACGCCCGGGATCGCCGGTCACCGGTGCCTGCGCGAAGGTCGCCGCCGCCCAGGCCATGGGCGGCAGTTCCAAAAACTCCGCGCCCACGGCCCGCGGCCGCAGGTGCTCGCGCACGGCTCCGTCCGCGCCGGTGCGGTTGTTGATCAGCGCCACCTGCTTCGCCGCGTCGCGCAGGGGATCGAGCGGAAACGCCACCTTGCGTCCCTCAACGTTGGCGGCGGCCTGGCTGGACTGCCAGTCGGCCCCGATCACCACCATGCCAGCCTCACGGATCGCCTGGGCGAATTCGGCCACCGCTTCGGGTGGGGCTTTGGGATTGTTGAAGAGGATGTCGAAGACGACCGCGCGGACCCCCGCCGCGTGGAGCCGTCGCAGGAGCTTGGCGTGGAGCTTCAAGTCCCAGGCGTCCGCACGATTCTGGCCAAGTTCGGTAAAGGACTGGTCATCCTGATAGAGGATCACGGCGCCGTCCGCCGCGAGGTCGCTGCGAAACGCAAACGGCCAATCGTAGCTCAACTCGACCAGCCCCTGCCCTACCGGATAGACCCCCTTGGTGGTCAGCAGCAAGAGCACCAGGCTGAGGAACGCGCCGGTCAAGGTCGCCGCCGTGGCGGTCGCCCACCGGCTGCGGCTGGGGCGGAGCGGCGGTGAGGCTTGCCGGTCTTTCGTGGTTGGCGGTTGCATGGCGGTAATGTGCTGGGCGGTCGCCTAAAAATAGAATCGTCCCATGACCACCAGCGTGCGGTCGCGGGCGGGCTCCAGATAGGAGTTGAGCGGATTCAGACGGTAGTCCTGATCGGTGAGGTTGAGGACGCCCACACTCACTTCGGCGTGCCGCCGCCAGAAACGCCAGCCGGCGTGCACGTTGAAATGCCAGAAATCATCCCCGGGCCGGGCCGGCGTGTATCCCCGGTTGGACTGGCTATTCCACACGGACTGAAACTGACTGAAGAAACCGGACTGATGCTGGAAGCGGACTTGCAGCGTGAGCTGGTGCAGGGTCGAGTAGTGTTTCCCATCGAGCGCGCCATAGTCCGGGTAACGGGCGGCCAACCGGTCCTTGGCCAAACGATAGGCCGCGCCCAACGACCAGCACTCGCCCAGCAGTTGGTTGACGGCCAGGGTCAGCGACCTCTCCTCCAAGTCGAGCGTCTGTTTCAATAAACCCGGGCGATAGTTGCTGAGGCCAATCGTGCCTTCGGTGATCCCAACCTCGTTTTCGCCTGCCGAGGTCCAGCGCTCCACTTGCGCGGTCAGGTACGTGCGCGTGGCGAACTTCTGATCGTAGCTCATCCCCATCCCCTTCATCTCCTGGCCGGGAACAATGCCGGTTACGGTCTCGGGCATCAGGCCGCGATAGGCCTGGTTGAGCCCGCCCACCTGGCTGGGTTCCAACCGCAGGCTTTGCTCCAGACTCACCCCGCCCAGGGACCGCGTATACGCGGCGCTGCAGGTCGCGTTCGTCCACGGCGCCACGACCAGCCCCACTTTGGGGGAGAGTTGATCCACCGTGGCTGACCCGCTGCTGATGGGCGGCGACCACATGTTCCGCGGCTGGTCTTGACGGTCGTAACTGACCCCTGCCGTGAGGTGAACCCCCTCGGCAATGCGCAGGCGGTCATAGGCATACACGCCCCAGCGCTCCAAGTCCGCGGCATGCCGCTGGTTCACCGGCCCTGGTTGGGTCAGAGCCCCCCTCAGCACGAACGACACCGGCCGGCCCAATTGATTCGCCGCCTCGAACTCGCCGCCTTGATATCTCCCGCCTACAGTCAGGGTGTTCCGCTCCTGTTGCCACAGGTGCTGCAATTCGACGGACTCACCCCGGTAGTCCAGACTGTAAGCCTGCAGAGCCGAGCCAGGTGCCTTGTGGGCGGCGAACGCCCCGGTGGCGTCACGCCCGATGACCAACCGCTGGTTCTCGGGATCGACCATTTCCGCGCTGGCATCCCAGTGCCCCACCAGCATGAGGGTATGCGAGCCGGGTTGCCACTCATGATGCCAGCCCGCCATCACCAGCGGTTCCTGGTGTTCTTTCCCCCGAAGCCGCTTGTGACTGTCCTCCTCCGGATTGTAGTACGGGGCAACATCGCCGTACTCGGACTCCAGGTAGACGCCCTGCACCAACAGACTATCCTGTGCCCCCACCTGCTGTTTCGCCTGCAAGGACAGTGTCAACTGCTCCAAATCCTGATTGGGCCGCTGGCCGTTCAAGGACTGGTAATACGCGTCGGCGGCGTAGGCCGTCTGGCCGAAGAAACCGTACTGCGTGCCCGCCTGTGCCCAATCGCCGTTGCTGGTGTATTCGGTGCGGCTGGCCACCCCCAACTTCTCGCGGGTGAACAGCCGGCCATACTCGCTCTCGCTGATGGTCTGCGAGAGGTTGCCGCCACCCACCGGCGCGAGCATATTCCCCAACAGATACTCGGTATGCCAGGGGGTCTCATAGCGCAACCCGAAGCGTTGCTGGTCGCGCAAGGCCAAGTAACTGTCCGCCAGAAACTGGTGGGCGGAGGCGTTGGCGTAGTCGTTCTGCACGGCGTCCATGGCCTCCCGCAGCCCGTACTGCGTCATACCGGCATCGGCATAAACCGAAGCCAGGTTGGCGCCCCGCACCGCGCGGTCTTGATCCAGCAAGGCCCGGGAACGGAACAACGCGCGGTTATCGTTACGCGCCTTGGATTCCTCCAAATCCCTGACCGCCTCGTTGATCCGGTTCTGCTCCTGCGCCACCAAGGCGGAGTACAACCACGCTGTGGGGTCAGCCGGATCGAGACGCTTGGCCTGCTCCAACTCCAGGCCGGCCAGCCGGGTATCGCCGTTCACGCTCAGCGCCTTGCCCAGATAGCTGTGGTAGAGCCCGCGGTGCGTCTCCAGCGTGGCGGCGGCTTGCAGGTCGCGACGGCCCGCGTCCAACCGGTTGAGGCGGATCTGGCACAAACCGCGCCCCAGCCACGCCGGTGGGTAGGCCCCATCCAGCGCGATGGCCCGGTCAAAATGGCCCATTGCTTCCTTGACCCGCCCTTGTGCCGCGGAGATGAAACCCAGCAAAGCGGTGGCCGGCGCATGACGCGGAGAACGCTCCAAGGC
>CAYYMW010000465.1:0-4877 GCA_964472515.1 uncultured Verrucomicrobiota bacterium | reverse complement strand
CCCTTGCTCACGACGAACCCGGAGATCGGCGCGGACCGGCAGGTGACCTTCCGCCTGCGCGCGCCGAAGGCCGGTGAAGTGGCGGTGGCCGGGCAATGGAAGAACGGTCGCTCGGCGATGGCCAAGGACACCAATGACGTTTGGAGTGTCACGGTCGGCCCCATCGATCCAGGGGTTTACGAGTACAGCTTCCAGGTCGATGGGGTGGCCATGATCGACCCCGCCAACCCGGCCATCAAGCCGATGCGGCAACCGGCCACCAGCATCCTGCATCTGGCGGGTAATCCCCCACTGATCCACGACTGGCAGGACGTGCCGCACGGCGTGCTGCACACTCACAACTACTTCTCCAAGGTCGTTAACCGGGTCAGGGAGGTCGTGGTCTACACACCTCCGGGCTACGGGCAGACAGCGGAGGCACGGTTCCCGACCCTGTATCTTCAGCATGGATCGGGCGACAACCAATCCACCTGGACGGTCCACGGCAAGGCGCACTGGATGCTGGACAACCTCGCGGCCCAGAAGAAGGCCAAGCCGATGGTCATGGTGATGATGGATGGCCACGCGGCGTGGGGAGACATTCCCCGCAGCGGCCCGGGCTCGAACACCCTGTTATTCGAGCGGGACCTGCTGGAAGAGGTGATGCCGCTGGTGGAGGCCAACTACCGGGTGCTGCCGGAGGCCGCCAACCGTGCCTTGGTGGGCTTGAGCATGGGCGGCGAACAGGCGCTGCGGATCGGGCTCAATCACCTGGACCTGTTCGCCTGGGTGGGCGGCTTCAGCGCGGCGATTCCCGCGAACGAAAGCATGACCGGCGTGTTGGGTAACGCGGCCGCTGCGAACGAGAAGCTGAAATTGCTTTGGATCGGCTGCGGCAAGGGGGACTTCCTGCTCAAGATGAACGAGGGTTTCATCGCGACGCTCCAAGAGAAGCACCTTCGTCATGAATGGCACCTGACCGAGGGCGACCACAGCTGGCCCATCTGGCGCGGATACCTTGCCGACCTGGCTCCGCGGTTGTTCCAGTAGGGCTTACTCCCCGACAAACTCGAGCTCGGGCGCCGCGGGGACGAATCCCCGCTGCGCGCCCAAGGCGAGAAAGCGGCGGATGGCCTCGCGTCCGCGCGGACCGTAATCCAGCGTCCAGTGGTTGACGTACATCCCCACGAAACGGTCGGCCAAGTCGAGGCCCATGTTGCGCGCGTATTGCAGGGCGTGCGCCACCGCCGGTCCGCGGTGGTCGAGGCTGTATTGAATGCTGGCGCGGAGCAGGTCGGAGATGATCTGCCGTTCGGCGGGCGGGATGCGCTTGTGGATCACGTTGCCTCCCAACGGCAGGGGTAACCCGTCCTGCTCCCGCTTCCACCAGGCCCCGAGGTCCTCGCACAACTCCAGGCCCTCCGCCTGGAAGGTGAGCTGCCCTTCGTGGATGATCAGGCCCACCTCAGCCTGGCCGTTGCGCACGGCGTCAAAAATCCGGTCGAACGGCACCACGACGCAATCGCACTCGCGGGCCGGGCGGTCCAGCCAGAGTTGGAGGGCGAGGAACGCGCTGGTCATCGTGCCGGGCACAGCGATCCGTGCGCGGGCAATCTCCTGCCTGGTTAACTTCTTGCGCGCGACCAGCATCGGGCCGTAACCGTCCCCCATGCTCGCCCCGCTGGGCAGGAGGGCGTATTGGGAGCTGACATGGGTGTAGGCGTGGATGCTGATGGCGGTGATGTCCAGTTCGCCGCGCACCGCGCGTTCGTTGAGCGTCTGGATGTCCTGCAGAATATGTTCGAAGCGATAGCCGTGCGCCGGGATCAGGTCCTTCGCCAGCGCATAGAACATGAAGGCATCGTCCGGATCGGGCGAATGCCCCAGGGTCAGCATCCGATTTTCCATGGGCGGAGGCTAGGGTGGCGGAGGCGTCCGTGTCACGGGGATTTTGCCAAGCCTAGGGCGCGCGGAATGTCCGCACGATGTCTGCGGGATTGACAGGCCGGGCCGCTCCAAGGACGATGCATGGACCCTAAGAGGCGCATGCGGTCAAACCGAACCGAGGCCACGCAACCGACCCAGACCTCCGCAGCACGCGGTCGGGCGCGAATGGTTTTCAGGGGGGTGCCTGCCGGAGTCCAGGCTTGGCCGCACCTTGTTCCCGAACCCGAATGGCCACATGGAACCCACCACAGACAAGGCAGCAGGAACCCAGTTGTCGCGCGCTGACGCAGTCGCTGCGAACACGGCAAGCGACGCCGTCTACCGTTCGCTTTACGAACGCGCCTCGGACGCCATTTTTGTGGCGGATGCCGAGACGGGGATGTTGGTGGATGCCAACCAGCGGGCTCTCGAGCTTACTAGCCATGCGGTGGAGGCGCTCCGGGGGATGCACCAAACCGCGCTCCATCCGCCGGAGGACCGCGCCGAGGTGCAGCGCCAGTTTGCCCAGGCGATGAGCCGGCCGGGCGGGCACTTGGTGCGCACGCGGGTGGTCTGCCGGGATGGACGGCGCGTGCCGGTGGAAATCACCAGCACGGGCGTCGTGGCCACGGCCGAAGGGCCGCGCATCTTCGGCATCTTCCGCGATATCACCCGGTGGGTGGCGGCCGAGGAGGCGCTCAAGCGCAGCGAGGAGCGGTACCGGTCACTGGTGGAGAACGCGAACGATCTGGTCTGGTGCGCCGACATGGGGGCGCGGTTCACCTTTGTGAACCGCCAGGTGCAGGCTGTCACGGGGTACACGCCGGAGGAGGTGCTTGGACGCCCGCTCACCGACCTGGTCGATCCGGCCGACCTGCCCAAGGTGCAGGAGTCTCTGGCGCTGCGGAGGGCGGGTTCGCTGGGCGAGCGGGGAGTCACCCTCCAAGTGACGCTCCGACGAAAGGACGGCATCGGCCTGCCCACGGAAACGCGCACCACCCCCATTTTCGACGAACAGGGGGTCGTGGCTGAGCTCATCGGCATCACGCGCGATGTCTCCGAGCAGAAGCGCGCCGAAGCGGCCCTGCGGGAGAGCGACGCCCGCCTGCGCCTGCTGATTTCGAACATTCCGGTCATTTTCTTCGTGCTGGATCGGGAGGGGCGGTTCGTGCTCTCGGAAGGCAAGGGACTGGCGGCCCTGGGCCTCACGCCGGGGCAGGTGGTGGGGCAATCGGCTCTGGAGATCTACCGGGAGCACCCGGTGATCCTGGCCTCCATCAAGGGGGCGCTGGCCGGGAGGGTTTCACGGGAATCCCTGGCGATCGGGCCGGTTCACTTCGAGACGCGTTTCGTGCCGTTGTGGGACGAGCAAGGGACGCCCTGCGGGGTCATGGGTTTTGCGGTGGACATCACGGAACAGGTGCTATCCGAAAGGGAGCGAAGACGCCTTGAATCTCTCCTGGTCGCGGCGCTGGATCAGACCCCGGCCGGGATCATGGTGGTCGAAGGCCCCAAAGCCGAGGTCCGCCTGGCCAACCGGACGGCGGAGGAAATTCTGCTGGTTTCCAAATCGCAGCAACAGCAAATCTCGGTGGAGCACCCCGGAGTCCTGGCCACTGCGTGCCATCACCCCGACGGCTCGCCCTGGCCCTTCGAGGAACTGCCGCTGGTGCAGACCGTGCAACGCGGGGCTTCCTTCGACAACCTGGAAATGCGGGTCAGGCGCGCGGACGGGACCGAGCGCTGGATTCTGGTGAATGGAGCACCGGTACGTGACGCCGAGGGCAACGTGGTGGCGGGGATCGTCGTGTTTCCGGACATCACCGCGCGCAAGCAGGCGGAGGAGGAGCGCCGCAAGCTCGAGGCCCAGGTGCTCCAGACGCAGAAGCTCGAGAGCCTGGGGGTGTTGGCGGGGGGAATCGCCCATGACTTCAACAACCTGCTCACCGCCATCCTCGGGAACATCGACCTGGCGGTCGCGGACTTGTCCCCGCTGTCGCCGGTGCGGGAGAACCTGGGCGAGGCGGAGAAGGCGTGCCGCCGGGCCGCCGAGTTGTGCAAGCAGATGCTGGCCTATTCGGGCCGGGGGCGGTTTGTGGTCCAGGCCCTCAGTCTGAATGAGTTGGTCGGCGAGATGACCCACATGCTGGAAGTCTCGATTTCGAAGAAGGCCATGCTGCGGCTGGAGTTGGCGCCGCAGTTGCCGACGGTGAAGGTGGATGTCACGCAGCTCCGCCAGATCGTCATGAACCTGGTGATCAACGCCTCGGAAGCCATCGGCGAGGGGAGCGGCACGATCCGGATTCGAACCGGGGCGGTGGCATGCGACCGCCAGTACCTTTCCGAGGGCTGGACGGACGCGAATCTGCCGGCCGGCCATTACGTGTTTCTGGAGGTTTCCGACACCGGGTGCGGGATGGACCGCGAGACGCTGGCGCGCATCTTCGAGCCCTTTTTCACGACCAAGTTCACGGGGCGCGGCCTGGGCTTGGCGGCGGTGTTGGGAATTGTGCGCGGGCACCAGGGCAGCATCCGCGTGTACAGCGAGCCCAAGCGCGGCACGACGTTCAAGCTCCTGTTCCCGGCAACGCAGGAGGCCGCGGCCCCGACGGCAGAGGGGGCGCCCGGACCCAGGCCCTGGCGGGGCGAGGGCATGGTCCTGCTGGTCGACGACGAAGAAGAGGTGCGGAGGCTCGCGCGACGGATGCTGGAACGGTTGGGCTTCGAGGTGCTGACGGCGGCCGACGGGCGCGAGGCGGTCGAGGTCTTCCGGGAACATGCGGCGCGCGTGGACTGGGTGCTGCTGGACCTGACGATGCCGCACATGGACGGGGAGGAGACCTTTCGCGCGCTGCGGCGGCTGAGGCCGGACGTGCCGGTGATGATTTCCAGCGGCTACCACGAACAGGAGGTGGCGCAGCGGTTTGCGGGCAGGAAGGTGGCGGGTTTTGTCCAGAAGCCCTACACGCTGG
>CAYYMW010000464.1:0-4880 GCA_964472515.1 uncultured Verrucomicrobiota bacterium | reverse complement strand
CTCGCGCACCTTCAACGCCGCCATCCGCCGGGCCAGTTGCTCGGCTTTCTCGGGAGTGACGGCGAATGCATTCATGGCCGGAGACTAACGCATGGCGGCCCGGGCTTCAACCACGAGCGCGTTTGTGCCGGTGCCCGCGGTGGTGAATCCAACGAATGCGGTGACGGCAACGGAAAAGTCCAACCACCACTACCCGCAATCGGTGCGGGTGATGCCCAGTCGGGCGCCGCGCCGCTTGATCGCTGGCATGCCGGAGGCGCTCACCACGAAGCTGACCTTGGACGGGGCAAGCTTCTCCGCGGCGAAGTTGGCGGTGCAAGGAACGGGGTCCCTGGCGGCGCCCATTCCTTGGGTTCCCGACACGAACGCCACCGGTCAACTTGAGATCCAACTGCCGCAGAGCGGCGACGCCCGGTTCTACCGCGTGAAGGGGCAGTAGGCGGACGGGACTACTCTTTGGCCGTGATGCCCAGCCCCAGCTTGGGAAGCAGCTCCCGGCTCTCGGGCACGCCGTAGTTGAAGATCACAAAGCCCTTGGTGCGGTGCTGGCGCGCGATGCCGATCTGCTCGATCACTTTGTCCACCCCGAACTTCGAGGACGACGCGCTGACCCCGATGCCCGGATAGCACGGCACCCCTCCCGCCCACTGCACCTGCTGCGAGACCAGGTTCTCGAACCGCCGGTTGCTCGTGGTGTAGTCCATGGGGCACACGAAGTCGAGGTAGCCCCGCTCGCACCACAGCTTCCAATCCTGCCCGATGTTGTCGCGGTCAATGTTCCAGACGGGGAACACGGCCGCGGAAATGCGCAATTTGGGTCGAACCGCGCGGGCGCGCTCGCTGACGCCACGCACCACAGCGGTGATGTTGTCGCGCCGCCAGTCGAGCCAGAGACCATGATGTGGGCCTTTCTTCAGCACGTCCCCCGGCCAGGCCGAAATGGTCACGCCTGTCGCATGGGCGAACCGTTCCTTGCACCCGGCGCAATAGCAGTGCTCGGCATCGGGGTAGCGAATGTAATCGAAGTGGATGCCGTCCACGTCATACTTGCGGGCGACTTCCACCATCGAGGCGATCTCCAGTTCGCGGTTATCGGGATGTGAGGGGCAGAGCCAGGGTTCTTCTTTCCCCTCGGCGTTGGCCTGCAACCGGTGCGCCTGCCGCATTTGCTCCACAAACTCCTGCGGCGCCGCGTGCCCCAGGTTCCAGTTCACCTTCCACACATGGACCTGAATGCCGTACTTCCGGCAGGCCGTCAGGCATTCCGCGATCTGGTCGCCCCGTTTCACTGCTTCAGCAGCCACCGGCAGGGTGTCGCTCGGGTAGTAGGTGGCTCCGGCCCAGAGCATGTTGGGCAGGATGGCGGTGAACCCGCTCTCCGCCAGTCGGCGGACGGCTTCATCCCAATTCATCCCGCTCACGCCGAACGCGCTGTGGCACCAGAACGCCCGGAACTCCTCTCCTTGTGGCTTCTGCGCCAGGCAGAAGGCCCTCTCCACTTGGGCCTGGGCGGCGGCGGCCGCTTCCGTGGCCTTGGCAAAATCGCCCTGATCCAGCGCTTCCCGAGCGGCCTGCCGAAGTTGCCCGGCCTGCTCCATTGCCCCCTTGACGAGCCCGCCCCTTGGCCCCGCTTGAGGGATCACGCGTACCGCCTCATCGAAATTCGCAAAACCAGCGAGTTCGCCGATGCGGCCGATGCCGGCCTCCACCGCGCCTTTCCAGACCTCCGGCGCCAACGCTCCCACCATCGCCAGCAGCATCCGGCCCTTGGCCTCACCATCCTCCGGTAGCAATATGTGGCTCATCATCACGCAGTTACTGGAGCCGACGACCGCCGGACGGCCGGTCGCTCGCCCTTGGTCGTCCAGCCACTCGGCCAGCACTCGGCTGGCCCCGGCGATCGGTTGGAATACGTTGATATTACCCGAGTTCTGCTTCACGACAGCGGGTGCTCCGGGAAGCGCCCCATCCGTAAACCGCATGGCAGAGAACTCGCCCGGCCGGGAGGCCTTCACGTACTTGACCTCCCCCAGCTTGACACTGCTGCGCAGCGGGTCCGGCAGCAGGTAGAATCCCAGCAGTTTGCCTCCTTGAGCCAGGTAGGACTGCAATGCACGCGTAGCCGAATCCGGCAGGGAAGGGTTGTAGGGCAAGACCACCACCTTGGCGGGGCGGAGGCGCTCCAGCGTGACTTCGGTGTCGTTGAGGATGGCGGCGCCCACATCCCCGGCGCGCAGCTTGGCCACCACCGCTTCGGTGTAACGGTCCACACTCCGCGACTCGGTCGGGGTGGCGGCGGTCACCGAAGCCGCCCGGATCACCGCCACCGACGCGTCCCGGCCCAGCACGCCAACCGGCCGCAAATCTCGGAGGTAGAATTCGGTGTCCACCTCCTTGCCCCGCCAGGCCGAGAGCCTGACCCGGCTGATCTTGTGCCAGCCCAGCGGCTTGCCCTCGACCGTCACTTCGGACTTGTCGACCACCACGGTGTTCCACCCCGTCGAGGACTCAGGGTAAAACATTGCATGGTACCAGCCATCCCCGCTCTGGAAGTACAGGCTGAAGTACGATATCGGGGTCGCATCCGGGCAGAAGATCTGGAACTGCACTCCCCGACAGGAAACCAGGTCCCAGTCAACGAGCCGTTCCCACGATGAGCGTTCGATGGTGGTCCCGGCGAACGTGCAGCGTAATCGGAGCGCAGCCTGCCCCTTCGCCTCGCCCAAATCGACTGGGGCCGAGCCCGTCATGGGGACCCACGCCGTGCGGGCTGCGGCCACGTCCGGGTAGGCTCCGCTTTCAAGCACGTGTGGCATCGCTGCTTGTCCCTGCCCGGTTGGCGCGGCCCACACCGCAACCATCCAGACCCACAGGGCGATGCCGAATCCATGGCCGCCCCGGTTTGCGCCCGAGTTCACGTTCATAGTGCGGCCAGTGTGCGCTGAGCCCGGCGCGAATGCAACGCCGCCCCAGAACCTCCACGGGAGGCTTGCCGGCGCATTTCGGCAACCGGGGCGTGGGAACGCGGGGACTGGTGGGGCGGGGCATGCCAAAGCGTGCTCTGCACGGGATGGCCCAAAACGGTTGGCTGGGTGCGGCCGCGAGCCCGTGCGCACGGATTGCGAGGCGTCGGTTGAGGCGAGGTCTTGGTTGACAAGGGGACCGAAAACCCGTAGTCGAAAGGGGTATACCGGTTTGCGCGTCAGCGACCTTGGGCCAGGCAGTGGCTTGGTTGTCGATGTATGTCCTCGGCGACGAGGACGCGGATGTCTAAGGCGGCGAACGACGCCATCCCGGTGCAGCCCAGTCAGCGGTACGCTAGGACTCTATGAGTACAGAGACATTCAGGATAGCCACGGTCGACATCGTCATTTTCGTGGTCTTTGTGATCGCGGTGGTGGCCATCGGCCTGATCAAGAGCAAGAACGAGCAGGGGAGCGAGGATTACTTCCTGGCGGGGCGCGGATTGAGCTGGTGGCTGATCGGGTTCTCACTGATCGCGGCGAACATCTCGACGGAACAGTTCGTGGGCATGAGCGGTAACGCAGCCAGCCACGTGGGGTTGGCCATCGCGAGCTACGAGTGGATGGCGGCGATCACGCTGGTGGTGGTGGCGTTTGGCTTTCTGCCATACTTCCTGCGGGCGGGCATCTACACGATGCCGGAATTCCTGGAGTACCGTTTCAACGGAGCCGCCCGGACGATCATGGCCTTGGCGACCATCTTCATCTACATCCTGCTGCTCGGTTCGGTGACGTATTCGGGCGCGCTGACCATCAGTTCGCTGGCGGCGAAGGCGGACGTGCATATCAGTCTGGCGATGGGTTCGCTGATCATCGGGGGGGTAGCCATGTTGTACGTGACGGCGGGCGGGCTCAAGGCTTGCGCGTGGGCTGATTTGATCCAAGGGAGCGCGCTGATCGTCGGCGGCGGGGTGATCATGTACTTCGCCTTCCAGAAGCTCGGGACCGCGACGGAGGCGGCCACGGTGGTGAGCGCGCAGACCGGGGCGGTGTCGATCCAGGCGCTGTCGCCGGATGCGGGAGCGCTGGACCGCTTCTGGAGCCTGAACCGGCCGCGAATGAACATGTTCCTCCCGGCGTCCGACAGCGTGCTGCCGTGGACGGCGCTGCTGCTGGGACTGTGGATACCGAACTTCTACTACTGGGGCCTTAATCAGTATATCACGCAGCGCACGCTGGGTTCTGCCTCCCTGGCGCAGGGACAAAAGGGGATTGTATTCGCGGCGGCGATGAAGCTGATCATCCCTTTCGTGATCGTGATTCCCGGCATCATTGCGTTTAACCTCTACTCGAAGGAAATGCGGTTGGAGGCGGCGGAAGACACGGCGCGGAGTCTCGCGCGATATCTGAAGGCGAATCCGGAGAGCAAGGTGGTGGAGGCGGCGCCCGCGCCGGCCGAAGTGGTCGTGACCGCGTGGCAGCCGGGGCGTTACCTGCTGGCCATCTACCCCGACGCCCAGGCCATGAAGGCGGTCAAGGTGCGCAACCCGCACGTGCTGCCGATGACCAAGGACGATTTCGACCAAGCCAAAGTGGCGCCGAACACGGTCTTCACCACGGAAGACCATTCCTGGGCCCAGGTGAACGCGCCGCTGGCGGCGGAGATCGAATCGTACAACCGCAAGGCTTCCGAGGCGGCGAAGGCGGCGGGTCAAGTGGCGGGAACCGAGAAGCTCATCGCCTACAAGTACGACACGGCGCTGGCCCAGTTGCTGGGGCACGTGTTGCCCCAGGGAGTGGGTTTGGTCGGTTTCGTGCTCGCCGCCTTGCTGGGCGCGGTCGTGAGTTCGCTGGCGGCGATGCTTAACGCGGCGTCCACGATCTTCGCGATGGACATCTACAAGAAGCACGTGTCGC
>CAYYMW010000463.1:0-4895 GCA_964472515.1 uncultured Verrucomicrobiota bacterium | reverse complement strand
GAGGATTTCTGGGCGGCGCGTACCTCGTAGCCCCCCCTTTTTATCTCGTGCACCCTTGCTTTGCCCAACCCGCGCCCGGTGAGCCCGCGCATGCCATTTGAGGTCCGGGCCTGCCCATCCCCCCCGGTGGACCTCAGGTCTTCGGCGGGGGGGCGGCGTCTTTGCGCATGAAGCGGTGGACCAGAAAGTAGTAGATCAGGCCCAGGACCGCGACCGCCCCAACAAACCAGAGCGTGAGCCGGTGCAACTCCCCGCGCATCAGGGCCTCGTCTTTGCCGGCCTGCACCCCCACCCAGCAGAGCACCGCGCACCACAAGGCGGAGCCGATGACGGTATAGAGGGAGAAAATCCAGTAATCCATCCGCACGATGCCCGCCGGGATGCCGATGAGATGCCGGACCACGGGCAGGAGCCGGGAGATGAAGATGCCCGCTGCCCCGAACCGCTTGGCCCAGCGCTCGGCGGCCTCGACCTTCTCCGGAGGGATCATCAAGAATCGCCCGTACTTGAGCACCAGCGGGCGGCCGGCCCAGCGTGAAGCCCAGTACATGGCGGTGGCTCCGATCCAGGAGCCCAGGGCCCCCGCGATCACGATGCCTGCCATGCTGAGCTTGCCCTGCTGGTGCGCCAGAATGGCCGCCGGCGGGATGACCAATTCGCTCGGGAGCGGCACAATGCTGCTCTCGATCGCCATCAGCAGGACGATCAGCGGGTAGCCGCCTGCCTCCAGGTAGCGCAGGTACCATTCGATGAGTTCCTTAAACATGCGCCGCCTTGCTTACCGGGAACCGCGAGAATGAGCAAGCCGCGAGAAGGGCAAAGGCCGCGAGCGCTTCAGACCTGCGTGATGCCCTGGCGGCGGGCCATATCGGCAAAGGTGCCGCCCGCCTTGAGCAGTTCGGCGAACGAGCCTTGTTCGATGATCCGGCCCTGGGAGAGAACCACCACCTTGTCCGTCTGGATCAACGTGGCGAGGCGGTGGGCGATGGAGATGACGGTGCGGTTCTCGGACAGGTTGTCGATGGCGGCTTGAACCTCCGCCTCGGCCTGGGAGTCGAGCGACGCGGTCGCTTCATCCAACACCAGGATCGGGGCATTGCGCACGAACGCGCGGGCGATGGCCAGGCGCTGGCGCTGGCCGCCGGAGAGCGTCACGCCGCGCTCGCCGATCCGGGTGTCGTACTGCTGCGGCAGGGCCAGGATGAAATCGTGGGCATGGGCGGCGCGGGCCGCGGCTTCGATTTCCCCCCTCGTGGCGCCGGGTTTGCCGCAGGCGATGTTCTCCGCCACCGTCTTGTCGAAAAGCACGATTTCCTGGCTGACCAGCGCCATCTGCTGGCGGAGGTCCTTGGAGGAGGCTTCCCGGAGGTCGATGCCGTCGATGCGAATGGCGCCGCCGGTGGGGTCATAGAAGCGGAACAGGAGGTTTACGAGCGTGCTCTTGCCGGAGCCGCTCTCGCCGGCAATGCCCAGCTTGCAGCCTTTGGGAATGACCAGATCGATGTTCCGGAGCACCGGCGCGGTCGCATAACTGAAGGAGAGGTTCTCGAGCGTGAGGGCGGTGCGGAAGGAGGGCACGGGCCGGGGCGACGCCGCTTCGCGCACCGTGGGCTCCAGGGTGAGGATGTGCATCAGGCGCACCACCCCCGCGTGGGTCTGCGAGAACAGGACGTGCAGCCCGGCCAGCTTCTTCACCGGACCGTAAAAGAACGCGAGCCCGGTGAGGAACGCCACCATGTCGCTGACCTCGCGTTGCTGGTGGCAGATGTAGACGACCATCAGACCGAAGCCCACCATCGAGATGGTCTCGATCAGGGGGTTGATCTGCTCCTTGGCGCGGATGCCGCGCATGCTGTGATGGATCAACTCCCGGGTCAACCGGCGGAAGCGCTCGATCTGCTGTTCCTCGAGCCCGAACGCCTTGACCACCCGGATGCCCGAGAGCACCTCCACCAGCAGGCTGTACTGGCTGATGTTCACGTTCAAGCCCGCCTTGGCGGCCTTGCGCACCTTGCGGCCCAGGATGACGATCGGCAGCACGCACACGGGGAAGAAGATCAGCGCCCCCAGCGTGAGCTGCCAATCCACGATCAGCAGCGCCACCACGATGCCGACGATGGTGACGGGCTCCTTGACGAGGTCGGACACCCCAAGGCTCAGGCAGCGTTGCAGCGAGGAGGTGTCGCCGTGGACCCGTGTCAGGAGGTCGCCCATGGTGGACCGGGTGTGGAAATCGAGCGAAAGGCTGCTGAGTTTGGTCAGCACGGCGACCCGCAGGTCATTCACCACCCGCTCGCTCACCCAACTCAGGCTGTAGCTGCTCAGGTAGCCCGCGAAGCCACGCACCGCCACCAACAACGGGAAGAAGAGCATGCCCCCCAGCACCATCCGCCAAGTGATGTCCCGCCCCTTGGCCGGCAGCCAGGGGTCCACCGTGGCATCGACCTGGCGGCCCAGCTCGACGCGCCACGCCTTGAACCGGCCGGCAATGCCGGCGGGCGGGGCGGCGGGCAAATCGGGCTTGGCCACGGCCTTGGCCGCCAGCGCGCTCTCGGGCGCCGTGCGGTCAATCATGGTTTTGGTGGCCCAGACGAAGCTGGCGTTCGAGAGGCCGAAGACCACCCCCAACAACACGCCCGCCAGCAGCCGCACCCAGTATTTCTGGAAATACGGCCACCCAAAACGCAAGATGCCAAAGATACCGCCCATGTCGCTGGGGCTATAGTTCGGCTTGGGGCCTCAGAGTCAAGCTCCGCCGGAGGGGAGACACGCGCGCGCCGGGTTCATTCGTACCGCAGGGCCTCGATGGGATTGAGCCGGGCGGCCTTGACGGCGGGGAACAAACCCGCCACCACCCCGACCACGGCGCTGAAGCACACAGCCACCAGCATGGCCATGGGGGTGATGACCGGGGCGTTCCCGGTGGGGGTGATCTCGGCGAGCACTTGCACCAACCCGTAGGAGGCGCCGACGCCCAGGATCGCGCCCACCATGGCAATGGCGAGGCTTTCCACGAGGATTTGCGTGAAGATCGCCAGCCCGGACGCCCCGACGGCCTTGCAGATGCCGATCTCCCGGATGCGTTCGTTGATGCTGGCCAGCATGATGTTCATGATCCCGATCCCGCCCACCAGCAGGCTGATGGCGGCGATGGTGCCGCCGCTGATCCGCGCATTGCGGATCTGCGTGTTGATGTTCTCCAACTGGTTCTCCTGCGTCTGGAAGTTGAAATCCTCGATGGACCGGTGAGTCATCATCAGGACGTTGCGCGCCTGCTGCAGCGCGGGTTCCAACTGTTCGAGGGAGGCCACCTTGAGGTCGATGTCCGACAGCCGGGGGTCGGGAATGTTGTTCTGGCCGGAGGCGGCGCGAAACCGCACCCAGGCGGTGTTCAGGGGAATATAGACGGTCATGTTCTTGCGCCAGAAGGCCCAGCCGCCCCGCCGCCCCCAACCGCGCATGCGAGTCGGGCCCCCCGGTTTCTCGGCGGGCTTCGTCTTGGCCAACTCGCGCGCCTTGCGCTCCTGCTCCCCCTCGTACCGGGTGAACATCCCCACGATGGTGAACGGTTGGTTGTTGATGTTGATGATCTCACCGATGGGGATGACTTCAACGCCCGTTTCTTCCGGCGTGCCGAACAACTCGTCACGGATCCCCGTGCCGATGACGCACACGCTGCTGGCGCGCTCCTCATCGAGTTCGGTGAAGAAACGTCCGTGCTCCACCGTGTGGAGGTTCATCTCGAGCACCGCGGGCCAGACGCCCACACACTCGGAGGGATAGGTCATTTTTTCTCCGCGGCTGACCATGCCGTTCACCCCCATCTCAGGGGAGATTACGCGCACCAAGTGGGCGTTGCGCCGCAAGGCTTCGACATCCACCATCGTGCGCCCTGGCGCCTGATCCGCCAGGTGCTCCTGGTCGGTCGGCACGTCCTGCTCCTGCAGCAGCACCTTGTCCGCGCCGCCCATGGCGACCATCGCCTCCTTCATGCCGTTTTCCATCCCCTTGATCAGGGCGGACATGCCCACCAGGCTGGCCACCCCGAGGATGATCCCGAGCATGGTCAGCATCGAGCGGAACTTGTGCGCCCACACCTCCTTCAACCCGACCGCAATCGTGTTGAACAGGTTCATGACCGGCCTCCGAGGATAGAGAATGCCATCGGCTGGGGGCTAATCATAGCGCAAGGCCTGGATGGGATTCAGCCGCGACGCCTTCACGGCGGGAAACAGCCCCGCCAAGATGCCGATGCATACGCTGAACGCGAAGGCCACCAGCAGCGAGGTGATGGTGACCACCGGGGCGTTGTCCGTCGGCGAAAACGAGGCGATGGCCCGAATCAGGCCGAAGGAGGTGGCCAGCCCGGTCAATCCCCCCAGAATCGCGATGACGGTGCTCTCCACCAGGATCTGGATGAAGATGTCGAGCGTGGTGGCGCCCACCGACTTGCGGATGCCAATCTCCCGCACGCGCTCGGAAATGCTCGCCAGCATGATGTTCATGATGCCGATGCCCCCCACCAGCAGGCTGATCCCGGCGATCAAGCCGCCGCTCATGCGGGCGTTGCGGACGAAGTTGTTGATGTTCTCCGCCCATTCCTCCTGGGTGCGGAACGTGAAATCCTCGATGCCCTTGTGCGTGCTCATCAGCACGTTGCGCATCTGCTGCAGGCTCTCGTTGAACTGTTCGATCGAGGCGATCTTGACCTCCAGCGTCGAGAGGCGCGGATCGCCCGTCGCTCCGGCCGAGGCACCCGTGGTTCCGTTGTTGGGCATGCCGGAGCGAAACTTGATCCAGGCGGTATTGAGCGGGATGTAGATCGTGGCGTTCTTCAACCAGAAGACGAAACCGCCCCCGCGTCCGCCGCCCCAGCCCCGGCTCCGGGTGGGCCC
>CAYYMW010000462.1:0-4919 GCA_964472515.1 uncultured Verrucomicrobiota bacterium | reverse complement strand
GGGGACATTCTCTCGTGAGTTAAACAGGGGACATTTCTAAAGAGTTTTGACAGCGGTTCGGCGGCGATGGCGAGAGAGATGGCCTCGACCGTGGACGCGGTGACTGCTGCGCGCCCCAGCAGGGGCGATGAGCGGTTAGCCGGTGGGAAACGAAGTGCGCCCACCGGTTTAGGCCCCGGCCACCATCCTCATCGCGCCCCGGAGGGTGCGCGGGGACCTCGGCACCGCCTCTGTGGTGCCCTCAGGATAAATGTACCGCAACCCCCTGGGCCGCAACCGTACGACCCGGCCTTGTCGGCCTGGCCAATCCCTCGCGCTTTCGGTCCGGGAGGACATGATTAGTATCGAACCGGAAACCACGATCCGGGCAGCGCCTAGGCCCCCGCTGGAAGGCGACCTGTTGAGGCTTCACCCTTGATCAAGCCCGGCTGGGGGCGCCGGTGAGGAGCTTGAGCAAGGGCCCGAAGAACGCGCCAATGGCCAGGCCAACCACACTGAGAAGTCCAAAGTACTCAAGCAGCGATTGGTGAACCACCAGGTAGAATATGGGAAGCGCCAGCAACTCGCTCAGGACAGCGCAGATCACCGACCAAGTCCAAGTTAACTGCCCGTGCCAGTCGCACCATGAGGCGGACAGGGCGAACCACGGCGCGCCCGCAACGCCGTAGGACCCGAGGTAAATAGGGTAGCTGATGCCTTCGAACGTCTTCGACCAAAACAACAACCCGACGCCAAAGCCAAGCCAAAGCAACGCCCACCCGTACAAGAACACCCACCAACGCAGGCCTATCCTCAGGCGGCTTTCAGGCTGACTCTTCGTGTTCATCCAGAATCAAGTCTACGGGCTTCCTGTTAGACCGTGTCCAAGCGTACTTGTTCGAGCGAAACTACTACAACAGCATCCTCCGGCACACGCTTGAGGTGATGCCTTCCGGCTACCGCCGCCGAGCCCAGCCCAGTGTTGCCAAGCCCAGCAACCCAAGCGCGACTGTGGAGGGCTCGGGACAAGGTTGGTGAATGCTGAAGCTCATGAATCCGTACAGCGGCTGCGGCAGTTGATCGGGAGAGCCACCACCCGTCCTGACCATCCAGACCGACGACCTGCCAGAATCCAGCCCTACCCCGGTGCACGAGACACTGACCGCCTCCTCCCAAGTCGCGCCGGCAGCGGCCGCCCAAGCCCGGATTTGCACCCAGGCCATCGCTCCGGGGGCCACACTTTCGATGACTCGTTCGTTCGATTGATTGACAATAATGCCCGCTCCCGCCCCTGTTCGAAACGGCAGCGCCGCGCCGATGGGAGCCAGACTCTCGGGGGTTGGCCCGGCCCAGAGTTGAGCCAGATAAGCGGTCCCCTCGAGCTTCACGTCGCAGCTACCCCAGGGGCCGCAATAGCTCAGGTAGATCGGCTGCACGGTGCCCAGGAGAGCCCCCGAATTCCCGAACAGCACCGTTCCCTGCGCCATTGCCTCGACCGACACCGCCACGGCCACCGCCCCAAGCCAAGCTGCGTTCATGTGGTTTAGTTCCAAGTTTCCACCAACTAATCGCAGATCCGAGTTAGTGTCAAGCCATACCACAGGTGTTCCATCCGCCTGTCCGCTACGGGCACCGTAACCTGCCTGGGTGCCGAGATGCTCCATGCTGCCTTGAGCCCCAAAGCGGTGTCTCGCTCGATGACATGCCGCTGCACGCGACTGGCAGCTTGCTCGCAGGCCCTGGGCCGCCTATGCTGTCTGCATGTACGCGACCGCGATCGTGGGTGGCAAGGTGATGAAGTTCCTGCTCCCTCCCGCGCTGGCCAGAGCCCACAAGCGCAACGCCAGCCGCCGAATGAGCGACCAGGAGGCCGTGGACTTCGTCGAGCACAAGCGCCGCGCGCCGGCAGCCCGCCCTGCCGCGAGCCCGAGCTGAAAGGCCTTCGACCAGCCTCCGTGTCGTTCGGTGCCAACCTCGCGAGGTGTTGCACGGCGATGCCCTGTCAGGTAGGCTGGGTCGACGATGCGGAATGGGAGCAGGTTCATGCCGGATTCGGAGCCATGGAAACATGAATGCGGTTGGAGCAGCAAACGGACAGATCATCAAGTCCAGGTGGGTGGCGGCTGCGCTGTGGCTCGCGGTACTGGCGGCAGGGGCGGTATTCGCTTTCGATCTCCCGCACCGCGACGGGACTCCTCGCAATTGGAGCGGCGACGGCTTCCTGACCATGATCCTGGGGCCTCTGGCGGTGTTCCGCTGGCCGTATCCAGCCGCGGAACTACACACTCACGACTACGTCCTCAGCGTAGCGCTTGCGGTCATCGCCGGGTCGTTGAGTTTGCTACAGTTGCTTCGTCCAAGAGGCTGGACGGCAGGGATCCTGGCGGTCTTCTTGGCATTCTGGGTCCTCGTCGGTTTGGGTGTAAGGTTCGCGTGGGTGTGATCAACCGACAGTCTGGAGCGATCCGGCTGAAGCGAAGGCTGCGGGTCTATGAGCTGCGATTTCGGAGTCTGGTATCCGCACAAGCGCCTCTCGAACCGAGAGGCGGGCGAATTGTACGTTCGTCTGTGCGAGAGCGACACGGGCGGCCTGCAACCGCACCCGGCGGTTGACGCCTTCTACGCGGAGCTCACGGCCAAGCATCCGGAAATCGATACGGTGCCCGACGACCGCATTGATGACGTCGACCTCTGCCCATGGAGCTGTGCACTAGACCGTTCGCCCGGCCATGTCATCATGTCCTGTGTTTGGTCGAAAGCCGACTACATTGCGAGACTAGTCCATGACCTTGCCCGCAAGCACGGCTTGGCCGTGTATGACCCGCAATCCGACCGCATAACTCACCCAGACTCCCCAACGCCACCAGCGGAGGGCAACCGGCCATGGTGGCGATTCTGGTAGTTGGGAGGAAAGCCGCAACCCGTTCCGGGTTGACGATCATCAGAGGCCGGTGACCCAACGTAGGCCCAGAGACGGGCCAACGTCGGGCTGGGTTCCGCAAGCCCCTTGAGGGGTATGGACGGATGAAAGCGGCGAGTCGCGCCGCCTCCGGCAGGAGGGCAAAGCCCGGAGATCCCTACATGCTGTCCAGCGCTTGCAGAAACGACCCATAGGGCCCCAGGTAGCAATCAGGACCGCACTCGTCAGCCGTTGCCAACCCAAACACTCCGGCGCGTTCGTCAAACACGACCTTGTAGCCATCCCGACTGATGGGATTCTCCTCGAGCACGAGCCACAAGCGCCAGATCTGCGAGCTGTCCATCACATCTACGAAGGAGCGGAGTTCGGGAGCGACGAGGCAAGCGCGCAACGCCACCCCGTGAGCGTTGGTGTGGTCCCAGTCGTTCTTGATCTCTTTGAGGATCAAGGCGGAAATCTCAGCAGGCGTCATGCTGTTGGTACTGTGCTTCTGCCGGGTTTGGCGAGGGCGGTAGGGTTCTGCTAATTCGGCATACATCATTTCCCCTTTGGCGCGGGGAGGAGGAACAAGCGGCCTTCGCCGTCGGCGAGGGAGAGTTGGAGGCCGGGCATGTCGGGGCTCTCGTCGCGCAGGGGGATCTCCCGGCCGGTGCGTTTGTCGAGCTCGCGCACCTGGTCGGGCGGTGCATCAAAGGCGACCGTGGGCCACGCGGAGTAGGCGAAGCGGTAGTTCATCAACAGCACGGCGCGGCGGCCGTCGGCGTGGCGGAACGCGCCCACGAGGTAATCGCCCGGGGGATCGACCGGATCGCGCTTGAGGTCGACGATCCCGGAGCCTTTCAGGGCTTCGGCCGGGGTGTCTTTGGGGGTTACCCGGTACATCGCCGTGCTCGTGAGCTTCATAAGGGTGGGGCCAAGGTTCCGGACCTCGGCGTTGAGGCGCTTCGCCTGGTCGTAGTGGCGGGTGGGGATGTCGTCGCGGGCGATGATCGCGCCGCCCTTGGGGAACTCGCCGCCGGACGGGGTGTAGTAGCAGAAGTAGAGGACACCTTTGGCGCCGTAGGTGAGCGAGGCGTAGATTTGCCAGCGCAACTGGGATTCCGTGGGGTCCGTGTGCGGGCCGTAGGGCATCGTGTTGAAGAAGTTCCAGAACGGGATGCCGCCTGCGAGGGAATGCTGGCGCATGGCGGTCAGGTTCTCGCAATAGCGGTCGCGCCCGTCACGGTCCGGGTGGAAGATCGGGTAGTGGTCCATGGAGAGGACATCCACATCGACCTCCTTGCGGAAGCGGGTGAGGTGCTCGTCGTAGGTGGCGGTGCCGAGTTGCTCGGCGCTGGCGTAGTCGGGGAAGAGATTGATGTAGGCGAGCTTGCCGGGGCGTTTCTGGCGGATCGCGGCGACGCGTTGCCCGAGGCCGGGGAAATCCTTGGCGCTCGGCTCATCCCGAAGCGAGTAACCCCAGACGGTGGGATCATCGGGCCACTGCGCGGGGTCGTCGCCGACGGGCGAGAGCAGCGCCTTGAGGTCGTACTTCCGGAGGATTCTCAGGAAGGCGTTCGGCTCGGCGCCGGAAAACCCGGCCAGCACGGTGTTGAAGCCGGCCTCGGCGATCTGCTGGTAACGGGCGTCGGCCTTGGCGTCGAAGGGCGGTTCGACCCAGAAACCGATCGCAAAGCGGTCCTGCACAAAGCGGGGTTTGGCGGGGGCGTCCTGGGCGAAGGCCGCGATGGTCAGCCCGAGCAACACCGTGAGATAAGCGGAGGTTTTCATGATTCAATGACCAACCGACAGCCAGCGCCAACTCGCGGCGTGGGTGGAGCGACCGGACCGGATTGGGGCGCTCCGTCGTTTGACCGCGTCAGTCTGTCTGCTGATGCCCACGGCCCATCCGGTTGCCGATTCCACGCCCCCTTCTACGCCGGGAGCAGGGGAGGCGCAAGCGGCAAGACCGTTGCCAGGTATGTTCGGGTGCATCGCAGACTGGTGGGGAGTTCTCAGGCGGGGAGGCAGATTTCTTTTC
>CAYYMW010000461.1:0-4981 GCA_964472515.1 uncultured Verrucomicrobiota bacterium | reverse complement strand
GTCGGGGGCCGGTTGCGGCGGCGACGCTCCATTCCGCGGACGATCAGCCAACCCACCGCCAGCAAGGCTGCGGTCGGCACGCCGACGATCAAGGCCAGGTGCAGCACCCGCCAGGCTACCAGGAGGTCCACCATGCCAGCCCCCGCCAGCAGCGCGCCCACGGCCAGCCAGAAGGAGCTGGGCTTGGCGCGGCGCCAGTTGAGCCACACCAACAGCAACCCGCCCACGAAGGCGGTCAACTGGGCCGCCGCGCGCAGGAAGGTGAAGGCCCCGGCTGACATCATCTGCAGGGAAAGGGTGGGAGGCTTGTCCTCCAGGTTGAGCACCCGGGCAAAGGTGTAGACTCGCCCGGCCCGCGGGAGATCGAACTTGAGCGACTTGATCCCGGCCGCCGTGGGCGCGGCCATGGCGGTTGGCGTGGTCGTCGGCACCGCCGGTTGAAGGGCTGGCTGGGGCGCCGGTTGGGCTGCCGGCGCCGCAGGCTTGGCCACCTGGGCGACATCGGCTCCGGCCGCTATTCCGGCCAAGCGCTCCTGTTCCGCACCGTTGACAGCGGCCCCGCGCGGAGCCATCCCGTAGCGCATCATCATGCGGACGTCCATCATGGGCTTGGTTTCGCCCGGCTTCTGGCTCCGTCCGGCCTCATCCTTGGCCAGCGCCTCGACGAACCGCTGGTCGGACATCATCTGCACACTCCCATCGGCGAAGAGCACTTCGCGAGAGCCGCCCGAGCGAGGAGGCGAGTAGGCGACGATCGCATTGGGATCCGTCTCGCTCTTGCCCGCGCCCACGTAGGTGTACTTCTGGCCCGTCTCCGGGTCGTTGAGCACCTTGAGCGAACCGAGTTCGGCGGCCACCGCCTCCAGTTGCGAGGGGAAGGGGCTGCCGCTGTTATCGGTTGAGTAGAGCCGCAACGCCACGCCAATCTGCTTGAGATTGTTCATTGAACCGATCCTCTGCGACTTGGCCTTGGCCTTGCTCAGCGCGGGCAGGAGCATGCCGGCCAGAACCGCCAGGACCGCGAACAGCCCCACCACTTTGGCGATGCCGGAGAAACCGTGCTTGCGCCCATACAGGATCAAAGCCCAAAGGAACGCGACCAGTCCTCCGCCAAACAGGATCGTGGTATTGTACGAATGCCAGAATCCCAGGTAAACCCTGCTGAACTCCGCCCAACCGTCCTTCAGGCCATAGGTTGTACCGCTCACCACTTTCATGGTGCCACCGAAATCGAACACCTGGCGCGAGGTGGGAACGTACAGGTCCCATTGGGCATAGGTGCCGGGCACGTCAGTGCGCGGCGCGGCCAGCGTCAGACGCTTCGGAAAAAGCCGCCCCAGCAGCCCGGTCTGCAGGGCGTACTTGATGTCGATGGCGAACAACTGATCCCGGTTCTCCCCGCGCGGCAGGGTGACCAGCAGCCATGACCCGTCGCGGTCCGCCTTGGCAGGCTCGCCGTTCACCGCCACTCCCCAGAGGGTGGCCCCCGACGGCAGCTCGATGCGTTGGTGCGAACGTTCGTTGTTCTTCACCATGAAACTGGCCTGGCAGAGCATCTCGCCGGTCGCCGTCAGCACGCTGGTGAACTGGGCGCGATCCGCCACCGCGTCGAGTACCGGCACTTCCTCGTGTCGCGCGAGCGTCAACGGCAGTGCGAAGGCACTCCCCTCGTATCGATAGGCCCGGACCACCGGCCGCTGGATCAAGGCCCGGTCGGTCGCCGCGATCTCGGAGGCATCGATGGGTCGCAGCGGTTCGGCAATCGCGGTCGGTTCCAGGCTGAGGTTGGGGGCGCAGGTGATGGCCACCACGCCGGATTCGCGCTCCACGTCCAGGGCATGCGCTCCGGCGGCGTCCACCGTGGCCCGGGCGCCCTCGAACGTGTAATCGTAAGTGATGACCAGCGTGTATCCGCCCCAGACCTTGTCCTGCAACGAGATGGTCCAGATGTCGTCTTGTCGGTCCTTGCGCCGGATGTTCGGGCCGGTGAACTCGAGGTTGCGCCAGTGGCCGGGGACCTTGACCCGGAACTGTTGCGCGCCCTGGTTGACGATGGCGAAGCGCATGGTGGCGCTGCCTCCCACCAGGCCGTCGCCCGCCGTGATCAGGTTGAACACTTCTGCCACGACGCGTGGCTGGGGCCGCTCCAGTGCCAGTTGCACCCGCCAGTCGCCTTCGTCGGCCCGGTAGCCGAGCAATTCCTCCTGGCGATTGGGCAAGGCGCTGATGGCCATCTCCCGCGCGCCGGTCACCGAGGCCGTCTTGATCTTCACCCCCGCGGTCGAACCCGCCCCGATCCACGCCGTCTCCCGGGTGGCCCCTTTGGCACGCAGCGGCACCAGCGCCAGCTCCGGCGGCAGGGTGGGCAACGCCTGCTCCAACTGGACGGCCAGCCGGTAATCGCCCAGCACGCGCTTGGCAAACCGCAGCCGCAGTTTGCCCTCGCTCAACTGCCAATCCTCCAACTGGTCACCCTTCACCTGCGCGGCCACCCATTGCGGGGGAGCGCTCAACTCGAGTCCGTAAATGCCCGCCCGGGCAACGTTCAAAGTGAGATCGTGGTTCACCACCGCGCGGGTTTCCTCCACCCGGAGACTCACCCGCGAGTTCACGGTCAACAACGGTTCGATCGCCTGGAGGCTCATTCCCAAGGCAATCGGACGCCGCCCGAACCTGAAACTCGCCACTTGGTTCATCAGGGCGTTGACCTGGCGCAGGCCCTCGGCCTGCTCCACCCTCGCCTCCAAGTCCTCGACCTCCACCCCCAGCGTGCCCGTCTCCCGTTGGACACCCAAGGCCTCGGGCGGATGCAGGGCGACACTGCCCGGCAGCGCGGGGCAGCTCTGTTCGGTAACGCATTCGATCAGCGTGGTCCCTTCGATGGGGCGGAGGAACTCCACCACCAACACTGGTTTTCCACCTTCGTCCGTCAAACGCCAGTCGCGGACAGCTTCCCCGGTCAGGCGCGTCAGGGCTTGGTCCGAAGGAATCGCCAGTCGGGCCTGCGTCAGACGCGAGCGGAGCACTTCGTAGGAGAGGCGGGTGGTATAGCGGAGGGCGGTGGGAGTGAGACGGACGAGGCATTGGGCATCGACCGTCGCCACCGCCGCGCGTTCCCCTTCTGCCGCCCGGCCTTGCCAGCGGAAGGCTACCTGGCGATCCGCGCCCAGCACTCCTTTGAGGACGTTCGTCTGGCCGGCGGGTTCCTCCACCGGCAAGCCGTTGAGGAACTGCACTTCGGTTCCCGCCTGCGCCCGCTCCAAAGCGATGGTCGCGATCGCGGCCGGCGGCCCGCCAAACCGCACCTGCCGCCACGGTTCCTCCCGGCTGACCTTGGGCACCAGTCCGAATTCCAGCCGCTGGCTGCCCGGCGCTTGCGCATACAGCACGAAGGTCTTGCCTTCGTTGACGATCCACCATCCGGGGGGAAGCTTCGGTTCCAGCAGGGCCACGTCCCCCTCGAACAACACCGTTCGCAGCAGGTTGGTGGTGCGCGACTCGGCCTCGATGTTGACCTGGAACCGGACTTCATCCGCTGCCACCGAACCGGCATAGTGCACCGACCGCATCAGGAGATTGGTGACCGGCGAACCAGTCACCGCAGGGTCTACCGTCAGAACCGGCGGGCCGGTGCCGCGAGAGAGCACCTGCAGGCCGTTGAGAACCGCCACTCCGCCCGGCCCGGGCAGCACCTGCACCACCACCGGTTGCCCTTGCACCACCGGCACATCCCGGCAGATCACCACCGGAACGCGCTCCTTGGCTCCGGTCATCCCGGCCCATGGGGCTTCGTAGGTTGGCGCCAAGGGGCCGAAGGTGTTGGTACCCGCTTGAATCAGGAAGCGTGAAACTTGCTCCACGGTGCCATCCGCCACCGCCCAGCCATAGAGGTAGAATTGGTAGCGTCCCGGTTCCAAACCGTTGAGCACGAAGACGATGTTAGACCCATTGGGAGCGAATAGGTAGGAATCCAACATGGCGTCTCCCAAGGCGTTCCCCCAAAGGCCGGGGGCGTTGGTGACGGCAAGGGAGACTGGACTTACCGTGCCGTCGGCCCATTTCAGGCTCGAGGCGGCGAGGCCGCCATTGGGGATTGGCGCGGTGCCGGGGACGAACCGCTCGCCATAGGGATTATAGGGATTCCACCAATCGTTGGTCCGCCGTCCGGCGGCGGCAAAGCCGGTCTTGGGCTGGGTCGTCGTGCCTCCGAAGTCCAGGTTCAGCAGCGATTGACCGGATGCCTGCATCGCACATGCCAACCAGACCAGCAGCAGCAGGCGGTTTCCAGCTTTCCGGGCGACGTCGATTCGGGCGGTGGTCATAGGCTCTCCTTTAGCACAACTAGTGCCAAGCGAACGGCGTGGTTCGGAGTCACATCGAATAGACAAACGCCGTTTCGAAACGGTTCAATGCCTGCGGTCAACGCCCGGCGGCGGGCAGGGTAGTCTTGGCTGAACGCAGCCGATGGTTCGTCCATGTAGAGATAGTCGGTTTCCAGGCCGATTTGCTCCCGGCGTCGGCAAGGAACGATCCGGACGGGTTGGATTCGGTTGCTGGCCGTGCGGCCAGGAGGCCGCGCTCAGCGGGTCGGCGAGCCGGCTCCTCCGCAACCTCCCGGGCGTTGCGGAAAGCTGCCTTCGCCAAAGAACCGCGCGCCCTTCTTCCGGAGGTGGCGCCGCGCAGTCCTACTCATTGTCGAGGCGGACGGCCTCGCGCAATTCATCAAGGAACCCTGGGAGGGCGGATTCGACGCGGTTCCAGTTCGAGATCAGCGGAGACCAGAGCGGATCCTGCAAATAGGCCTTGGCGGCGGTGCTGATGCCGCGCACGAACGTCGATACCGCGGATTCCTCCTCATGCCGGGGATAGCTCAGGCCGTTGACGGCGGCATCCGCCGAGTAGAAACGCAGCGTGTCCTCGGCTTGCCGCATGTAGGCGCTCAGGAGGGTGTCGAACAAGCCTGCATCCAGCTTGATCCCCC
>CAYYMW010000460.1:0-5018 GCA_964472515.1 uncultured Verrucomicrobiota bacterium | reverse complement strand
GCGGAACTCTCGGCGGTAAACCCAGGGTCTCCTCCGATTACCGGAGGCAACCCGTTCGGCACGAGCGATCAAGACAAGGCTTAAGGCTCTCGTTCGCTGGTTCTGGTCGACGGTCTTGTCCTGCGGAAGGCCTTGGTACATGGACGATAATCGTCCGTTGAACGGTTGATTATCATCCGTACAGTGCGTATCTTGTCATCACGATGATTGAACGGCATTTGACGTCCGCGCTGCCCGCCGCCCTCGCCGATACGCCGGTGGTGCTGCTCAACGGCGCGCGTCAGTCAGGCAAGAGTACGCTGGTGCGGTCAGCCGCCTTGCGGCAGTGGGGTGGGCGGTACCTTTCGCTCGATGACGCCACCTTGTTCGCCGCCGCCAAACGCGATCCGGCGGGCTTTCTGGCCGGCCTGAGCGGATCGCTGGTGCTGGATGAAATCCAACGGGTCCCGGAACTGTTCCCGGCCATCAAAGTGGAGGTAGACCGGGATCGTCGGGCGGGAAGGTTCCTTCTGACCGGATCGGCGAACGTCCTGTTGCTGCCACGCTTGGCTGAGTCGCTGGCGGACCGCATGGAAGTGCTCACCCTGTGGCCCTTCACTCAAGGCGAGCTGGCGGGCCACCAGGAGCACCTGGTCGATCAGTTGTTCGGCGATTCGCAGCCCGAGCTCCCGCCATTGGATCCGCAGGGCGGAGACGCGCGTCCAGCCATCATTCGGCGGGTTCTCGCTGGCGGATATCCCGAGGTGCAGACCCGCGCGAACCCCGCCCGGCGCAAAGCCTGGTTCGGTTCCTACCTCACCACCTTGATGCAGAAGGAGGTGCGCGATCTCTCGGTCATCGAAGATCTGGCCACCTTGCCCCGGCTCCTGAGCCTCCTCGCCGCCCGCGCGGGCTCCCTGCTGAACCAGGCCGAGCTGGCTCGCAGCCTGGGGCTCCCGCAGACCACCCTGAAGCGTTACCTACCCCTGCTCCAGGCAACCTTCCTGGTCCAGCCCCTGCCCGCGTGGTCGGGCAATCTCGGGAAACGCCTGATCCAAGCGCCCAAGATGTTCCTGGCAGACACCGGTTTGCTGGCGCATCTCTTGGGATTGACCCCCGAGCGACTGGCGGAGGACGCCGGCGCCTTCGGGCCGGTGCTGGAGAACTTCGTCATGATGGAGCTGCGAAAACAGGCCGCGTGGAGCCGGTGCCAACCGCAGTTCTTTCACTGGCGCACCGCCAACAACCAGGAAGTGGACCTCGTTTTGGAGGACGCCGCCGGCCGGTTGGTGGGCATCGAGGTCAAAGCGAGCGCCACGCTGGGTGGCCGGGATTGGAACGGACTCAAAGCTCTGGCTGAAGCCGCCGGGAAACGATTTCACCGGGGGGTCATCCTATACACCGGCAGCGAGGTAGTACCGTTTGGGGCGCGCCTCCACGCCCTGCCCGTTGCCGCCTTGTGGCGGATGTAGCGTCCCGGGCGCCTACCCTTGCGGCGCGGCTTCGACCCATACCGCCGTGCCGTAACACAGCACTTCGGTGATGCCCGCCGCCAGCTCCGTGGCGTCGTAGCGGACACCGATTACCGCGTTCGCGCCCAGCTCCGACGCGTGTTGGAGCATGAGGTTGAACGCATCCCCCCGTGTCCGTTCGCAGAGGCTCGTGTAGAGCGAAATGTTGCCGCCGAAGAGGCTCTGAATACCCGCGCCAATGTTCCCGACCACCGAACGGGAGCGCACGATGATGCCGCGCACCACTCCCAGGGAACGGACGGTGCGGTAGCCGGGCAACTCGAAGGCGGTGGTGGTCAACGGATGGGTGTTGGACATGATAGCCGTAGGGTGGATGGTTGGAGCGTCACGAGGTGGGGAGGGTCTTCGCTTGGGCGCCGGCCTCCGGTGGAGCGGCCAGTTCGGGTGCCTGTACGGCGCGCGGCGTCAGGTCGAGCTGACTGGCGGCGGGGACTTCCTTCTCCGTCGCTGCGCCGAGTTCCTTGAACTTCCGCGCGGTGACCAGGACCCGCGCTTCGAGCGAGCCCACGGCCGTGTTGTAGGACTTCACCGCGGTTTCGAGCCCGTGGCCGACGGCATCAAAATGCTCCGCCAGCACGCGCAGTCGATCGTAGAGCAACCGCCCCAGATCGCTGATGGCTTGGGCGTTCTCCGCCACCTTCTCCTGCCGCCATCCGTAAGCGACCGCCCGGAGCAGTGCGATCAGCGTGGTGGGCGTGGCCAGGATCACCCGTTGCTCGACCCCCGCCTCGATCAGCCCCGGCTCCTGTTCCAGCGCGGCGCTGAAAAACGTCTCGCCCGGCAGGAACATCACCACGAACTCCGGCGTGGGCTTGAACTGCTCCCAGTAACCCTTCTGCCCCAGTTTCTGCAGGTGCGTGCGGATTTGGCGCGCGTGGTCCTTGAGCCGATCGAGGCGCTCGGCATCGGTGCCGGCTTGGAGGGCGTCCAGGTAGGCGCTGAGCGGCGCCTTGGCGTCCACGACCACGTTCTTGCCGCCGGGCAGGCGGACAATGAGGTCGGGCCGCAGGCGGCCGTCCTCGAGGCTGACGTTCTCCTGCTGGACGAAATCGCAATGCTCCATCATCCCGGCCATCTCGACCACGCGTTGGAGCTGGATTTCCCCCCAGCGGCCGCGCACCTGCGGCGCCCGCAGCGCCTGGACGAGGTTGCGTGTCTCCGTCTGCAATTGGACTTGTGACGTCGCGAGCGAGCGGACCTGCTCGGTCAGGCCCGCATACGCGGCGGCGCGTTCCTTTTCGAGTTCGCCGATCCGCGTGTCCACCTTCGCCAGCGAGTCCTTGACCGGCTTGACCATCTCATCGATGGCTTTCTGGCGCTGCTCCAAATCGCTGCGTGCGCCCTGTTGAAAACGCTCTAAAGCCACCTGGGCGAGTTCCAGGAACGATTGGTTGTTGCGCTGCAGCGCGTCTGAAGACAGGGCCTTGAAGGCATCCGAGAGTTTCGCCTGGGCCTCGTTGAGCAAAGCGAGTTTCTCCTCCCCTGCCCGGCGCTCCTTCTCGAGCGTGGTCTGGAGTTCCGCCTGCCTGGTCTTGAGCGCCATGATCTCCAGGCCCAGGGCCGCGAGCTGGGCTTCCCGGTCACGTGCCGCGGCTTCGAGCTTGGGCAGGACACTTGCTTTCTCTTCGGCGGCGGCCCGCCGGCTCGCTTCCGCGTTCAACGCGGCGTTCAGGCTCTCTGTCCGCGCTTCCAGTGCGTGCAAGTCGGCCTCCAGTTTCGGCAGGGTGCCCGCCTTTTCCTCCGCCGCCGCGCGACGGCTCGTCTCGGCGGTCAACTCGGCCTGCAAGCGCTTGGCCTCTTCCTCGGCCTGGCGCGCGGTCGCGGTTAGTTGGGCGATCTGCTGGTCGCGAGCCTGCAACCGCTCCGCCAGCACGGCTTGTTCGGCCTGGCGCGCGGCGAGGGCCGCCTCCACCGCCGCCTGGGTGCGCCCGCGCAAGGCAAACCAGACCGCCACTCCGCCCAAGGCGGCCCCCAGCAAGAGCATCAGGATTTCCGTCATGAACAACCTCGTGTGCCGGCGCGCCCGTCGGGTCTGGCCCGCGCGCATACCGGCAAGATGAAGGCAGTCTTGCACCGGGCGTCCGGGAGTCAAGCGTGCGCCGCCATCCCCCCGGACGCAGCACCGGGCCATCGCCGTGCCCGCATGGGGAGTGCGCCGGCAGAGCGCGGCGGCGACGGCGCGGTGGCATTCCTGCTTCTCCAGGCGCGGGGAAAAGCGGTGTCGCGCTTGCGCTTGCCACCGCACTCCATAGCGGGCTGCCAAGGCCATCCGGAAGTCGGGGCGGAGCATTCCCTTCCGGGGTGCCATTGGGATGATAGCGACTCCGTGTCGGGGGCTTCGGCCGCGCTACTGTGTGACCTTGCCTCCGGCAAATCGCTTGCGATCCCTTCAGGACCCTGTGATAGTCAGCCGTCGTCAGCATTGAACCAGCAAAGCCAGAGCTCTATGCGCGCCGAAGATGTGAATGACAACCGTTGGATTGTCGGGAACGGTCTTAACGCGAACAGCGCGAACTGGGGGGTGTCTTCATTCGGCGGCCGCTGGCAACGGAGTGACTTGGGCAGCGATTTACAGCCAAAGCGGACTCATGAAAACGATCCTTCTCTCCATTTGGATAGTTGCTGCGATCCTAAGCGCTGACTCTCAGTCCTATACCGGCGATTGCACCTTCGGTGACTGCGGTCCGGATTATGCGACCGATTGCGGCTCCTCAACGAACTGGTCCGACGTGATCGATTTTGATGGCGATGGAAGACCAGACTTCCTTCACCAGAAGGTGGTCCGGCTCCAGTACTGTGCTCTCATACTGGATCCTGATAATGTTCGGAGCTTCCAACGTGACACGGTGGAGGCGTTGTTCCCGCAGGACGGCGTTGAGATGTACGCGTTGGAGAGTTATAGCCCTACGCCCTTCCACGTACCTGCTGGCGAGCGCATCGAGCCGGATGGCTCAGAGCCGTTCCATAGCGAGCTGGGCTTCCTTAATGTCTGGCTCTGGAACCCCGCTTGGGTGCCTCGAATCCTTCCGCACAGCGGATTGGGGATCTGCGAGCACCACACCGAGCAGGTACCTTGCGGCCAGATCCCCATCTGTGATCAGACCACTCAGGTTGGTTGGCTGCGGGCGCTGAACCCTGGCATCTTCGGTTTTCGCATCTCGAAGCCGGACGGCTGGCACTTGGGTTGGTTCAAGCTGGAGGAGTTGAGCGCGCCTATCACCCGGCCGGATGGCAAGAAGAGTTCGGTAAAGCTAGTGGATTATGCCGTACATCCCGACCCGGATACCGAGATTCGCGCGGGGGAGAAGGCCCGCCCCGCCCTGACGGCTCAGTTCACCGCCGGCGGCACCTTGCTGTCCTGGTCCACCAACTGGCCTGGGTGGAGGTTGTCATGGTCGCCCACGCTCAATCCGGTGGCCTGGGCGCCCGTGGAAGGGGTGGCCACCAACACGAACCGCGTGACCCTCGCCACCACCAACGCCAGCGGCTTCTTCCGCCTGCAAGAGA
>CAYYMW010000459.1:0-5023 GCA_964472515.1 uncultured Verrucomicrobiota bacterium | reverse complement strand
TCCGCCTTCGAAGCCCAAAACCATTAACCCAAAATATCCCCCGATTTTACTGTCCTTTTTTTCGAAGCAAGCCGAGTTAGTGTGCGGGATCGGCGAAGGGAGAGGAAGTGAAGCGGCGACGCCTGTTACCGCAGGGGCGGCGGGCGGCGTTGGGAGGGTTTTCTGAGGCCCGCCCGGCGCGGCGCATGGCGCGCGGCCTTGACCCCACCCCGGCGGCCCCGTAAGCTCAAGTCAGTGATGAAGCGGTTAGTGCCATGTCTGTTGTTGGCCGTCAGCCTGGCGGCGGCAACTCCCTCGGGTGACGTTGCGAACAGCGTCGTGGTGATCGTCAACGACGCGGTGATCACGCTCAAGGACGTGATGCAGTACATGGGCTCGACCATGGATGTGCTGGCGCGCACCTACGCCGGGCAACCCGAGGTGCTGGAGAGGAAGATGATCGAGGCCCAGCGGGACGGCATCGAGCAACTGGTCGAGCGCAAGCTCATCCTGCAGGAATTCAAGACGGCGGGCTACAACCTGCCCGAGAGCGTGATCGACGACAAGGTGCAGGAACGGATGAGGGAACGGTATGGGGACTGGTTGACAGCTACCCGCTCGCTGCAGGAGGAGGGTTTGACCCGCGAAGCCTTCCGTCAGCGGGTGCGTGAGGATTACATCATCAGCGCGATGCGGGCGCAGTTCATCACGCGCGAGATCATCGTTTCTCCCTACAAGATCGAGAAGTACTACGCGGAGAACCTGGACAAGTTCAAGCTCGAGGACCGCGTGCGGCTGCACATGATCTTTCTGCCCCAGCCCTCCGGAGGCCCGCCGGGCACGGCGCGGCGGATGGCGGAGGAGATTTTAGCCCGCCTCGCCGGAGGGGTTCCGTTTGTGGAGATGGCCAGAGTGTATTCTCCCACGTCCCAGCAGTACCAGGGCCGGTGGGTGGAGCGCAAGGAACTCAAGCCGGAGCTGGCCAACGTGGCGTTTGCCCTGAAGCCACGTGAGCGCAGCCAGGTGGTGGAACTGCCGGAGGGCTGTTACATCATGGAAGTGGAAGATGTGAGCCTGGCGCACACCAAGACCCTGCCGGAGGTGCGCGAGGAGATCGACTCGACCCTTTTGGCGCAGGAACGCGCCCGGCTGACCAAGAAGTGGATCGAGCGGCTGAAGGCCAAGGCCTTCGTGCGGTACTTCTGACCGGCGCCCCGGCGGGCGGCAAAGGGACGACGGGTTTGAGTGGGCGGCTGGCCGGCCGGCCGCGAACTCGGTTGACGTATGACAACGTGGATCGGCATTACGTTGGGTGACGTGACGGGCATTGGGCCGGAGGTCACGATCAAAGCGCTTCAGGCCCTGCCTCGGCGGCCGGACTTGCGCTGGCTGGTGATGGGCGACCGGGGAGTGTGGGAGCGCGCTGGCAAGTTTGCCGAGTTGCCCTGGGTGCCGTTCTGCGACTATGCCCAGGAGACGCCCATAGCCTGTCTGGAGACCGGCACCGCGTTGCCGGCCGACCTCGCGCCGGGCTCGCCTGGCGCCGCCCGGGCCGCGGTGGACTGGCTCCGGGAGGCGGCGCATCGCAGCCTGCGCCAGGAATTGGCGGGGTTGGTGACCGCCCCGGTCAATAAGGAGGCCATCATTCGCGCCGGGATTCCCTTTGTGGGCCAGACCGAGTTGCTCTCTGACCTGGCGGGAACGCAGCGCACCGCCATGATGTTGCTGGGTCACGACGACCGCCAGCGGTGGATCCGGGTGGTGTTGGTGACCACGCACCTGCCGCTCCGCCAGGTGGCGGACTCGATCACCGGCGAGAAGGTGGAACTGGCCATCGACCTTGCCGCGCGCGCCGGCCAGTTGCTCGGGCTGCCCAGGGCGCGGGTGGGCGTATGCGGCCTGAACCCCCACGCCGGCGAAGGCGGCGAGCTTGGGCGGGAGGAGTTGGACACCATCGGCCCGGCCGTTGAGCGCGCGCGGGCGCGGGGCGGCGATGTCCATGGCCCGCTGGCGGCCGACGGCCTCTTCTACCACGCGTTCCAAGGGGAGTACGACCTGATCGTAGCGATGTATCACGACCAGGGGCTGGCGCCACTCAAGATGATCGGCTTCGAGAGCGGCATCAACTGGACCTTGGGCCTGCCGTTTATCCGGACTTCGCCGGACCACGGCACGGCTTACGACTTGGCGTGGCGGGGGGTGGCGAAGTCAACCAGCATGGAGGCGGCCCTGCTGCTGGCGGCGCGCCTGGCGGGGAAACCGTTGGACTGAGACGTCCGCGGGCGAGCCCCATTCGCTCCGTGGTTCAGGAGCGAATCATGGTGAGGATCATCTTGAAGCGCTTGAGGGCCTTGAGCGCGTGGGGCTTGTCCGCCGGCATGAGGATGAGCTGGCCAGTCTGGACCACGTGCGCCTCGCCGGAGATGAGGATTTCGGCTTCCCCCTCGATGACCTGCACCAAGGCATCGAACGGCGCGGTGTGCTCGCTGAGCCCCTGGCCCTCGTCGAAGGCGAAGAAGGTCACGTTGCCGGTCGGCTTCTTCACCACCTCGCGACTCACGATGGCGCCGTCCTGGTAGCGGACGATGTCCGTGATCGCGGCCGTTTGCGCCGCGGGAAGGCCTTTCGCTTTGGGGGGCTTTTCGGTGGGCATAAAGGGGGGGTCAGCGGGCGTTGAGCGCGGCGCGGGCGGAGGAAACCTCCGCATAACGTGAGTCGCGAGAAACCTTGGGCCGCCTGGCTGCCTCGCGTGGCGGCAGGGAGGCCCCGGGCCGGGGCTGCGGTTCCGCGAGATGGGGCGTGGTCAGCATGCCGGTGAACAGCCTCCAAGCGGTTTCCGTGTGGTTATCGAGGTCGAAAGTGCTGTCGCTGGCGCGCCAGAGTGTGGCCGCCGGCTGGACCAGGCCGAGAAACATGACCGCCAGCGTGCCGGCCTCGAGGTCCGCCCGGATGCAGCCCGCCTTCTGGCCTTCGCGGATCAGTTCCGCCACGGCCGCCAGGTAGCGTTGGTGAACCTGGTGCATCCGCTCCCGGCGTTCATGGCAATGGGCGAACATCTCCTCGGAAAACACGACGCGGGGGATGGGCCCGCCGCTGCGGACCAATTGCACGTGACGTTGCAGCAAGAGGTGGAGGCGTTCGAGCGGTTCCTGGGTGGCTTCCCGCACGGCGCTTACGTTGGCGACCAGGCGGTCGGCTGCCAGATCCAGGACCGCCTCGAGGACTTCGTCCACGCCCTGATAGTGGCGGTACAAGGCAGCCGGTACGACGCCCACCTCGCGGGCCACGGCCGCCACGTTGAGGCGGTGGAAGCCATAGCGGGCGATCAGGTCCAACGCCGCTTGGGCGATCTGTTCCTTGCGAATCTCGGTTTTGGTACTCGGCGCGCGCATTGTCGTAATGCAAAACGTGCATGCGCAATATGCATTGGTCAAACGACGGCCGCCTTGATATGGGTCAAAACGCCGCTTGGTTCATACACAACCGATTGCCATGGAGGTATTTGGTGAAACGAAAAGGAATTGCCGCCGCGAGCACAACCTGCTTTGCTAGCGACAGACTCAGTCTGGGTGGCGTGGTCGGGAAACCGGCTTAACGTCTGGCTCCGAGCCCACCTCGGCGAGGTGATCGAACGGGGAGCGGATGAGTGCCGGTCACCGGATGCGGAGTGACCCATCAACAGGATCTGGCTTTATGAACGACAGGACTTCAGACGGCAGGCCAAGAACGGAAAACCTGACCCGCAGGGAGTTTCTGGGCGCCGGTTCGGGGTTGGCTGCCAGCGCGGCGCTGGCGCTGGGCACTCCGCGGGCAAGGGGAGCGGAGGGCGAGATCATGAACATCGACCCGGGTTATGTGGGGCCGCAGTTCTTCGATGCGCAGGAGGAACGGGCGTTGCAGGAGGTGATGGAGGCGGGCTCACCCTTCCGATATTGGGGACCAGGCCGCCCGGTGAAGGTCCAGCGGTTCGAGGAGGAGTTTGCCCGGTACATGGGGACGCGGTTCGCGCTGGGGGTGACCTCCGGCACGGCCGCGCTGGATTGCGCGATGGCGGCGCTGGACGTCGGCCCCGGTGACGAGGTGATCGTGCCCGCCTACACGTGGTGGTCCGACTACACGTGTGTGGTGCATGCCGGGGCGTTGCCGGTCTTCGCGGAGGTGGACCGGACATTGAACCTCGATCCCAAGGACTTCGAGCGCAAGATCACCCCGCGCACCAAGGCGGTGATCGCCGTGCATCTGTTGGGCGGGCCGTGCGAGCTCGAACCGATCCTCAAGATCGCCAAGGCGCACAAGGTGGCGGTGGTGGAGGACTGCGCCCAGTGCGTGGGCGGGTCGTACCGCGGCAAGCAGCTCGGTTCGTTGGGCGAGGTGGGCATTTACAGCTTCCAGATCAACAAGATGATCACGTCGGGCGAGGGCGGGGCCCTGGTGACCAGCGACCCGCTTTTGTACGAGCGCGCCGTCCGCTTTCATGACATGGGGACGGTGCGGCAGCTCTTTCTGGACCGCATTGGCGGCCCGGCGCAGGCGCCGACCTTCGCGGGCGAGAACTTCCGCATGAACGAGTTGACCGGGGCCGTGCTGGGCGCCCAGTTGCGGAAGCTCGACACGATGGTGACGCAGTTGCGCGCGAACGCCCGGTTCATCTACGAGGGCATCAAGGACCTTTCGGGAATCCGCTTGCGCGCGCGCCCCGATGAGGCGGGCGACATCGGCTATGCGGTGTTCTTCGAAGCCGGGGACCGCGCCCGCCGGGACCGTTGCATCAGCGAATTGCGTCAGCGCAAGGTGCCCGCCTCGACCATGAGCGGGTCGGTGCTCCTGCCGCTGGAGGAATCGGTGATCGCCAAGCGCGCCCGGCACCCGAACTGGCCGTCGTTCAACACGCCGGAAGGGAAAGCGATCCGGTACGGGGCGGAATGCTGCCCCCAGACTCTCCGGGTCTTCGACTCGTTTGTGCAGGTCCGCGTGGGAGCCAAGTACACTCCCCGCATCAACGAGCACATTGTGCGGGCGATCCGCGAAGTGCATGCCTCGGTGG
>CAYYMW010000458.1:0-5028 GCA_964472515.1 uncultured Verrucomicrobiota bacterium | reverse complement strand
GGCATAGTTCCCTCAACGCATGAAGACGTATTTGCCATCTGCAAGTGACCGAACCGAGAGTCGTCCGCACCGGCCGTTCAACCGTCGTCGCTTCCTGGCCGCCACCGCGCTGGGAACCGCCGGGCTGGCCCTGCCCCGCGGCTTGGGCGCGGAACCAGCCAAGCCCCGGAACGGCAAGTGGATCACCCTCTTCAACGGCAAGGACATGGAGGGCTGGACACCCAAGTTCACCGGCTCCAAGCTTGGCGAGAACTTCAATAACACGTACCGGGTCGAGGATGGCCTGCTGCGCGTCTGCTACGACCGGTACCCGGAGTTCAAAGGGCAGTTCGGCCACCTCTACTATCGCGAAAAGCTCTCCCACTACGTGGTGCGCGTGGAGTACCGCTTCACCGGCAAGCAGACGCCCGGGGGACCGAGCTGGGCGTTCCGCAACAGCGGCATCATGCTCCACAGCCAGCCGCCGGAAACCATGGAAGTGGACCAGGAATTCCCGGCCTCCATCGAGGTCCAACTCCTGGGCGGCGACGGCAACGGCGAGCGTCACACGGGCAATCTCTGCTCGCCCAGCACCAACGTCGTCATGGACGGCAAGCTCTTCACGCCGCACTGCACGGACTCCAAGTCCAAGACCTACCACGGCGACCAGTGGGTGACCATCGAGGTCGAGGTGCATGGCAACGAGTCGATCAAGCACATCCTCGAAGGCGAGACCGTGCTGGAGTACACCCAGCCGCAGTTGGACCCCTCGGATGCTTACGCCAAGAAGCTCATGGCGAAGGGTTTCCCGAAGATGCTCAGCGAGGGCTATATCTGCTTGCAGGCCGAAAGTCATCCAGTCGACTTCCGCAAGGTCGAGTTGATGAAACTGTAGGAGCCGCCGCCGCGATCCCATGGCCGACGCACCCTCCGCACCGGGCGAATCCGCCTCCCCCACCCTCTTCTACAAGCGGGCAAACTTCGTCACCCACCTCCCGGTCCACTGCCGGTACAACCTGGCCCACGCTTGGGCGGCTGAGACCGGGACCGGCCGGTGGCGCGTGGGCCTGACCAAATTCGCCACCCGGATGCTTGGGGAGACCGTGGACCACGCCTTCCACGTGGAGGCGGGCGCCGAGCTGACGACGGGCCAGATCATCGGCTGGATCGAGGGTTTCAAAGCCATCTCCGACCTCTACTGTCTTGGACGCGGCCGCTTTGTCCGCGGCAACCCGGAACTCCAGCACTGCATCGACCTGGTCCATCGCGATCCATTCGGTGAAGGCTGGTTGTACGAGTTCGACGGCGAACCCGACCCCGCCTGCGTGGACGCCCAAGGCTATCGCGCCCTGCTCGACGCCACCATCGACAAGCTCCTCGAAAAGCAGAAGAGCGAGGAGGCGGGGTAGGCTCGCCTCAGTCCAGTCCGTCGTCCGAGGGGAGGCACCCGCCCTCAGTCATACACATAGACCCGGTAGAACCGGTTCTGGCCAAAGCCCACGGTGTCATATACCACGTTCGTGAGCCCGTTGCCGTCGAGGTGGCGTCCTAGGTTGTTCCATTCGTTCGTGTTCAAGGGCGAGGCCCATTGGACCTGGTAGTAGTTGCCGCTGGCCGTGGGAAAGGCGATCTCGATCTTCGGAGTGATGGTCAGCTCCAGGGGTTTGTAGGAGAGATCGACCACAAAGTCCTTCGGATAGAGCGCTTGATCGGTAACGCGAATCTCATCGATCAACCCAATAAACGAAGGCCGGGCGGGAGGTTTGCCTTCTCCATAGGATGAGTTGACGGCCCCCACGATCAGCGGGCCATCGCCCCAGACGATCTTGGGATGGTCCGAGGAGCTGAACCCGGTGGCCAACTGCCCATCGATATACGTCTGCAGGCCCACGGAACCAAAAGCGGCCTCGTAGACGACCGCCAAGTGGTGCCATTTCTGGTCGCGGAGGTCGCCCACCTGAAGGGCGCTCAGGGGTCTCCCTTCGTAGCTGACCAGAATGAACATCCTCCCCGTACACGGTTCATACTCCAGAGCCCAGGCAACCCCGTTGCCGTCCGGAGCCGAACTCAGCCGCGTCAACACCGCACGGCGTTCGTGCAACTGATCCCCATGGTAGGCATCGGCGGAAAAGGCCGGCTTGAAGAAACACTCGATGGTCACCGCCGAAGGCGGCGGCTCCGCGATGGGCAGCGGAATGCGAGCCGTGCAGGTGCTGTGAAAGGCCGAGAGCGCAAACTGGCCCACCCCGGCGTAAGGAGCGACGGACGAGGAGACCACGTACCACCCGTCGCCCTCCACCGTGCCGTCGAGCTTCCCCGGGCCGCTATCGACCAGCCGGTAGACCCGGCTGTCGTTGGGGAGATTCTCGAACCGATAGTGCGCCAGGATGGCAGAGTGGGTGGTCGTTGCCGTGGGCAGCCCCAGGCAGCCACCGAGGAGAACGAATCCAAAAAGCTGAGGGAAGTGCGTCTTCATAGGAGTATGAGCATCAGGCCAATGGCAGACGAAAAAAGCATAGCGCGTGCCGTCGCCCGAGCTGCAAGCCACCTCCCGCCAGACTGCTTGGAAGGGCGGTGGAGGCCACTCGCTAGGAGATAATCCTGTAGCGGACTGAGACCAGCGCTACAGCGGCCAGTAGAGCCAGGTATGCCACTGAATGCAGAGCCACGATGGCGACTGCAGCCGAGGTGTTCAAGTGCTTGGACTGGAACGACCACACGTAAAGCACGGCGGAGCACACCGGAGGCAGCCAAGCCGCTGCAAGGAACCGCGACAAAATGAAAACGTCGCCAGGATGCAGCCCGCCCAAGACACGCACCTCCTCAAGCTCGGGTGCCAAATTGGCCCCGATTCGCCATAGGACCGCCAAAATCAAGGCCAGCACCAGATAGGCATGCCGCCACTGCTGGCAGAAGTGGAACGCGGCATCGAGCCAGCGCAGAGGCGGAGTTGAGGTCGGACAGTCGTCGGGCATGTTTGTGCGCCTGTGGGCTATGTTTTTGGCTTTGCCTCCAGCCTCGGATGCAACTTTGTACCGGACCGCAAGACGAGGATTCCACTCGCCTCGACGACCACAGGAAGGGTGAGCCGCTTGAAACCCCTGCAAGTATCCTTCGCGTAGTCCCCGATATGCACCGATCCTTACTCCCAAACGCCATCCTGGGCATCGATGATGAGGATGTTACCGGCCGAGTGGGGTATGGTGACAACTGCGCCGGCGGCGATCTTCACCACTTTCTTGGTATGACCCGTGTAGAACTGGATTGTTCCTCCCGTGTGGTTCGTGACACGCAATCCGCAGCGAATGCAGCACCCGCAAAGGAGGAGGGAGAGTCCCGCGACCAGGATCGAGAACTTCAAACGATGAGGATTCATGTCGGCGACGGGAATGTCCGACCGCTCCGACCTGCCTACTTGAACATCGCTCGTACCGCTGCAGTGACCGACTCAGCAGCCGGGAGTTGGTAGCCGTAAAACGACTTCGAGCTGATCGCCACCAAGTCCTTCTTGATTTTCGACACCGTGCCAACCCATGCCCCTGCTGGAAGCTCCCCGAGCCTGCGCTTCACAAACTCAACGTGCGGGAGACCCATATCCCAGGTGTGTTCGATGACCTGCCCGTCCTTGACTACAACAAGCAGCGTTTGCCCATCTCCCAATTCGATCTGCCGTTCAGCACTCATGACGATACGATGTAAAACCCGATCCGCTCATTACGTTTCGCCCAAATCGGCCCGCCTGGCAAGCTCGCCCCTCCATGGTATCCCCACCGGGCTCATTTCCCAGAGGGAGCCGCCGCGCGCGTTGCTCCCTGAAAACCACAATGACCTCCACGGAGTCCCTTGAGCCCATGGGCGGCAGCCAAGCCACCTCAAACCAACCGCTACGGCGCTCCAAGGCCGAGCGTTCACTCACCTCCGGGAACCCGAGCGAAGCGCGAGGGAACCGCGCTATTGAGCCGGACCCGGATAAGGTCAACCAAACGGATGTTGACAGAATTCACTTTGTACAACAAAGTACTTTGCGTACACCAACCCGTACCGCGCCTCAAGGCGGAGTACGGGGATTAATGAACTCAATAACATTATGCAAACCACGTACCCATCTGTCTCCCCTCGCCTCGCCCAAGCCGCCTCCCTGGCACTCCTGGCGGCGGCCACCCTCGTGTCGCCCCTGGCCCTCCATGCGGAGAATGCCCCGCCGCGCATCGTCCAGACCACCCCGGCGGTTGGCGCCACAAATGTCGATCCCGCCGTGCAGGAAATCACCGTGACGTTCGACCAGGACATGGCGTCCGGCTTCTCCTGGACCGGCGGCGGCCCGGACCGTCCCCCCGGCCGCGAAGGCGCTCGTCCCGTCTGGCGGGACAAGCGCACGTGCGTGCTGCCCGTGGCGCTCGAACGGGGCCGCTACTACCGGGTGGGCATCAACTCGAAGAGCCACCGCAACTTCCGCAGCGCCGCCGGCGTTCCCACCCTGCCCACCGCCATTTACTTCGTGACGCAGGGCGCGGATGAAGCGGCCCTCGCCAAGGTCCGCAAGCCAACGGTGCTCCGCATGGAACCCGCCAACGGCAGCCAGGGGGTGAGCCCATCGCTCGGCGAAATCCGGGTCACTTTCAGCGCGCCCATGGGAGGCGGCTTCTCCTGGTGTGGTGGCGGGGAGAACTACCCCGAGATCGCCGCGGGGACGCGTCCTCAGTGGAACGAAGACCACACGGTTTGCACGCTCCCGGTGAAGCTCAAGCCGGAGTGGACCTACCGGCTCTCGCTCAACGCGCCGTCCGCCGTGAACTTCCAAAGCGCGCACGGCGTGCCGCTGGAGCCCTATCGCATCACGTTCTCCACGGGGAAGTGAGCCGCCGGAGGCGAATCGGCGACCGGGGAATCCGGTTTGCGGCTTGTTCCGGCTTCTTGCACCGGGGGAAAGCCGCAGACAATCCGAAGACCACCTAAAAGGTGAGGAGGTCGATTTGGGTGGGGCGACGCAGAATTTGCCGCTATTTGCAGCTATTTGCAGATCCGAGGGCGCTGGGGAGGGAAGATGGC
>CAYYMW010000457.1:0-5045 GCA_964472515.1 uncultured Verrucomicrobiota bacterium | reverse complement strand
GTGCACGATCTCCACCACCTGCTCCTCGAGAAACGGGCGGCGCTCTTCGATCACATACAGGTCGGTCAACCCGCGGGCGAACTCCCGGATCAGCTCGGGGTCCAGCGGATAGGTGATGCCCACCTTGAGGATCGGAAAGCGCCCCTCCAAGCCAAGCTCCGCCAAGGCATGTCGCAGGTAGCAGAAGGCGGCGGCCGACGTGACGAACCCCACCCCTTGGTGGTCGCCTCGGACGGCAGGAAAGACCCGGTTCAACCCCAGACGCCGCGCGCTGGCCCAAAGCCGCCCCACCCGCTCGGGCATCGACTGTTCCTTGCGCCAAGTCCGCGGCGGCAGCAAGACGTTGCGCTCGAAGTCGATGGCCGCCGTGTCCAACTCGACTTGGTTGTTCGTGTTGACGCGCGGGAAGCAGTTCGACCGCACCTCGACCGACCCGCCGCCATCCGCCTGGTTCGTGGTGACGAGGTATCCAAGGTACAGTTCGCTTTCCCGGGAGATCTGGAAACCCAGGCCGATCCAATCCTTGAGTTCCTGCGGATCGCTCGGTTCCATCACCGGCATCATCAAGTGCTTGCAAAGATAGCGGGAATCGGCCGGAACCTGGGTCGAATCGCTCCAAGGATCGTCTCCGAGCACCACCAGAGCCCCCCCCTCCGGGTGCGCCCCCACCAAGTTCCCCAAGGCCAGCGCGTCGGCGGCCACATGAAACCCCACGCTCTTCTGGACCATGATCGCACGCAGCCCATGCATCTGCGACCCATTAACCATGGCCGCCGCCAAGGCCTCGTTGTTCGCAATGGCGGCGCGGATGCCCTGCTGCCGCAGGAGCGGGGCCAAATCGGCCGCCGCGTCGAAGAAGCCGGACACCGGCGAACCCGGGTAGCCCGTCCAAAGGTGCGTGCCTCCCTCCGTCTCCAAACAGCCCTTTACGAGGAGTTCGCAGCCGGTGTAAATCTCTTGGCCGGACGCTTGGTTGAACCGCGGGTCAACATTCACTTTCGTGATTTTCTCACTCAGTTTTTCGCATGGCAAGTGCTGACTTCGCCGGTTGACTTCGCACGCCTCCCGCTCAACCTTATGGACCTGCCGACCCGGTAACCCGGGTCATGACTCATCGTATGCCCAAAGTCACGATCTTGCCCTACGGCCTCGCCGCTGAGGTGCCGGCTGAATCGACCCTGCTGGACGCCGGCGAAGCCGCTGACCTCGAAATGGAGGCCGGTTGCTTCAACTGCTCCTGCGGCACTTGCGTGGTGGAGGTGGTCGAGGGCATGGACAACCTCCAATCCCCCACCCCCAAGGAACTGGATGTCTTGGATGAGTGGAACCGGGACTCCGCCAAGTACCGTCTGGCCTGTTGTACCCGGGTCCGAACCGGCCACGTCGTCATTCGCCAACTGCACTGACACTCACTCCCATCTCCCTCCACGCCATCCATTTGAAGCCATGCACTTAGGCGCACACATGCCCACCGCCGGCGGGGTTTCCAAGGCCTTGGTGCGGGGGCGGGAACTCGGCTGCGAGATCGTGCAGTTGTTCGTAAAGAACAACATGCAGTGGTTCGGCAAGCCGGTTCCGGAGGCCGAGGTGACCGAGTTTGCCCGCTTGCGCGCGGAGGCGGGATTTGCATGCGTTTTCGCGCACTCCGGCTACCTCATCAACTTGGGGGCGCCTCCCTCGCCCAACCGGGACAATTCGCTTAAGTCATTGCTGCAGGAACTTCAGCTCTGCCAGTCTTTGAAGCTGCCGTTTCTGGTGCTGCATCCGGGGGCGCACCTGGGGCAAGGGGAGGAGCAAGGGCTGGCCGCCGTGATCGCGGGCTTGGACGAAGTGCTGGGGGAGTTTGGGGATCCGGGCGTGCGGATCGCCTTGGAAAGCACCGCCGGCCAAGGCACGTGCCTCGGGGCCAAACTAACGCACCTGTTCGAGATTGTGAACCGGGCGCGTCACGGAAACCGTCTGGCGCTCTGCCTCGATACCGCCCACTTATTTGCGGCGGGGCACGATCTGCGGCAGGCCAAGGTGTGGGATGAGACGATCAGGGAGATTGAGCGCGAGCTGGGGACGGAGCGGATCGTGGCGTTTCACCTGAACGACAGCAAGGCGGCCCTGGGGTCGCGCGTGGACCGCCATGCGGGAATCGGCGAGGGGCAGATCGGCCTCGAGGCGTTCCGACACATCTTGAACGACTCCCGATTCCAGCAGGCGCCGGGCTGTCTCGAGACGCCCAAGTCCCCCGACTTGCACGAGGACGTTGAAAACCTGGCGCGCCTCAGAGGTCTGTTGGACGCGGCTGAGGCCGGTCGGAGGCCGAACGTGAAAACCAAGCGGAAGCCACGCGTCCAAAGTCGGTAGCCCCCGGGGTGGGTTCCGAGCCAACGAGCGGGCCGTCGCCCGCATGCCCGGTCAGCCCAGGAACGCCGCGTGCATGGCCTTGATGGCTTGCTCGCCCTTGGCCAGGTCGATCACCACGGAGATCTTGATCTCGCTCGTGGAGATCATATCGATGTTGATCCCCTCGCGGGCCAGCACCTCGAACATCTTCGCCGCAATCCCGGAATGGGTTCTCATCCCCACGCCGGCGATGGAGAGTTTGGCGATCTTCTCGTTCGCCGGGGCTTCGCGGATGCCCAGTTCGGCCTTGAGGCCCTCAATGACCTTCTGCGCCTTCAGGAGGTCCGGTTTGTCCACGGTGAAAGAGAGATCGGTCGTGGGCTTGCCCGTGCCGTGGCTGATGTTCTGGACGATCATGTCCACGTTGATGGCCGCATCCGAGAGGGCCTTGAAGATGCGCGACGCGACGCCGGGCCGGTCCGGCACGGCCACCAAGGTGACTTTGGCCTGGTTCTTATCGAGCGAGACGCCGCGAATGACGACGTCCTCCATGCTTCTGGTTTCTTCTTTCACGATGGTTCCTGGATTGTCGTTGAGGCTCGAACGGACTTCGAACATCACCCCGAATTTCTTCGCAAATTCCACCGAACGCAACTGCATCACCTTGGCGCCGGTGCCCGCCAGCTCCAGCATCTCGTCGTACGATATCTCATCCAGTTTCTTGGCGGTGGGCACCAGGCGCGGATCGGCGGTGTAGACGCCGTCCACGTCGGTGTAAATCTGGCACAAATCCGCCTTGAGGGCGGCGGCCAGCGCAATGGCCGTCAGATCCGAACCGCCGCGGCCCAGCGTGGTGATTTGTCCTTCCTGGGTCTGGCCTTGGAAGCCTGCCACGATCACCACGTTGCCACTGTCCAGCAAGGCATGGACTTTCCGCGGGGTGATGTTCTGAATCTTGGCCTTGGTGTGAACCCCGTCGGTGATGATCCCCGCCTGCGCCCCGGTCAGCGACACGGCCGGAATGCCCAGCGACTGCAGCGCCATCGCCGTCAGGGCGATGGTGGTTTGCTCGCCCGTGGCCAGGAGCATGTCCATCTCCCGTTCGCTGGGCAGGGGCATCACCTCCTTGGCCATCCGGATGAGATTGTCGGTAACGCCGCTCATCGCCGACACCACCACGACCAACCGGTCGCCTCTTTCGCGGTAGCTGGCGACCCGGGCCGCCACGTTCTTGATGCGCTCGGGGTTGCCCACCGAGGTTCCACCGTACTTCTGTACGATCAAGGCCATGCGAGATTACAGTTGAAAGGACACTTCCGTGTCGGTTGAGTTCCGCCCCGCGTACCCACCGGCCCCAAGCCTGTCGGGACAAAGCGGCGTGGTCGCCAGGCCGGCCGCGGAGGACTCCCAAGGTTCGGAACAGTTCATTCGAAAGTCTCAACCCGGAACATAACGGGCGCCCCTTTGACCACCGGCAGGCGTCCAATCTGCGCCAGGGCCTTGGCCATCGCGGCGTTCGGGGCATCGTGAATCATGAGGATCAGCGGCACGCTCGATCCCTCGTGGCCTTCGGGCTGGACCACCGAGGAAATGCCGATCTTCGACCGGCCCAGGATGGTGGCAATGCGGGCCAGCACGCCCGGACGGTCAATGACCTGCAACCGAACGTAGTACCGCGAGGTCGCCTTGGCCAACGGCAGCACCACTCCCTGCCGTTCGTGCGCGACGAAAGCGGGGATGCGCTGGCGGGTGCCGAACTTGAGGTCCAGAGCGGCGTCCGCCAGATCGCTCAGCACGGCACTGGCCGTCGGATCCTGGCCGGCCCCGCGTCCGTAAAAGAGCGTGTCGCCCACCGTGTCCCCGCGCACGAACACCGCGTTGAACGCATGGTTGACGTTGGCGAGCACGTGGCTGTGGGGTACCAGCGCCGGATAAACTGACACCTGGATTTGCGGCCCGGCCGCCTTCGAGCCCCGCTTCGCGGGCGTCTGTCCCATGGACTTGACGACTCCCAGCAATTTGATCGTGTAGCCCAACTGGCCGGCATATTGGATGTCCAGCTTGGAGATGCCCCGGATGCCTTCCACGTGGATTTGCTGGGGGCGCACCCAGAAGCCATGCGCGAGCGAAGCCAGGATGCCCGTCTTGTGCATCGAGTCGTGCCCGTCGATATCGAGCGATGGCTCCGCTTCCGCATAACCGAGCCGCTGGGCCTCCGCCAGCACGTCGCCAAACTCCGCTCCCTCGAGCTTCATCCGGGTGAGGATGTAGTTGCACGTGCCGTTGACGATGCCGTAGATGGCGTGGAAACGATTGCCCACAAAGCCCTCGCGCAGGGCCTTGATGATGGGAATGCCTCCGGCCACGCTCGCTTCATAGTAGAGATTCGCGCCGCTTTGCCGGGCAGCGGCAAAAAGCTCCTCGCCATGGGCCGACAGCAGCGCCTTGTTCGCGGTAACCACCGGCTTCCCAAGGCGTAACGCGGTCAGGATCATCTCCCGGGCAATCGTGGTCCCCCCGGCCAGTTCCGCCACCACTTGGACGTTCGGGTCCTCCACGACTTCCCGCCAGGTCGTGGTCAGCAAACTCTCGGGAATCGTCAACGGGCGCGGCTCATCAAACGCCTTGACCGCGATCTTCCGCAAATGGACCCGCACGCCCGCGCGGGCGGCCAGCAGGTCACCGTTGTCGCGCAGCGCTTTGTAGACGCC
>CAYYMW010000456.1:0-5072 GCA_964472515.1 uncultured Verrucomicrobiota bacterium | reverse complement strand
CGGCGCCCCCGGCTCCAGCGCGTAGCCCAGCTTCTGCACCGGCACATCCGCGTCCAGCGCCGTCCACCGCACCACCAAGGTCGCCCCCTCATCGACCACCTGCTCAGGCAACTCCGCCAGCACTGGCGCCGTATTCACCTCCCGCACGATCACGGTAATCCAATTCGTGGCCTGCATCGGCGGCTCACCGTCATCCGTAACCCAAACGCCCACCACGTTCGTGGACGGCCCCTGCCCTTCCGCCGGCACCCATTTGACCACCCCGCCGGAAGACAATGTCATCCCCTCGGGCGCACCCGGTTCCAGGCCATAGGTGAGCAACTGCGTCGGCAAGTCCTGATCGCTGGCCGTCAACACCAACTCCAGCGGAGTCTCCTCATCAACTGCCAGATCGCCCCCCGGCTCCCACCAAGGCGGCGTATTCACCTCTCGAACGGTCACCCGGAAGCTCAGCGTCGCGCTCAGCGGCGGGTCGCCGCTGTCGGTCACTCGCACCGTGACCTCGTTAGTACCCGGTCCCTGTGCTTCACCCGGCGTCCACCGGACGACCCCCTCGGGTGATACCGTCATTCCTTCAGGCGCGCCAGATTCCGGAGCAAAGGTGAAGGTCTGGGTCGCCATCTCGGGGTCCTGGACCCGCAAGGTCAACTCTAGAGGCGTCAACTCCGGCGTTTTAACATCGTGGATGGCGTCCGGCACCGGAGCGTCATTCACGGGTCGAACCTCGATCGGCAGACTCAACACTGTCTGCGCCGATCCGCCCTCGCCTGTGTTCCCGAGGTCATCCGCGAGCAACTCCAGTGAATCCAGCCCGAAGAAGTTGGTAGCCGGCAGATAGACCAGATTAGACAAGGCTGAATTCAGGGCGGACAGCCCCCCTTCCAGAAGCCATCGGTTTCCCATCGAGTTACCCTCGATCAGGGTCAGCCCGTTGGTGTCTCCGAGAGAAAGAGCTCCTTGCCCGACCCTCACCTCCGCCCGCAGCGGGCCGTCGCCGGCATCCACATCCATCAGGCCCAAGCCGTCGATCCGAGCCGCCTGATCCTCCGCCATTGCCAGCACTCCCGGCGGCCCCGCCACCGCGTCAACCGTAAGCACCAGATCGTTGGTCAGCCAGATGGGCGGGTCATTCACCGCCTGTACCTGCAGCAGGAATTGCCGGTTGGTCACGAACTCACCATCTGTGACGTTCACGGAGAGCGTGGTGGTGCCGTTGCGGTCGGGCAGAGGCGAAAGCCGCAGGTACCGGACGGAGTTGGTGCCTTGAAACGAGATGTGGTCGTTCGGAAGCAGCTCTTGATTCGAGGAAACCGCACTCACATTGAGCCGCTCCGGCGGCGTGTCGGGATCGCTCGCCTCCAGCGCCAATTCCAGTGCTCCTCCGTCCTCAGGCATCGTCTGGTCCGGCACAAAGGCGAGGGCGGGCGCATAGCGCCGGGGCTCGACGATCAAGCTCACGGGAATCACCGTCGGGCTGGAGCCGGTTACATTGTTGTAAATCACAGCTTCACCCTCGTAACGTCCCGGGGCGAGTCCCTCGGCCGAGAACTCGGTCACCACTTCGCGCGCTTGACCCGGGGCGATGTCCCCGGCCTGCGCAGGCAGGAGTCTCAGCCAGGCCGCGCCAACCCTGGCCACCGCGGCCCCAAGATTCAACCGCCCCCCGGACGAGCAGAGCCCGGGCAGCACCGGATCCACCGTTTCGAGCAGCGTGCGCTTGACTTGCTCCGCGGAGAGCGCCGGATTTAGCGAAAGCAGCATCGCGCAAGCGCCGGCCACATGCGGCGCGGCCGCGCTGGTCCCGCTGAAACGCTGGTAGCCTCCGCCCCGCGCCGTCGTCGGCACATCGTCCCCCGGAGCCCCCAGATGGACGGAAAACGCCCCAAAACAGGAAAACCACGCGGGCAGGTCACGGTGATCCGTGGCCATCACACTGATCAGTGAGGGAGAATCGAAGTTGCTTGGGAATTGGGGGTAGACATCGTTGTCGGTGGCATCGTTTCCTGCCGCTGACACAAAAACCAGACCACCGACCCCGGCCGCGTCGATCGCCTCCTTCAAAGCCTGGTCGTAGGCCCCGCCCGTCCATGAATTGTTGGCGACCCGCGCCCCCATGCGCCGGGCATACTCGACGCACCGGATCGCATCGGCCGTAAAGCCCTGACCCGAAGCCCCGATGAATTTCAGCGCCATGAGGCGCACCCGCCAATTGATGCCAGCCAGCCCAAGGCCGTTGTCGCCGACAGCCCCGAGAATCCCGGCGCACGCGGTGCCGTGGCCATGGTCATCCGCCGGGTCGCCGTCATTGTTGCGGAAATCATAGCCGTGGTAGTCGTCGATCAAGCCGTTGCCATCGTCGTCAATGCCGTTGCCAGGGATCTCGCCCGGATTCGTCCACAGGTTGGCCGCCAGGTCCGGGTGGGTGTAGTCGATGCCGGAATCGATCACCGCCACCACGACCTCGGACGCCCCCTGACTGCGTTCCCAGGCGGGGGGAGCGCCAATATCGGCGCCCGGCTTGCCGCCCGCCTGGCCGGTGTTGAGGAGGTTCCATTGATCCGCAAACTGCGGATCGCCAGGCACCCGGGTCACGCGGAACACATGGTTGGGGTGCGCGTAGGCCACCTCCGGGGCGCGGCGAAACCGATCGAGGGATTCCGCCACCGTCCGACCCGGCGGAAGCCGCAGCCAGACCAGTCCGGGCACGCTCGCGAACTCCTCCAATACGCGCGCTCCGCCCGCCTCACGAAGCACCTCCGCCCGGCGATCCGGGGCAATCCCGGGCAAAAACCGCACCAGCAACTCACCCTCGCGGTACCCCTCCGGCAGAGGCGTCCCGGTCAGACTCTGCGCCGCCGGGGCGAAAGCCCTCCGCAGTGGCGGCGCCGGCGACGGAACGATCCGATTCGTCTCGCGGGTCAGCGACCAAAATGCCAGCGAAGCCTCCGCACCAACCGCGTTCCCCACCAGGATCGTGACGTTGGTGCGCCATCCCGCCATCAAGGTCACCGCCAGCGAGGCAGGAGTCACTGTCGGCGCCGGCTCGGGCCGAATGCGTAGCGTCAGCGCGCGAGTCTGCGCCGAGACCGCGGTAAGGTTGCTAAACAACACCGAGACCGGGTAATCACCCACGCTCAGCGCGCTGGCTGGCGGTTGCCAGGCCAGCGTCACATTGGTCGTCCCTCCCGGCTCAAGCATACCGCCAGCGGGGATGGCCGCCAGCCACCCGTTGGCCTCGGTGGCCGTCCATTCCATCGGCACGTCCCCAACGTTCCTCACCTGGAACTCGAAACTGGCCGGGGCGATATCGCCATTCGGCCTCGCGCGGGCCGTCTGCGCGGAGTCCGGGGTCACCACCAGTGCGTCGCCCCACGCCACCGCCCCAATCGCCACGCGGACCAGCGTGTCGGGCGCTTCATCGGTGCCCGCGAGCAGGCTCTCGCTTGCGGTGCCAGTGCTGACCGGATCGAACACCACCTCAAGCGGCAAGGCTTGGCCGGGACCAAGCACGAACGGCAGCGCCGGGACTCCCTCCAGGCGGAAAGGGCCGCCGCGAGCCCAGCCCGGCGAAGGGGGGAACTCCGAGGCCGCAGGCCCGTCTTGGATCGGTTCTGTCTGCCGGAGGTTGTCGAAATAGAATTGGGTTTGGCCCGCAGTGCTCTCGTATCCGCCGAGCACGATCCGACCGGGCGTGGGCGGTTGCCCGTCCCGTCCGCTGTAAACGAGCGCGCCGTTCAAGTAGAGAGCAATCTGGTCCTCCCGAAGACTCAACAACACCTCCTCGGAGGTCTCGCCGCCATGGAGTGCCGTCTCGGGTATCCAGCCGCCGGTCAGCCAGCTTTCCTCCCCATCATGGAAGCGGACCACCCAATACATGCGGTTGCCGCTGATGCCCACGGCATACGCCGAACCGCGGCTGGTGTCCCCCCACTCGAAGTCGTCGCTCGCCCTGACGGCCACCATGGCGGTGTTGCCCAGCACGCCGGTGCGGCGGATGGTAGTCCGCACCGCAAGGTCCCGCCACTTCGCCCCCCCATACATCGATTGCAGATAGACCCCCACAGGCAGTCCCGAAGCGGCGTATTCGCCTCCGCTCACCGTCCATCGCGCCGGATCGCTGGGCTGCCACCCGGCCGCCTCGGAGCCATCGAAGGACTCCTCGTAGCGATGGAAACCGAGCGACTGGATTTGCAGCCGATGCACGGGATCAGCATTCGTCAAAACCACCAGTCCGCTCAGCGGGTGTCCCAGGAGCGTCTCCCCCAACTGCAGGTTCAGATCGCGGTCGGGCGCGATGCTGTCCAAGATTTCCAAACGTCCGGGTTGTCCCTTGACCGCGAGTTTGACCGGAACAGAGACCTCGAATCCGTTGCCCGCGTCCCTGATCAGGATCGTGTTCGTGTAAATCCCTTCGGGCAACTGGTTGGCGGAGGCGCCCAGCCGGAGGCTCACCTCCTGGCGCTGGCCAGCAGGTATACTCCCGTTCGCCGGATCAACCTCGAGCCAATCCTCGGAGGCAATCGCCAGCCAATCCAAGGCGTGGGTCCGCGGGTTGCCGATGACGCAGCTGTGGGTGGTCGGCGTGAACGGGCCTCCCTCGAAACCGCCGCTGGCGAGTTCCCCATTGAAGCCAACGGAGAGCTCCGCCGCCGCAGTGCCCCACAACTGGATGTCGTCGAGGTTCCAGCCCGAGCCGACAATCGTCCCATCCGTCGGGCCAAGACTCCAGCGGACGTAGACCTGGGGTTGCCGGTCGGCCCATGGGGAGAGGTCCAGCCACATGCGCTGCCAACGGCGGTCCTGGTAACCCGAGCCCACATGCGCCCAAACCGTGTGCCAGTTGACACCGTCGGTGGAGACTTCCACCGTGGCATGGTCATAGGCCCCGTCGTCGATCCCCAACCAGCGCCAGAATGCCACCGCCACGCGCTCATGCCGGCTGCAGTCAAGTGGCGTAGTGGTCAGGTAGTAGGGCACCTCGCAAGGCACGTAAGCGCCCGCCAGATTGAACGCAAAGGCATTCGTGCCGGTGAACCCCCCGCCGGGATCGCCCCCTTGGCCAAGGGGCTTCC
>CAYYMW010000455.1:0-5072 GCA_964472515.1 uncultured Verrucomicrobiota bacterium | reverse complement strand
GGTTGTCACCGCAAGTGTTTATGATAGTTTCCACAATGTGGGCTCATCCTGGCGCCGCCCCCGTTACGTTGCGCCCGGCTCAGCCCGCGCTCGTGCTACTGTGAACACCTTGCACAACCCATCGCCACGGAAACCGAACCGCTTGGCCGGCGAAAAATCTCCGTACCTGCTTCAGCACCAGTTCAACCCAGTAAACTGGCGTCCTTGGTCGCCAGCGACCCTCGCCGACGCCTTGCAGGAGCAGAAGCCCATCTTCCTGAGCATTGGGTATTCGACCTGTCATTGGTGCCATGTGATGGAGCGTGAATCCTTTGAAGATGAGGATATTGCGGATTTCTTGAACCGCCACTTCATCAGCATCAAGGTGGACCGGGAGGAGCGTCCCGATTTGGACCGGATCTACATGACTTTCCTCCAAGCGACCGTCGGTCAGGGGGGGTGGCCGCTGAATGTGTTTCTCACTCCTGAGCTCAAACCGTTCTTCGGCGGCACCTACTTTCCGCCCTCCACCCGGCAAGGACGCATCGGTTTCCTCGACCTGCTGGAGCAGATCCGCCGCGCCTGGACGGACCGTCGCGCGGACGTGGAACGCTCGGCCGATTCGATCCACGGCCAGATTGTGCGCTGGGCGCAACGGCCACTGGTCAGCGAGGCCCCGCTGGAGCCGGGTTGGCTGGCCGAGGCGGCCCGACAACTCAAGGAAGCCTACGATCCTCGTTTCGGAGGGTTTGGCACCGCCCCCAAGTTCCCGCAGCCAAGCCAAGCGATCTTTCTGCTGCGGTACGGTAAGCGGTTTGGGGATGCCGAGGCCGTTCGCATGGCGCTGCACACATGCGAGCGGATGGCGGCAGGCGGTATCCACGACCACCTTGGTGGAGGTTTCTCGCGCTACTCGGTCGATGACCAGTGGCTGGTCCCCCATTTCGAGAAGATGCTCTACGATAACGCCCAGCTCGTGCAGCTCTATTTGGACGCGTTCCTGGTTAGCGGCAATCCTGCCCACGCCGCCACGGTCCGAGACACGATCGATTACGTCCTCCGCGATCTCACCCACCCCGAGGGCGGCTTCTACTCGGCCGAGGATGCGGATAGCGAAGGCAAGGAAGGGCGATTCTACTGCTGGACCCTGGCCGAAGCGCAAAACTTGCTCACCCCGGCTGAGCTGGCGGTGGTGGTCCGCCACTTCGGGGTCACCCAGGAAGGCAACTTCCTGGACCACAGCGATCCCGATCCCCTGCCGGGCCAGAACGTCCTCAGTATTGCCGATCCCCTCCTCACACCGGCGGAGACGGCTGTGCTCACGTCCGCACGCAGAAAGCTCCTGCTGACCCGCAGCCAGCGAGTGCGCCCCCACCTGGATGACAAGATTCTCGCCAACTGGAACGGGCTCATGTTGGGAAGCCTGGCCAGAGCCGCCGCGGTACTCCAAGACGAATCGTACCTCAACGCCGCGCGGAAGAACCTGGCCTTCCTGCAAGCCCGGTTGTGGGACCCCGTCCACCGCCGCTTGCATCACCGCTGGCGCGACGGCGTTCGCGACGATACCCAATTGCTCGACGACCACGCGTTCCTGCTCGACGGGGTGATCCATCTCTACGAGGCCACCCTCGACGCGCAACACCTCGAATTCGCCACCTGTTTGGCGGAGGCCATGCTGGCCGGCTTTCTCGATTCTGAGAACGGAGGCTTTTGGCAGGCGGGCGCCGACCAGCGCGACCTGATCGTCCGGTTCAAGGACGACCACGATGGCGCGGAACCATCCGGGAACTCCGTGGCCTGCCTGGCCCTCCTCCGGCTCGCGGCCATCACCGGGCAGGACCGTTATCGGACGACCGCCGAAGCCACCTTGCGGTCGCTTTCAGCCCCGCTGCGAACCTCCCCCCAGGCCCTGCCGCACCTGCTCCTGGCGCTGGACTTCACCCTGGCTCCACAGCGACGGGTGGTGATCGCCGGGCCCGCGCACGAGCAGGACATCCGCAGGGCGCTCATCCAAGCCGCCCACGGCGTCTACCAACCGTACAAGGTAGTGGTGGGAACGGCCGGGCCAGTGGGAGAAAGCCCGCTGCGACTGGCGGAAAGCACCCACGCCGCCGCCTTCGTCTGCACCGAGAACGCCTGCCTGCCTCCCGCAATCTCTCCGGAGGCGGTCCGTCAGCTCCTGTCGTCATGACGGCCAGGGCGGTAACCGGGTAACCCGCAACCCGTCCCGGCGGCGAGGCGTCCGGGCAAAACCAATTCGTCGCCAACGCCGTCTGCGGGTACAGCCGAAGACGCCATGAACACTGACCGGGCGTAGGGACAAGCCACGGCTCGCGGCGTTCTGCGCTTGCCACCTGCCTGCCGCCGTGCGGGAATACGCGCATGGCGGCCCACATTCCTCCACCAGCCACGACCCATGCCTTCGCTCGATGACTTGAAACGGGCGGCGGCGCAGTCCGCCCTCAGGCTTTGGCTCAACCACCGCTACGCCCCGCTCGGATCCATGACCCAACTCCAAATTGACCCCGCGACCCGCACGATCCGCCTGCAACTTGAACTCAAGGGCGAAGCCTCGCCGATCCACATCGAAGTTCAGGAGTACGCGCTCTCCGAGCGAGACGGAAAGACCTGGCTGCGGCTGGGCCGGATCGAGACATCCCGCGAATGGCTGACCGTGCTGGGGCGCGAGTGGCTGCTCAACCGCGAACTCGCGGTGCCCGACTCGGTGAGACTCGTTCTGTAAGTTGTTTAAGGGCAACCTGATGGCCTGATGGGGCCAGGCCATACCGCGGGTGCGCGGTTGCAACTTGTCCGCAGATTGACAAAGGAACGGGCTTTACCCATCATCGTTTCCGATGATGTTCGAGGCAGGTCGCCGAGGTAATTCCTCATACACGAGGCAACGGTGCCGCATCAGCCCGAAGCTGCCTGACTAATTTAACATATCGCTTTAACTAATCCTTAACCGTTACCATGAAAATCGTCTCCCCACAGGAAGCCGTCAAAGTCATCAAATCCGGCGATCGCATCCACGTCCACAGCGTCGCCTGCGCCCCCCAGAAATTGATCCAGGCCATGTGCGACCGCGGCCGTGCCGGCGAACTGCGCGACGTGAAGCTGCAGCACCTGCATACCGAGGGATCGGCGCCGTACGCCGAGAAGGAGTTCGAGGGCGTGTTCCAATTGGAATCGTTCTTCGTGGGCCACAACGTCCGCAAGGCCACCCAGGACGGCTACGCTGACTACATCCCGGTCTATCTGAGCGAGACGCAGCGGTTGATCCGCGAGGGCTATCTGCACGTGAACGTGGCGATGGTGCAGGTCTCGCCGCCCGACAAGCACGGCTATGTCTCGCTGGGCACTTCGGTGGACGCCACCCTCGCCGCCGTCGAAAACGCCGACACGGTCATCGGCGTCATCAACCCGAATGTGCCGCGCGCCTTCGGCGACGCCTTCATCCGCCTCAGCGACATCGACATCTACTGCGAAGACAACACCCCGCTCATCGAAGCGCTCCCCGCTGCGCCGGACCCTGTGGAACAGGCGATCGGCAAGCACGCTGCGGCGCTGGTCGAGGATGGCGCAACGATCCAAATGGGCATCGGCGCCATTCCCAACGCCGTGCTGGCCCAGCTCGGCAACCACAAGAACCTGGGCATCCACACCGAGATGTTCTCGGACGGTCTGCTGCCGCTGGTTGAGAAGGGGGTGGTCAACGGCATGGACAAGTGCGTGGACCATGGGCGCATCGTCGCCACCTTCCTCATGGGCTCCAAGAAGCTCTATGACTTCATCCACGACAATCCGGGCGTGCTGATGAACGACGTGGGCTACACCAACTCCATCGAGATCATCAAGCAGAACCCCAAGGTCACCTCGATCAACTCCGCCCTCCAGATCGACCTCACCGGCCAGGTCTGCGCCGACTCGCTCGGCACGAAGCACTTCTCCGGCGTCGGCGGCCAGATCGACTTCCTCCGCGGCGCCTCCGCTTCCCGCGGCGGCAAGCCTATCCTCGCGATGCCCTCCGAGACCAACAAGGGGATCAGCAAGCTGGTGCCCACCCTGAACGTCGGCGCCGGCGTGGTGACCACCCGCGCGAGCATCCACTGGCTGGTGACCGAGCACGGGGCGGTGAATCTGTACGGCAAGACCCTGCAGGAACGCGCCCGGCTGATCATCAGCATCGCCGCGCCGCATCACCGCGAAGCGCTGGACAAGGCCGCCTTCGAGCGCTTTGGCCCGCACTTCCACTACGTGCCGTCGATCAAGAAGTAAGCGCTGTCACCCGGCCTGCCGGGTGGATTCAGCCTTGGCTTTCACGGGGCCGGACTCCCAACAGGGTCCGGCCCTCTTCGTCTCCCTCCGCAGCCGCCCGCTACCGGCCGGCCAGGCCATCGGCGCCCATATCGATAAGGTAGTAGTTGTCGGCCGCCGCTTCGGCCCCCAGCTTCACCCCGTGGGTGGCCAGAATGCGGCCGGATAGACCGTCGGCATAGGCCTGGGCGGAAGGCTGGCTGCCGTAGAGCAGGGCGCGGTCATTGACTACCAGGTAGCGCACCCCGCGGGCCAGCACTTCGAGCCGCTGATCCGCGATCCGCACATGCCGCACCCGGCGCGAGCCCAGGGGCCGCCAGAAATCGAGTTCCCCGATGGCGTCCGCCGCCCAGCCCACGGTCTCCACCCCGGCGGGGAGCTGGTCCACCAGCGGTTTCAACGGGCGCTGCCAGGTGTCCACGAAGTCGTAGCCCCGGCAGAACGCGGTCACCATGGGCTGGCTGGGGGCCAGCGCGCGGAGTTGGTTCAGGATTGGCAGGGTGGGCCAGAGCGGGCGCAAGCGGGAGGTGTACACCAGCCCCAGGCTGAGGATCATCGAGGCCACGGCCCAGCCCAGCCACCAGCGCCGCCGGACCACGTGGCGCTGCCCCGTATGCAGCAACAGCGACCCCACGAGCAACGGCAGCAGCGGCGCCAGATACCGGGCCACCGGCGCGGAGCCGTTTTTGGCCAGGATCACCGCCATCGCCGGCCAGGCACTCCACAAGACGCACCTTTGCCAGAGGGCGGGCCTTCCGGGCGGGGTTCCGCCACGC
>CAYYMW010000454.1:0-5075 GCA_964472515.1 uncultured Verrucomicrobiota bacterium | reverse complement strand
CTGCAAATAACTGCAAATACATGCAAACATCTGCAAATCCCGCTCGCCAGCGGGTTTCCGCGGCCGGTTTTGCGCGCTTGCTTCTCCCGGCGGCGGCGCATTGAATCATGGGCATGTCGCATGTGGACTTTGTCCATCTACACCTCCATACCGAATACTCGCTGCTGGACGGCGCCTGCCGTCTGGACCGCCTGGTCGACCGCGCCAAGGAGCTGAACTTCCGCTCCCTGGCCATCACCGACCACGGCGTCCTCTACGGCGCGGTGGACTTCTATTCCGCCGCGCGCAAGGCGGGCATCAAGCCGATCATCGGGTGCGAGGTGTACGTTGCCCCGGGCAGCCGCAAGGAGAAGAAGACCCTCAACGGCGGCAAGGACGTCTACAACCACCTGATCCTGCTCGCCAAGGACGAGCAGGGCTACCGGAACCTCATCCGCTTGGTCACCGCCGCCCACCTCGAGGGCTATTACTACAAGCCCCGCATCGACAAGGAGTTGCTGGCCGAACACAAAGCCGGCCTGATCGCCCTGACCGCCTGCCTGGCGGGCGAAATCCCGGAGTTGATCCGCAACGACCAACTCAAGCAGGCCCGGGATGCCATCGACTGGTACAAGCAGACGCTCGGGCCGGAGAATTTCTACCTCGAACTCCAGAACCACGGTCTGCCTGAGCAGGCCAAGGTCAATCGTCAGTTGATCCCCTGGGCCCAGGAATTTGGACTCAAGTTGGTCGCCACCAACGACGTGCATTACCTCCGCCGCGAGCACTGGCATGCCCACGATTGCCTCATCTGCATCGGCACCCAGACCATGCTCGAGGACACCCGCCGGATGCGCTACGCCCGTGAGCAGTTCTACCTCCGGTCCGAGGAGGAGATGAAGGCGCTCTTCGCCGAAGTGCCCGAGGCCGTCGTCAACACCATGGAGGTGGCCGAGAAGTGCAACGTCGAAATCCAGTTCGGCAAGCTCTACTACCCGGTCTTCCAGGTGCCCCCGGAGGTCAGCCGCGAGCATTACCTCCGCGAGTTGCTGGCGGAAGGCCTGCAGCAGCGCTACGGCATCTTCGCCCGGATCGAGCACGGTGACTTCATCGCCGAACGCCTCGTCGACGCCCGCCGCCTCCCCACTTTCACTCCGCCGGCCGGCACGCCGCCGGGCGAACCCGTCACCAACCTCGACGCCCCTGAAGTCCAGGCCGCCGTCAAGGTGGTGCTGGACCGCGTCCGCATGGAGCTGGGGGTCATCGAGACGACCAAGTTCGTCAGCTACTTCCTGATCGTGGGCGATTTCGTCCGCCATGGCCGCAGCAAAGGCATTTCCTGCGTCGCGCGTGGTTCCGCCGCCGGTTCCATCGTCACTTACCTGCTCGAAATCTCGAACGTCGACCCGATCCGCTACGGACTCCTCTTCGAGCGCTTCCTCAATCCCGAGCGCGTCAACCCCCCCGATATCGACATCGACTTCGCCGACGACCGCCGCGCCGAGGTCATCGAGTACGTCCGCCAGAAGTACGGCCGCGAATCCGTGGCCCAGATCATCACCTTCGGCACCATGGGGGCGAAGTCCGTCATCCGCGACGTCGCCCGCGTGATGGGCCTGGATTTCAGCGCCGGCGACCGCCTCGCCAAGATGGTCCCCAACGAGGCCAAGATGGACCTCGCCAAGGCGCTGAAGGAATCCCCCGATCTCAAGGCTGCTTACGAGCAGGAAGGGGGCACCAAGGAACTGATCGACACGGCGTTCGTGTTGGAGGATTTGACCCGCAATTCCTCCGTGCACGCCGCCGGCGTGGTCATCGGCGGCCAGCCGCTGGTGGAGTTGCTCCCCCTCAAGCAGGACGAGGACGGCACCATCGTGACGCAGTACGCCATGGGACCGGTCGGCGACCTCGGCCTGCTGAAGATGGACTTTCTCGGCCTCAAGACGCTCACCGTCATCCGCAACACCTGCGAGATGGTGCGCGCCACCAAGGGCATCGACATCCCGATCGACCAACTGCCGTTGGACGACGCCAAGACCTACGACCTCCTGAACAAGGCGAACACCCTGGGCGTGTTTCAGTTGGAATCCGGCGGCATGCGCGACCTCTGCCGGAAGTTCAGCATCAACTCCGTCGAGCACATCACGGCCTTGATCGCCCTCTACCGGCCGGGCCCGATGGAGCTGATCCCGGAGTTCATCCGTCGCCGCCATGGCGAGGTGCGCATCGAGTACGAGCACCCGTTGCTCGAGCCGATCTGCCGCGAGACCTACGGCATCATGGTCTACCAGGAGCAGGTCATGCAGGCCACCCAGGTGCTCGCGGGCTTCACCCTCGGCGGCGCCGACCTCCTGCGCCGCGCCATGGGCAAGAAAAAGGTCGAGGAGATGGCCAAACAGCGCGACGCCTTCGTGAAAGGCTGCGCCAAGGCGAACCAGATTGGCCCCGACCAGGCCAACCAGATCTTCGACTTGCTCGAGAAGTTCGCCGGCTACGGCTTCAACAAATCGCACGCCGCCGCCTACGCCATCGTCGCCTACCAGACCGCCTACCTCAAGGCGAACCACCCGGTCGAATTCATGTGCGCCATGATGACCAACGACATGGCGGACCTCGACAAACTCGCGCAGTACATCGAGGAGTCGCGCGCGTTTGGCGTCGAAGTGCTCGGGCCGGACGTCAACGAAAGCCAGGTCGCCTTCGCCCCCGGACGCGAGGGCAAGGCCATCCGCTTCGGCTTGGCCGCCATCAAGGGCGTCGGCGAAGTGGCGGTCCTAGCCATCCTCAAGGCCCGGGCCGAAGGGGGGCGGTTCACTTCGCTCGAAGACCTCTGCGAGCGGGTCGACACCCGCGCGGTCAACCGCAAGGTGCTCGAAGCCATGGTCCGTGGCGGTGCCTGTGACAGCCTCAACGAGACCCGCGCCAGCATGTTCGCCAGCATCGAACGTGCCCTTTCCCGGGGCGCGGCGGTCGCGCACGATCGCGCCCGCGGCCAGGCCTCCCTCTTCGGCATGCTCGACGCCCCGGCTCCCACCAAGACCGAGGTCACCCAGCGCGCCACCGAGTGGCCCCAGAGCAAGATGCTGGCGGACGAAAAGGAACTGCTGGGCTTCTATGTCTCCGGCCATCCGTTGACGCCCCTGGCTTCGCTCCTGAAGAAGTACTGCACCGCCTCCACCGGCAAGCTGGCCGAGGTCCCCAACCGCTCCATGGTGCGCTTGGGCGGCATGATCACCGCCGTGCAAAGCGGGATTTCCAAGAAATCCGGCAAGCCCTACGCCATGCTCACCCTGGAGGACTTGGAGGGCAGCGTGCAGTTGCTCTGCCTCAACGAAAGCCACGACAAATACCGCGACCTCTTCGTGGTGAACCAGGCGCTGCTGGTGATCGGCGAGGTCAGCGCGGGCGAGGAAAAGCCCAAGATCTTCCCGCAGGAGATCCTCAAACTGGAGGACGCGCCCGCCAAGTACACCCGGCAGGTGCATCTGCGCCTCGGTGCGGCCGCGACCCCCGAACTGCTCGACTCCCTGTTCAACCTGGTGTCGGCAAATCCCGGGCGGTGCCCGTTGATCCTCTGTTTCACCATGGGTGGCGGGGAACTCGTGTTCATCGAGGCCAACGACCGCTTTCGCGTGGCCCCTTCGCTCGCGCTGGAGCAGCAGGTGGAAGCCCTGCTCGGCCCCGGCAGCTACTACGCCAAAGTGGACACCTCCCTTCCCGAGCGCGCCCAGCGCCGCTGGGAAAAGAAGAGCAACCACGGTGACTCCGAATGATCCGGGTGCGCGAGCGCACCCTGCAAAACTATGAACGCAATCCGCATTCTGATGATGGCCGGGCTTGGCTCGGGCGCGCCGGTCTCGTAGCGCAGGCAGGGATGCCTGCGGTACGTCGGCAGGCCCGCAGCTTGTACCGCAGGTTTCCAACCTGCTGTATCGCCGACTTCCAGTCGGCAACGCCTTCCTCCCGCCTTTGCGCAAACCATCCGCGAAAAGCCCGGCCGACTTCCCATCGGGCCAGCCGAGGACACGGAGAAGTTGCATGGAAGATTCGGAGTAACCCTCCGGACAGGGCCCGCCCGCTGCCGCGCGCCGCCCCCGTTGCCTGAGAACGCCTGCCTGCACAACCTTACCCATCCGCCCCGAAACCCGCGCTTGACGACCCTCGCCAGCTACACGAGATTGGCTGCGTTAGCCGTGAATTGCATGCCGCCCATGCGCCGAACCCTCAACGCCCCGGCTGCCGGTTCCGTGGCCGCGCCGGTTCGTTTGCCCTCCGTCGCCCCGCACCGCGCGTCGCCCCGGCTGGGGCGACCAGCCGGTAGCCGGTGGCAAGCGCAGCGCGGCCACCGGACCATCCCTCCCCACCTGACCCACCGCGCCCCGGAGGCGGCGCGGAGAACCCTGACTCGACCCCGCATCCCGCGCCCCTTCGCCATACGACCGACAACCTGCGACGACGGCAACGAGGCGCCCTTCGCGACCAGCATCCCCTCCCGGCGCAGCAGACTCGACCCCTATCCGGCCCCATGAAGAACCGCCAACGTATCACGAAGAACGCAACTCCTGCACACCCGCGGGCCAACGCCGTTGTCCAAACAGGGGGAACCGCTGCTGGAGAGCCCGCTCAGCCTCTCTCATCCGCCGCTGCCCCACACGTGGCTTCCCCGGTGAGCGCATCGACCACCACGCGTGTCCTCCTCAGCTATAGCTGGGATTCCGACCCACACAAGCAACGTGTGCTCGACCTTGCCCAGCGCCTCCGCAACGATGGCGTGGACGCGTGGTTGGATCGTTTCACTCCCTTCCCGACCGAAGGCTGGCCGCAGTGGATGGCGGATGAGCTCGAGAAGGCGCAATTCGTCATCGTGGTCGGCTCGGAGAAATACGCCCAGCGGTTCGCTAAGAAGGCTCCGCCAGGCACCGGCCTTGGGGCGACTTGGGAAGGTGCAATCATCACCCAGGATCTCTACGAAGCCGGCGGACGAAACGCAAAGTTCCTGCCAGCCGTGCTTTCGGCCGACGATGCCAGGCACATTCCCACTCCCCTCCGCCCCTTCACCCGCTACTGTCTCGATTCGGACGCAGGCTACGAGGCCC
>CAYYMW010000453.1:0-5085 GCA_964472515.1 uncultured Verrucomicrobiota bacterium | reverse complement strand
GGGGCGCGTCGAGATCGTGATCAGGCGTCGCTCCGCGACGCAGGGGGCGATGGGCAAGCCAACCGTGGGCTGAAGCCCCACGGCTACCGGCATTTCGTCGCTCCGCGACGCGGGGATAGGGTCAGCCTGCGGCGGGCGGTGCTGGGCCGTTGCGAACGGGAAGACGTCGGTGGGCCGAAAGCCAGCAGAACGAGGGGCTGGCAGCGTCTATCTATCAAAAGTGGCCAGAGCAGCCGATGCGCCCCCAAGACCCTCGAGGCAGAAGCGGTCGATGAGGTCGAGGGCGCGGTTGCGCAGGGACGCGTCGGCATGCTGGGCGTACGCACGGAAGACCAACGTTGAAACCGAGGATTGACCGAGGGCGTGACGCGTGCGGATGTCAGCGGCTTGGGCGGCGCACTGGTCGATGAACTGCTCGCAGACGTCGAGTACGACGGGAGGTATCCGCTGGGTGGATTCGGTCAAGGCATGAAGGAGATGGATGGGCTCCTCGGCAAACGTCCTGCTCTTGAGGAACGTACGGATAAGCGGCTCAAAGTCGAGAAGCGGAGCAGCGCGCTGGCCGAGTTGTCTGAAGCAGTCCGCAGCGCAGTGCCTCACGGTTTTGTCCGAATCCTCGAAGAGGCGCCCAAGCGCCGTCTCGCACCAGGCTCGGCATTGAGAGTGTCCAACGTTGGCCGCAGCGACCTCGGCCGCCCCGAGCCGGACAGCCTCATCGCCTCCCAGCGCCCGCTCCGCCAGATCATCCGCATCTGGATGGTAGAGCCGAGCGAGGCAGGCAAGCCGAGCACCCTTCTGGTGGACTTCTTTGAGCTTGGAGCCAAGCATGCGCTCGATGTGGGACCGTAACTCGTGATAGTGCTTCGGCAAACCGTGCCAAACAAAGGTCCCCACGTCGCGGGTCGCCAGAAGGCTGTCGTCGGCGCCGCACAGTTGGGTGAAGAGTGGGAGTGCGAGGTGCGGGTCCCAGTGGGCTACGGCGAGGAGGGTCGAAGCGGCACATGCCCGGACAGCGAGCGCGGGGTCATTGACAAGTTCTTGCACCGCTGGAAGCAGAAGTGAGAGGTATTGGCTATCAGAGAAGATCAGATCCCGAATCGTGAGTGCGGCAACGCCTCTGACCGAATTGATGCCGATAGAAAGGGGATCTTCCTCCGGCAGTGTCGGAGCCCCATCACCATGAGTTGGGGGCGGGCTGGGTGGCGGATCGGGGTGCTCCAATGCAAGCCGGATGATGAAGTCAATCGCGTCCTGCGGCAGCACGCCGTCCTTGATGTTACCGAGCAGATCAAGCGCCGCCTTGAGGCAGGCGGTGTCGTCGCTCAGGAACACCCTCCGCGCTACCTCGATCTTCAAAGCGGCCGCAATCGCTGCCTCCTTGAGGCCGTAGAGGACGTTCATGAGGTAGCATGGCGGTGTGCCCTGCGGAAACCTCAGCGCCAACCTGGCGAAACGCTCCGGCTCGCGCTCCACGAAGCCTCGGAGCAGACCGGCGAAGTCCTCCATACCCCCTCGCTCGGGGTGTTCCCAGTCCGGCTGTTCGCGCGATGTTCTGCACTGCGCGATTGCCGCAAGCCATTGATCGTCGTTGAACTGGCTCGCGGTTTCACCGGGAACGGGCGAGACAACGGTATAGGAGCGCGCCCCAACGGGGGCTGATGCCGGAGTCTTGAACTTGGCCGTCAGCGCATCGATCTCGTGTTCGACAGTCTTGCTTCTGCGGGTTGCCGGGATGGCGCAAAGCAAACCGAACCGGGCGTGACCAATCCAGTCGGTCCCTTCGGAGGATCGTTCGCCTGTGGTGGCATAGGTGAGCAGCGTCGGCTCCAAGCTCAAGAGAGACGCCTCTGAGCAGTGTGGCGAGCACTGCTCGATCAGGCACTTGCTTTTCCAGTGCCCGCTGTCGGAATAGCCACAATGCAGACGCTCGGGCTCAGCCGCCAACAAGGCAATGGCCTCATCTGCAAAATGCACCGGCGCTGACAGGTACGCATGGAGGAGCAGATAGTTGGCCGTCCGGGTTCGGCTGGACCGCAGGACGTCAACGGATGGTCGCAGACTCTGAGGGGCTTGTGTGGCGACTAGCCTGAATGCCTCTTCACAGGCGCCCAGGTAAGCGTCATCCAGGGAGACATGGTCGCTCAAGTAGTGGCTGGTCCAGATGGAGTCGTATGCCAGTCCTGAGTCGGCCGACTGCTTGGTCGCTTCTGCGGCACGTAAAATTGCCGGAAGGACCTGGACGAGAAAGATGCCGGGTTCCTTTCTTGCGCTGGTGTAGAGTTCCTGCACCCCGGCATGATCCTGCAAGTTAACCTGCGGAGCAGCATCGGGATGTCGACTCGCCACCGCCAGTCTGACTTGGCGATCAAGCCAACGGGCGGCGACGGCAGCGCAGCCTTCAGGATCGCGTTCACCAAAACCGTGCAAATGCGTCCAGAACATTTCATCGGAACCCAACTCATCCATGGTCTCCACCTCCAGCGACTTGAGGAACAGGTCACGAAACGGCCGGCTGTTGCCCGACATCCCCATCTGCAGGACGTAACGCAAGCGTGCGGGCCATTCGCCTCCACTCCCCAGAAACGGCATCAGGAGCTCGGCGATACGATCCGCGTGGTGAGTGGTCTGCACAGCCAGAATTCGCGTGAGGCAGTCCTCAACGACAGGGTTCCCACAAGTCAGCCAATGCACAACGCAGCCGTGCCTGTCAGCGATGGCGAAGAGTGCGGGCGACTTTGCGAACGCCTCCAGCGTCGCCCTGGCGAGCTTGTCAGGGTTGGTGGTGGCCGGGGTCAGATCGGTGAGCGCGGTCTCGACGAGGGGCTGAATGATCGACCATTCCTCGTCGCTTGGATCGGGGAAGTTGGCCAGCAAATCGATCAGGAGCAGTTTCAGATGAGGGCGAACATGCGCGCTGCCGAGTAAGGCGCGTACGTTACGGAGATACCGGGCGGGGTCATCGTCGCGGAGATAGACGAGTACCGCACGGAGCTGAGCGCGCCGAAATAGCTGCTGGTCATCGGCTTCAAGCGTAACCGAGAACTCCTGACCGCTCGCAGCCACACTCCGGGCAAAGCAGTAATCGAAGTAACTCTCGTGGGACAGGCCGTAGCGCTTCGCATCAAAAACGAGGACTCCGACCGACACCATCGCGCTCACGAACTCGGGCGAAAACTGGTCCAACACCGCCTTCGGCACGGAGAGTTCCTGTCGGAGGCTCATTTCCGAGGTTAGCCTGCCTAGAATCGGTTTCCACTGGTCGGGCTCCCCGGCCCGCCGAGCGCAAACCTCCCGCCGCTTCGCGTCCCAGTAAGCGTCGAACAGCGCCTTCTGCGACATGAAGGAGGGCTGAGCCACGGTGGCCAAGCCCGCCTCGATGAAGAGGGAGAGGCTTTGTGGCAACCGCAGCAGGTCCAATTGCTTGGGAGACAGCCGGGCGATTTGCCCACCATCTGCTTCAATGACCGCCTTGACTTCATCGGGCGTCAGGAGCCCAAGCTCCAGCGGCCCGGTTTCCTTGGGCAGGAGACTCCGCAGGCGGGAGTCGTTGTCGAAATCGAACTTCCGACAAGACAGAATCAGATGAACCTCGCTCTCGTGCCGCAACCCGCGCACCTCCGAAACGAGCGCGGCGACGGTATCGAAGAAGGAGGGATGGCGGCCGGAGCTGGAACTCACGACGTCGAGTTGGTCTAGCGCCAAGACCACTTTTCGCCCAGGATGGGACCGAGCGAGGACAACGGCGGGTGACTCGGGGAGGCCGAGTTCCGTGCCGAGAGCGATGGGCGTACGAACCGGAGGCAAATTATCCAGACGAAACGCCAGAACCGGGACTCCGCTCGCCCGAAGGCCCTCTACAATCTGCAGGAGGCACGCGCTCTTCCCTGTGCCCGCTGCTCCGGTGATCAAGATGTCTTGGCCGTCGCGCGATTCCGTGATTTTGCTGATGATCTCGGACGCCAGGGTGCGCGGGATCTGTTGCCGACGAATCAAACTTGCGCGCTGGCCGCCCAGGTATGTGTCGGTCACGCTTCCAAGGCCCCTCAATGCGTCCGCATCGAACGAGGGAGTGCGAAGGCGCACATCTCGGCCTTCGAGGAAGCGCCGGATATCGTCCGCTGAGAGCCGTTTGCCGCTGCTTCCCTCGTAGAGGGATTTGAGGTGCTCCAGGGGAGTACGGGGACAGCCTTGGAACAGGATGCCCAGCCACCGCAGAAGCCCGTCCTCCAGCGTGTGCCGGTCGGCGGTCTTGACAGTGACCAATTTCAGGAAGTTGTATGCCGCTTCATCGCTGAGATCGCTCCAGTGCTTCCTGAGCACATCGAAGTGCTTCTGGTGCGTCTTGTTCAGAAAGGCCTGCTTGAAAGAGCTGAAGGAATCCAGCTTGCGGGCCTCTTCGGCCATTGTACGCAACTCAGCAGCATCGGAGGTGGAGGCGAACACGCACTTGTGCCCCATTCGGCACCGCTCAAGGAAGAACCCCAGAATGCCTTCGCGACGCAGGGCGAGCAGCGTCCAACCACTCTGCTTCAGAATCTGGCGTTTCGCTTGCCAATACTCGACTGTTCCCGCGACTTCCAAGCCAAATTCCGCCTTGTCAACCCCGGTGATCTCAATCCGAATCGACTGGGCCTCCTTGGCATAGACCCGCATGAGGGCCTCGATCCCCCAAAGGGCCTCGTAGATCCCGCCGGCCTTGTCTGCTGGACCGCCAGATAAGCTGCTTATGCCCACAACTCTCGCTGTCATGCCTGAAAACTCCTGCACGGCGTCGGGCCATCAGGTGGTAGACAGGTAGAGTCTAGCATCGCTGGGAGACCAGATCAAGCTTGAGATTGCCTTCCAGACGACACGTCTGTGTATCGCGAGGCAGAGCAGTGCTTATCGGGCATGATCCCGAATCGCAGACATCCCCACCCGGCCTCCCCTTCCGTACGAAGGGGAGGGGGGGACAAAACAGAACGGTGACCCCGGGGCGTCCGGCCCGCTTCGGTTGGCCGCCCGAGGCGGCCTGAGGAGTGGCGGGCCTCGGCCCCGGGCTAACAGATATCCGCACTTTCAGCGCTACGGGGTGCTGCGCACGGC
>CAYYMW010000452.1:0-5098 GCA_964472515.1 uncultured Verrucomicrobiota bacterium | reverse complement strand
CCTCCCAAGCCGCCATCCACTGGTACACCCAGGCGGATGGGACCGCAGCCGCCCCGACCTCCATCGGCGGTTACGCCCTCACCACGTTCGCCAACGACACCCGGGACACCTTGACCGACGTGAACGACGTGGCCTCCCCGCTGATCCAAGGCGGAGCGGTGACCTTCAGCGACTCCGTGATGCACGCCAAGATCGCTGAAGGCTGGGAAAGCTGGAGCCATGGCTATCAAGGCGATGTTTACGCGACCTACGGCCAGAACCTGGTCATCAACCTGCCGGCGAACACGGTGGCGTTCGCCTTCTACGCCCAGCACAACACGCAAGACTACGATGCCAGCATCGGGGCCACCGCCTTCCCCAACAGCAATCCGCATCCCGCCGGCGATTTCTCGCCTGACGTGAACGGTAACGGAGGTGCCTATCTCTTTGCCGCCTACGCGGATCCGGGTGAGACCATCTCGCACATTGTCCTGAACACCGGCGATGCGTCCTTTGCGGTGGGCGAATTCGCGATGGCGGCCGTGCCCGAACCGGGCACCTACGGTGCCTTGGCTGGGTTGGCCGTGCTTCTGGCCGCCGGTTGGCCGTCGATCCGTCGCCAGTTCATTGGCTAAATGGTTCGCTACAAGGGATCTAGAACCTAGATGCTGAGGGAGGAGAAGTCGCCGGGCTTCGTCAGGTGACGGAGCCCGGCGCTGTCGTGGTGCGGGCTGCGGTCAGGGCCGCGAGTTGCAGAGATGTAACCCGTCTGTGACGAAGTGCGGGCATTTCCTTCCGATGGAAGAGGTATGGTGAATAGGGACAAGTCGGCCGGCAAGCCGGTGGTGGATCAGTTCGACCTTCGGGAACTTGTGCACCATCGGGAGCTGGTGTCTTCGGATGCCAGTCTTGCGTCGGTATACGAGTTTTTTGCGCGAAGCCCACACGATTTTGTGGGCGTGGTGGAAGGGGTGCGCTTTGCAGGGCTCTGTTCGCGCGCGCAATTGGGCTTTCTCATGGCCTCGCGCTTCGGCTTCGCGATCTACAGCAAGGACTCGGTGCGGCAGCACCTCATGCCATCGCCACTGGCGGTTCGTTTGGGGACACCCCTGATGACCGTCCTGAGCGACGCATTGAGTCGTACGGGCAAGAGCTTCGAGGAAGACGTGGTGCTGCTGGGATCCGGGGAAGAGTACCTGGGGCTCATCAGCACGGAGACTCTGGTGCATTGGCAGACGTGGTTGCTGCGAGAGAACATGCAGACGCTGGAGGGCCAGCGCGAATCGCTCCACCGCAAGAACGGCGAGCTCACCCTCTTGACCGGGCGCCTGAACTCCACCAACGAGGAATTGGCCAAGGCGCGCGACGCGGCGTTGGAGTCGGCCAGGCTCAAGTCCATGTTCCTGGCGAACATGAGCCATGAGATTCGCACCCCGATGAACGGGATCATGGGCATGATCGGCCTGCTACAGGAGATGCCGCTGCCCGCGGAGCAGCGCGAGATGGTCACCACGGTGCATCATTGTGCGGAGGACCTGCTGGTCATTCTAAACGACATCCTGGACTTTTCCAAGATGGAGGCATCGCAACTGAGGTTGGAGGCGGTTCCGTTCCATCCCAACGCCGTTCTCCGCGAAGTATTCGAGCTGCACGCCACCCGGGGGCGCCAAAAGGGCCTCCGCATGAGTTGGCACATTTATGATCTTTTGCCGCCAAGGTTGATCGGCGACCCGACCCGCATCCGTCAGATTCTGAACAACCTGCTGGGTAATGCGGTGAAATTCACGGAGCATGGGTTTGTTGACCTTCAAGTCCGGGTGGAAGGTGCGGGAACGCAGGGAGTCAGGCTGCGGGTGGAGGTCCACGACTCAGGCATAGGGATCGCGCCTGACGTGCAGGGTAAGCTGTTCCAGCCGTTCACCCAGGCGGACGGGTCCGATACCCGGCGCTTTGGAGGAACTGGCCTTGGGTTGGCAATCTCGCGGCACTTGGCTGAGCTTATGGGGGGCACGGTTGGTCTTTCCAGCACCTTGGGCGAGGGTTCCTGCTTCTGGCTGGAGCTCGAGTTGGCCAAGCCCGTTACGGAGGGATTCCGTTCTCTCCCTGCCCGGGTATCCGACCAGCCCGACGACCTTGTTGAGGCTCCCCGACTGCGGGTGCTGCTGGTGGAGGACAACGCCGTGAACCGGGCCGTGGCGCTCAAGATGTTGCGCAAACTCGGCCATGAGACCGAGTGCGCCAGGAATGGGGTGGAGGGGCTTGCGGCCTATGCAGCCCGTCATCACGACCTGATTCTGATGGACTGTCAGATGCCGGAGTTGGATGGCTACGCCGCCACCCGGAAGCTCCGGGAGGAGGAGGCGGCAGGTCGGAGTCCGCACGTGCCCATCATCGCGCTGACGGCCAACGCCATGCCTGAGGACCGTCAGCGTTGTCTTGAGGCTGGCATGGACGACTACCTGCCCAAACCGTTCAAGATCGAGGCGTTGGAGGCAGCCATCCTCCGGGTGCCCAAGGCCGGTTGGCCATCGAGAGAACCGCTGGAGGAGACTCCCGCGAGGCAGCACCCCTCCCTGGCGAGCACCTGGACCGGAACGGAATGTCATTCATCCCAACCTGCGGCGGAGTTAACGTTGCGCGCCGGCTGAGCGGGCTCAGGAGGAGCCCCGCCGCATAGCCAGCAGAACCTGGACGCATGACTCGTCCGCTTCAGCGGCGGCGCACCGTGTTGTTCCAACCGACCAGCAGGTTGTGGATGACCTCGGCCTTCGGGGCTTCACAGACGGAGGGAAGTTCCACCCTGAGCCCGTACTTCTGATATCGGCTGAACGGGCTATCCGGAGACAGAATGCCGACTTTGGGATTGCCCGGCCTGAAACCGTGGCGGAGAGCCACGAGTTGGGAATCTTCCTGCATGAGAAAGCCAAGCAAAGCCTCGGCCGCCTGCCGCTGCTTGCGATCCGACCATGGCACATCGAGAATGTAGAAGGGGTTTTCGCTCCACAGGTTCTTCGCCGGATAAGTGATTTGAAGCTGCCCCCAGCGGCCTTCGGCGTTCTGGAGGAAGTCAATGGCCACACTCTCGTAGACCATGACGGCGTCGTAGGTGGACGGGCCTTTGAGGACCATCTCCTTCATCATATTGCCGGTGCTGTTGGGGAAGCCGACTACCGCATTTTCAAGGTCCACCAACCAGGTCTGAAAGCCGGGGTCCGTGATCTCGGCCAGCCCCAAAGCGCGTTCCTTGTTGTGATAGTCATAACCCATGAGCACCAAGGTCATCAGGCCGCTGTTCGAGAGGTTGGGATGGGTGTGCGCGAACTTGAAGAAACCCCACTCGGGTTTCTGGGCAAGGGAGGCCCAACCGCCCTTCTCGCGCAAAGCGGCGGAGAGCGTGGTGAAGTTCAGGTTGGTGTACTTGACGGCAAAGGCGTCAGCCCGCTCCTTCCAGGTCACGAAGACCATCGGCGTCAGAGCCAGCCGTTCCTCATGAAGGATCGGCTTGCGGTTGTGCTTCAGTTCGAAGTCTTGGATGAAGTTGTCGGCGTAGAGTGAGCTGGCAGGCGACCAGACATGGATGCGTCGGTCACCGGAGAGCACGGCTTGGGCCGCTTCCAGGGAGCCGAGTGGAATGAGTTCAACCCGGACCGACCGTCCGGCGGGGGTCTTGGCGAACTCCACGACCGCCCACTCCATCCAGCGCTGCTTCTCGGTGCCGTAGGCCAGACCGAGGGTCACCGCCTCCCCTGCGGGAGGCGTCCCGGCCTCTGCCGGGGGGGCGGCGGCGCTCGTGTCCGGGGCGGGTACCGCAGCGCGCGCGGGGTTGGCCGGCCCGCGGTTGCCGTCGGACACCGCAGGGGTCGTTGCCGAGACCGGCGGTGCGGGACGCGGCGCCAGGCGCTCCCACCATTTCCAAGCGCTGAAGGCAAACAGTCCCAGGATGAGGAACGTGAGTACTGCTTTGCCACGAGTAGTCATGAGGATGGTGGTGGAATCGGGTTCAGAAGAAAGTGGAGATGTCCCGGAAGACCGTCTCGATATTGCCGGTGGTGCCTCCGTAGCTCTTGGCCTTGGTCGCCTCGCTGATGTCCTGGAGCACTTTGCGGTTCGCGTCCTTGCCGTAGGCGATGGTGAAAATGCGGACGCTGGTGCGCTCGCTGTCGAATTTGATCTGCTCCAGGAGTTGGGGGAGCTTCTGCCGGCTGGAGGTGTCTTGACCGTCCGTGAGTACGACGATCGCGGAAATCTTGCCGGGAATGGCGTTGGTGCTCAGTTCTTGATGGGCGGCAATGATTGCGTCGTAGAGGGCGGTGCCGCCGTTGGCCCACAGGCCGCCGAGCGTGCGCTCCGCCCGGGCCCGGTCCTGGGCGAGTTTGGTCGACTTGAAAGCCCAGGATATCTGGTTGTTGAAAGGCAGCAACCCGAAGTAATCCTCATCCCCAAGGACCTTAAGCATTTGCAGGGCGCCCCTCCGGGCATTCCCCAAACGATCCTCCTCCTTCATGCTCCCTGAGGTGTCGAAAACCAGCACGACGTTCGATCGCTTCTTGGTTTGTTCCCAGAAACCCTTGAAGGCCTTGAGCACGGCCGGGGAGGGCACTTCGAGGGTGGTCTTGGGTTCCCGAGGATCGACGCCATGGGCGGCGTCCACCGGAGCGGTGAGCGGGATTTCAACCAGTCCGGGCCGGAACCCGTAGGCCAGGGCGCGCTCCTGCTGCGGCTTGGCGAGCAAGTACTTGAGGTAGAGCCTGCCCGCTTCGCGGTGCTCGGCGGTCACCCAATCCGCCTGCACCACCCCGGCGGGATGGTCGCTCCAGAAGGTGCCTTCCTTGGGATAGACCGCCACCACTGGGAAGGGGAGCTTGTATTGGGAAGAGGCGGACTCGATGACCATGTTCTCGTAGAGCACCGCCGCGCTCAGGAAGTCCGGGCCGTTGGCGAACATCCGTTTGCCGAAGAACCCAGTGGAGGCTCCGTAATGCACGATGGCGCCCTCGATGTCCCGGACAAACGCAAGGGTTTCGGGCCGGGCCAGATCCTCCACAGCGAGACCTGCGGTCTTCGCTGCGGCCGCATAGGTTTCGGCGATGAGCGCAATGAACCCGCTATTGCTGTAGTC
>CAYYMW010000451.1:0-5105 GCA_964472515.1 uncultured Verrucomicrobiota bacterium | reverse complement strand
GGGATGGGCTGGCCAGACCGAAGCGCATCGCCGGAAACCGGGCGCGCAACTTCGGCAAATCGAAGCGGAGATGGAAATGCCCGATGGCCAGACCACTGGCAAAGAGAATCCAGTCCGCCCCGGTTTTCCGCAACCGGGCGCCGTGGCCCAACGCGTCAAGGGTTTCAGGTTCCGTGCCGAAACAGGCCACGTTTTCAACCTCTGCTCCCTCGCTTTGCAGGGCGTCCGCCAAGTCGGGCAGGGTGTCCTCTCCCCGCAGCAGGAGCACCCGCTGTCCGGCCACTCCGCCTGCGGCGGCGAGCGCGTCGAGGATCAGCGGGGTCTTGTGGTCCGCCGCGATCGCGACGGGATGGAGTCCTTGCGCCTGCAAACGCCCGGCGGTCAACGGGCCGCAGGTGGCCAGCCGGCGAGCCCGCAGTTCGGCGAGACCCCGGCCAAGCCGGTGCAGGGCCTCCAGAAAGAACTCCGCTCCACAGGGGTTGCTGAGGATCACCCAATCGAAAGCGGCCAGCTGTTCAATGGCCGCTTGCATGGGCGCCGGATCCAACGGCGGACGGAACCGACTCGCGGGTATTTCCAGCACGCGCGCACCCGCCTGCTGCAGCAGGGAAACCAGGGGCCGGGCGAGATCCGTCCGTTGGGTGACTACCACCTGGGCGCCCTGGAGCGGCGCCCGGAGGGGAGTTGGGGCATGGCCGGTGGGGGCCATCGACCGTCAGGCCGGTATGCCGAAGGCTTTACGCAGCATGCTGATGCTCTTCGGCACCGCGACGTCGGGATGTTCCTTGCCCTCGAATTCCAGCGAGACGTAGCCCCGATAGTTGACCGCGGCGAAGATCTGGGCGATCCGCTTGTAGTCCAGGTCCAAGGTGTACCACTCACCGCCTCCGAAGTAGGTCTTGGCTTGGATGAAGACGGTCTTGGGCGCCATCTTCTGGAGCTTCTCGTAGGGGTTTTCCAGGAAGTTGCCGGTGTCGCTCAAGGCCCCCAGCCAGGGCGACGGGATCGCGTTCAAGATGCGCAGGACGCCTTCGGGATTGCGGGTGAGGCCCCAGTGGTTCTCGAGCGCCATCGTCACCCCGTACTCCTCGGCTTTGGGCAGGCACTTCTCGATGCACTCGATGCACCAGGCAAACGCATCGTCCTCCTTGTAGCCCGGGATGGCGGGCTCCTCGCCACGCAATTCCATGAGACGATCGAACGACTCGACCGTCCGCCAGCGCCCGGAGTTGAGCCGGATCACGGGAATACCCATCTCGTGCGCCAACTGGAGGCAGCGAACCGTGTGGTCGATGTTCTTCTGCCGGACGGCTGGGTCGGGGCTGACGAAATTCTGGTGGATGGAGAGGCACATCAGGGACATGCCGTTGAAGAAGGCGCGTTGCTTGAGCTTTCGCAAGTAGGCCGGTTCCTCGCTGTCCATTTGCTGGTGCAATACATCGACCCCCTGCACCCCGATTTCCGCCGCCTTGTCGATGACGGTTTCAATGGTGATCCGGGGAGGACGGAAGTGCCAATAGGAGTAGGTCGAGATGGCCAGACTGATGCGGTTGGCCTGCTTCTTCTTGGAGGCTGCCAGGGCTTCGGCGGGCAGGGCCATTCCCATGGTGGCGGCGAGTCCGGTGGCGAGGAAGTGACGACGATTGGGTTGGATCGACATGGCGACAGTTCAGGTGCATGCCGGACTGGCGGCCGGCGGCGCTCCGCCGTGCGTGGCGGACGGGTTTCCCTTTGAACCAGGCACGGGTTGCATTATGATCGCACGCCACGACCTTGGCCAGCGGTGAATCGCAGGATTGTGTCATGGATAACTCGTCCGTCCAGCAGTGGCCGACCTCTCCCACCCCGGAGGGGCAGGGGAGGGGAGCGTCCCCGCCTCAAGGCACAGGCGGGCTGGCGTGCCTGCTCCTGTTCGGTGGAACGGTCTTCCTGGGTGCGGCGTTGTTGTTTCTCGTCGAGCCGCTCGTGGGACGGCTGCTGCTGCCTCGTCTGGGCGGGTCGCCCTCGGTCTGGAACACCTGTCTGTTCTTCTTCCAGGCGGTGTTGCTGGCCGGCTATGCTTGCGCGCACTGGGCGACGACACGGCTGCGCTCCCTGGGTCAATTGGGGGTCCAGACCGCGTTGTGCTGTGCGGGCTTGGCGGCGTTGCCCTTGGGGCTGGGCGGCTTGGCGGGCAAGGCATTGGAGGTTCAGGGACCGCCGGTATGGGTGGTGACGCTTGGGTTGGCCGCGTTGGTGGGATTGCCCTTTCTGGCCCTTTCCATGACGGGCCCGCTGGTGCAACGCTGGTTCTCGTTGAGCGGCCACGCGCGCGCCCAGGATCCCTATTTCCTGTATGTCGCCAGTAATGCGGGCAGCCTGGCTGGTCTCCTGGCGTATCCCCTGCTCGTCGAGCCCTGGCTGCGGCTGGCCCGGCAGAGCTCGGCTTGGACGGTGCTCTACGGGGTTTGGGGCGCGCTGATCGTCGCCTGTGGGGTCTGGGTTTGGCGGGCCAGCCGGGGCTTGCCGAAACCCGTCTCGGCCGGCTCGCCGGCGACGGCACGGGCAGCGGAGCCCGCCGAGGCGGCGTCGGTCGTGAACGGGCGTTTGCGCGTCCAATGGATGTTGCTGGCGTTCGTGCCGGCCAGCCTGCTCATGGGAGTGACCACCTTTCTCTCGACGGACATCGCGCCCCTGCCGCTGCTTTGGGTGGTGCCGCTCGCGGTCTATCTGGTCACCTTCATGGTGGCCTTTTCGCGAGCGGGAGCGGGCTGGGGGAAGCGCGCCGAGCGGGCGGCGCCCGCCGGGGTGGTGGCCATCGCCTTTCTGATGTTGATCAAAGCCACCGAGCCGCTGTTGGTGCTGGTGCTGGTGCATCTGGGGGTCTTCCTGCTGCTGGCGCTGGTGTGCCACGGACGCCTGGCGGCGTTGCGCCCCGCGCCGGTTCATCTGACCGAATATTACCTGCTGATTTCGGTCGGGGGGGTGCTGGCCAGCGGCTTTACCGTGCTGGCCGCGCCGCTGCTTTTCCGGCAGGCTTTCGAGTATCCGTTGAGCTTGGTTCTGGCTTGTCTGGCTGGTTTGGGATGGGGCCGCAGCGAGCGCCGGTTTCGCGCGACCGACGGCCTGCTGCCGCTGGCGCTCGGCATCACGGTGGGCTTGGGGTGGCTGGGATGGCACCGGTGGTCCGGCGGCTCCATGCGCTGGGCGGAGGTGCTGCTCTTCGGGCTGGCGGTCCTGGTAGTCTACTTCTGGTCCGAGCGCGCGTGGCGGTTTGGGTTGGCCGTGCTGGGCTTGCTGCTCCTGGGGTCGTTGCTGCCGGATTCCCACGGCCGAACCCTCTACCGCGAGCGCAACTTCTTCGGCATTTCGCGGGTCACGCTCGATCCCACCGGCTCCTTCCACCGCATCCTGCATGGCAACACGCTCCACGGCCGCCAGCGGGTCGATCCCGCCCGCCAATGCGAACCGGTGGGCTATTACCACCGCCTGGGACCCGTGGGGGATGTCTTCGGCCTCATGCACACCCGGCCCGAGCGCCGAAACGTGGGGATTATCGGCCTCGGCGCCGGTGGTTTGCTGGCCTACTCCCAGCCTGGCGAGGACTGGACCATCTACGAAATCGACCCGGCGGTGGCGCGGATCGCCCGCGATCCCAAGTTGTTTACCTACACCTCGGCCTGTTGTCGTGGGCGGCTATCGCTGGTGATGGGGGATGCCCGTCTGCGGTTGCAGGCGGCGGCCCCGCAAGCGCACGACGTTCTGATCCTCGATGCCTTCAGCTCGGACGCCATCCCTACCCATCTGCTTACCCGGGAAGCGGTGCAGCTCTATCTGAGCCGGATCAAACCGGGGGGGGTCCTGGTGTTCCACATCTCCAACCGCAGCCTCGAACTTGAGCCGGTCGTGGCGGCGATTGCGGGTGACTTGGGACTGACGTGCGCGGGCAGGTTTCTCGGGGAAGTGTCGGAAGAACAGGCAACGGATGGGCTGGAGCCCTCCCACTGGGTTGTGCTCGCGAAAGACCCCGCGCTGGTGGCGCCCATCCTGGAACGTCCGGGTTGGAGGGTGGTTCCGCCGCAACCCGGCCGCCAGCCCTGGACCGACGACTTCATTCACGTCCTCGGGGCGCTGCGCTGGCGGTGACGCCGATCTCCGCTACTTCCGGCGGCCGAACAACGACCAGCCCTTGTTCTCCATCTGCTTGTGCTGAGCCTTGAGTTGCCCCAGCACGGCCTGCCAGGTGATGTAGAGCTTGTGCCACTGGCTTTCGAGCGACTTGAGACCGCCTTCGTTGAGGTCGCTCAGGAAGCGAATCGAGGGGGCATCGGAGAGGAGGGCGTGAATCTCCTCCTTGGCGGGAAGGTTGCCGGATACGTCGGCGATGATCATCTCCAGTTCCTGGGTGATGACGCTCTTGGTTTCGAGAAACTGCTCCTCATCCTCCTGGCTGAACTGCTTGGAGCGGGCGAGTCCGAAGTAGTGGTTGAATTGCTTCCAGCATTCAACGTAGTGCTCCAGACGCTGAATGACTTGTTCGAGGCGCTTGCGGTCGGTGCTCATGAGGGGCGCAGATTACTTCAGGTTCAGGTTCCGGGTGGAGAGATACACCATCGCCCCCCCGCGCATGGCGCGGGCGGTGATGCGAAAGCCGCTGTAGACGGCGGAGAACTCGGACAGGGCGAGTTGGGCGGCGCCCGCCTCCTGGAAGGTGGCGCTGACCGCCTCGGCGATTTCCAGCATCAGCGGCTTTGGAAAGTCGCTGGGCAGCGTGGAGGAAACGATGGCTCCGGTGGAACCGATGGTGAAGCTGCCGTTGGGCAGCGTCACTGGTCTGGCGCCTCCGGCGGGCTTGGAGAAGAAGTCTAGGAAGCCCATTTGGACAGGATCAGTTTCATGGTTTCGCGCGCCTGCTCAGGCACGAGGGTCCGCTTGAAACCCACCAGCAGGCAACCCTCCGGCCGCACCTCTACCGAAATTCGATGCGCACCGTCGATCACCTCGAAGTGGACCACCCGGCCCGCCTGCAGTTGATCCCCCACCCGCCGAAACCGTTCCAAGGCGCCCCGGGTCCATTGGCCCAGCGCTTCAGGGTTCTCCACCCCCCAGGAGTCCAAGGCGGGTTC
>CAYYMW010000450.1:0-5143 GCA_964472515.1 uncultured Verrucomicrobiota bacterium | reverse complement strand
CCTGTCCAGTTCGGAGGGAGGGGGAGCGGACCTCCGCTCTCCCTACCCCTATAGCCGGCCAGTCGCCGCGCCGCGACGCGGGGGGAAGGGACAAGCCGACCGTGGACTGACGCCGCACGGCTACCGACGGTTCGTCGCGCCGCGACGGTGCTGCGCCGCCCCGTTTGGCGCTGGACGCCCGCCCGTGGCGCGACCCATAATCGGCCCATGCAACGAACGCTTTCCCTTGGTTCGCAGAGCCTTCGTCTGATCCGGGCCTGCGCTGTTGTCGTCGCGGTGGCCGGGTTGTTGTCGGCCGTCGCCCTGCGGGCCGCCAACCCCGCCGCGGCCATGGCGTTGCCGCCGTTGAGCGCCAAGTGGATCTGGTCGCCGGAGAGCGATGTCCATGCCTACAACCAGACCATCTTCGCCCAGCGGCAGTTCAAGCTGAAGCAGCCCGGCCCGGCCGTGTTGCGAATCACTGCGGACTGCTTCTACCGGGTGAGCGTGAACGGCCAGTGGGTCAACGACGGCCCGGCCCGCTGTTACCCGGAGCATTACCAATACGACCAACTGGACGTCTCGACGTACCTGAAGGAAGGCGCCAATGAGATCGAGGTCATCGCCCGTTATTACGGCGTGGGCGATTTTCACCGGCTGCCGCAGCAGGCGGGCCTGCTCGCCCAGCTCGACGTGCAGGGCGCCGACGGCCGCATCACCAGCATCGTGACCGACGCCGTGTGGAAGACGGCGGTGGCCAAGGCCTGGCGGGTGAACACCCCCAAGGTCAGCATCCAGATGGAGCCGGCGGAATGGTACGACGCCCGGCTGGCGGGCGGGGAGAAGTTCGTGAACGCCAAGGTGCTCTTTGCGGTGGATCAAGGCCCGTGGAAGGACCTGCAACCGCGCGATTCCGCCCTGCTCAGCCGCCAACCCTTTGCCCCGAAGGCCTTCCTCGGCGCGCAGATTGTCCGTAACGACGCCCTCAACTTCTGCCTCCCGGCGGTGCGCCTGGTGAACCCGGGCATCACCGAGGCGAACCACTCGGCCAGCGGGGCCTGCGGCATGGCCACGGTGCTGGAGCTCGACCGTGAGCAGACGGTGGTGGTGCAGAACGAGGGGTTCAAGGTGGCCATCGACGGCCAGCGCCGCGACGACGGGCGTTTCCAACTCACCCCGGGCCGGCACTTGGTCCTGGCGTTCGTGCGGGATGTGTGCAGCCACGACAAGGAGAAATCGCTTCGGTTCGCGGGCGCCACGCCACCCAGGCTCCAGAATCCGCTCAGCGTCGGGCACGAGAACCCCTGGTGCTTCCTGAGGTTCCCCGAGTACGCCTTTGCGACGAACGACCTCCGTTGGATCGAGTTTCGCGGCGAGGACCCGCGCATCGCCTCGATCATCTCGCGCTACACCACGGAGCACGACACCTTGCTGACCACCGTCAGCAACACCACCACCTTCGAGCAGAAGCTCAAGCTGCGGGCGGAGTTGATGGCCTCCGAGACGATGTTCGTGCAGGACAGCGCGTGGCAGTTCATGGGACGGCAGGTCGTGCGCGACGGCGCCAAGCAGGTCCAGAACCCGTCCGCCCTGATGCACGACAACGCGGAGGTGACGGTGGTGCAACCCGTTGCTGACGGAGCCGTGGAACTCCTCTACGACCTCGGCGAACAGAATTGCGGCTACTACGACCTGGGCCTGACCGCCCCCGCCGGGGTGACGGTGGACATCTTCGGGGTCGAGTACATCGCGCCGGACGGCCGCATCCAGCACTCGTACGGCAACCGCAACGGGATGCGGTTCATCACGCGCGAAGGGGCCAACCGGTTCACCTCGCTCAAGCGCCGCTCCGGCCGCTACCTGTTCCTGACGCTGCGGAACCAGAGCGCGCCGGTGGCGATCCGGAAGTTCCAGTTGATCGAGTCCACCTACCCCGTGGCGTACACCGGCGGTTTCGCGTGCAGCGACACCCGGCTCGACAAGATCTGGGAGATCTCGGCCCGCACGCTGAAGCTCTGCATGGAGGATTCCTTCACCGATTGCCCGCTCTACGAGCAAACCCACTGGGTGGGCGACGCCCGCAACGAATCGCTCCTGGCCTACCCGGTGTTCGGCGCGGCCGACCTCGCCCGCCGCTGCATCAAGCTGACCGCGCAGTCGCTGGACCACTACCCCATCGCCGGCTGCCAGGTGCCGTCGGGCTGGGATTGCATCCTGCCGGCTTGGAGCTTCCTCTGGGGCATCTCCACTTGGGACCACTACTGGTACACGGGCGACCAGGAGTTCCTGCGCCAGATCTACCCGGCGGTCATCCGCAACCTGAAGGGCTCCGAGCAGTATGTGAACGACCAGGGCCTGTTCAGCGCGTCGTTTTGGAATCTGTTCGACTGGAGCGGCATCGACCAGGGCCAGAAGACCGTGCTCCACAACTCGATGTTTCTCGTCGGCGCGATCGACGCCGCCCTGAAGGAAGCCGACGTGCTGCAAGACAACACCCACGTGGCCTGGTTGCAGGGCCTGCGCGCCCGGGTCATCGCGGGCGTGAACCAGCTCTACAACCCGGAGAAGCAGGCCTACCCGGACAGCATCCGGGGCGACGGCTCGATCAGCCCCTCCACCTGCCAGCACACGTGCTTCCTCTCGCTCCTCTACGATATCGCCGAGGAGAAGAACCGCGCCCCCTTGAAGGCGCACCTGACCAACCCGCCCGAGAAGATGGTCCGCATCGGCTCGCCTTTCGCCATGCTCTATCTTTACGAGGCGCTGGAGAAGCTGGGCATGGAGGACGAGATCGTGCGCCAGACCTATCAGAATTACCTGCCCATGGTGGAAAGCGGCGCGACCACCGTCTGGGAGAGCTTCCCCACCGGCACCACCGGATCGGGCGGGTTCCCCACGCGGAGTCATTGCCATGCGTGGTCCTCCGCGCCGGTGTATTTCCTCAACCGGAGCATCCTGGGCGTCAAGGCGACCGCCCCCGCGGGCGCGGCCTTCACGCTCAGCCCGCGCCTGAACGGCCTCACCTGGGCGCGCGGCACCGTGGCCACCATCAAAGGGCCGGTGAATGTGTCCTGGAAGCGCACCGACAACCGCCTGGAGGTGCAGTACTCCGCCCCGGCGGACACCCAGGTCGCCTTCCAACGGAACGACACGCTGCAGGGCCTCGATGTCGTGGTGAACGGGAAGAAGGCCGAGTAGGCCGCTCGCGGCACACGAGCAGGGCTGGTTCCGTTGCGCGGCAGTTCCATCTGCCGCGCAGATGTCGAGCCTAAGACCGTCAGGCTATCGGGCTGCCCCCCGCCAGCCCGATGATCCGGTTGACCAGCAGTTTCAGCTCCGGGCAGGCTTCTATGGCCACACTCAAGTCCTGGTCCTTCAGGATGCGCAAGGCGTCGCGAGGTTTGCTGTAGCTCTTGCGCGTGCTTCCCGCTTCGAACAACGCCTGTAGCCGATGGGCCGGCGGACGGGAGTGGTTGATCTTCACGGGATGCGCTCCCGGGGAACTCGCCTTGCGTCCCGCCAGCGCCTGAATGTCAGACCAGTAGGGCAGCAGCCACGCTTCGAAATCGTGCAACGCCACGTGAGGATGGAAATGGGGTTGGGTTCCCACCCACTGCCGCATCTTGCTCTTGGCGTCCTCCGCGTCCTGGAAGTCCGCGGCCCCGGTGTAGACGTCGGTCAGGGCGATTACTGCATCCGCCCGATCGCGTCCAGTCAGGAGATTCTCCACCACCCGGCGCAACTTGTCCTCCTTGGGGATGCGGCCGTGGTAGGGCATGAAGTGCAGCTTCGGCAGGCGACCCGCCAGCCGGGATTGGAGAAAGGCGAGCAACACCGGTTTGAAGGCCGTTTCGGTCTTCCCTTCGACCAGCATCGCGATCTTCACTGGGCGCGTCCTCCCAGTTGGCCCATCTGCCACACCTGGTCCAGCGTGTAGTCCTTGAGCCAGTGGTCCAAGTCCAGATCATCGGCCCACCGCAGCCGGGCGTCGCCAGCCTCGACGTCGCAGACGAGGACCTCCTTGGGCTCAAGAAACCGGACCAAACGGTCGGAATGCGTGGCCACGATCAACTGGGTGCTCCGGGCCGCCTCCCGCATTAACTCCGCCAGGTGCGAAAGCAGCTCCGGGTGCAGGCTGACCTCAGGCTCGTCGATCAATGTGACCGCCGGCAGCTTGGCGGCCGACAATAACGTCGTCAGCCACAGATAGCGGAGCGTGCCCTCGGAAAGTTGGTGCATGTACATCGGACGACGGAAGTGCTTGTCCCGCCACGTCATCGACAACACCCCGGCGGCCACCGGCGGAAAGTCGAGCCGTTCGAAGTCCGGGAAGGCCGCGTGTAACGAGTCTTCCACCATCTCAAAGCGGTCGCGATCGCCCTCTCTCAACGAGAACAGGCAGGAAACCAGATCCTCGCCATTCCGACCGGGCAGGTCGGCCGGGCGCATCGGCTGCGGCAGGCGTACCGGCGCCTGCGGGCTCACGTTCAGCGGCCCGTAGTAAGTGGAGGAGGCTGCCTGCTTGCGGAATAGTTCCGGCTCCTTGAACATCTTCGGGACCTGCGCCAGGGAGGTTTCGAGGGGCGAGTGCTCCCAAGTGGGGCGAACTGCTTGCCTGGCGGCGCGGTCAAAGTACTGGATGTCGCGCCCATGGCAGTGGAGATGCATGAAAGGCCGCGGACCTGACGTCGGCTGCGCCAGTTCCTCCTCACCGATCTGGTAACCGTTCCCGCTGGGCGAAAGGCTCAGTTGATAACTGAGCGGCTCGTACTGCGGAACCGTCATAGACAACTCCAACCGCAACGGCAGCGGTTCATCGTTGGCGGCGTCCGCCTTGGCGCGCGTGAGCACCTCAGCCAGTCCGCCGCGGGCCGAAAGGTACTCCTGCAACCGCCCGGCTGCGGATTCCGCCAATAGCGCCCAGACGTCCAGGAACGAGGTCTTGCCCGCCCCGTTGGCGCCGATCAAGACCGTCAGGGGCCGGACCTCCACCTCCACCTCGCGCAGCCGGCGAAACTGGCGGATGCCCAACCGGTTGAAGACGTGTTGCCTCGCGCTCATGGCGGGACGCTAACGCAACACTCAGAGCGCGGCAATCCTCAAGCAGCGCCTGTCGGAACTCCGTGAGAATGTCCCCTATTGAACTCGATAAAAATGTCCCCTT
>CAYYMW010000449.1:0-5148 GCA_964472515.1 uncultured Verrucomicrobiota bacterium | reverse complement strand
CATTGAAACTGAACCTCCCCGCCTCGTAACCGCGCACTTTGGCCGCCGGCAGCCGGGCAAAGAGGTCCCGGATCTGGTTGAAAATACCGGTATAGGTGGCGGGGTTGCTCCGGGGCGTCCGACCGATGGGCGACTGGTCGACCACCACCATCTTGCTGAGAAACTCGATGCCGTTCAGCCCGGCGTGCGCGCCCGGGCGATCCGTGGCGCCATACAACCGCCGCGCCAGGGCACGCCGCAGAATGTCGTCCACCAACGTGCTCTTGCCCGACCCACTGACGCCGGTGACACACGTCAGCGTGCCGAGCGGAAAGCGCACCGACACCCCTTTGAGGTTGTTCTCCCTCGCTTCGACCACCTCCAGCCAGCCCCGCTCGCCGACCGGGTGAATCCGCTTGCGCGGCACCGGGATGGTCAATTCGCCCGACATGTAACGGCCGGTCACCGACCGGGGTGTGGCCAGCACTTCGGCCAGGGTGCCGGCGGCCACCAGTTCGCCGCCGTGGGTACCCGCCCCAGGACCGAGATCGAGCACGTAATCCGCGCGCCGGATGGTCTCCTCGTCATGCTCGACCACAATCACGGAGTTGCCCAGATCGCGCAGCCCCTCGAGGGTGCGCAGCAACTGCTCGTTGTCGCGCTGGTGGAGGCCGATGCTCGGCTCATCGAGAATGTAGAGCACCCCCACCAAGCCGGCCCCGATCTGCGTTGCGAGCCGGATGCGCTGCGCTTCGCCGCCGCTCAGCGTGCCGCTCTCGCGGTTCAGCGTCAGATAACCCAAACCCACATTGCGCAGGAACCCGAGCCGGGCCCGGACCTCCTGCACAATGTCCTGGGCCACCTTGCGCTCGAAGTCGCTCAGACTCAGGCGGCTCAGGAAACGGTCGCCGTCGTCCACCGAAAGCGCGCACAGGTCCATGATCGACAGTCCCTTGAGCCATGTCTCGGGCAGGACCTCGCCCGCCTCGGGCCGGGCGGCCAGCGTCACGGAGAGGATCTCCGGCTTGAGCCGGCGGCCGCCGCAAGCGTCGCACGGCTGCAGCGTCATGAACGCCTTCAGGCGGTTGCGCGTGAACTCGCTCTCACTCTCCTGGTACAGCCGTTGGAGGTTGGGAATCACCCCCTCGAAGGGCCGTTTCATCCGGCTCAGTTTGCCTGCCCGCCAGAAGTCGAAGGACACTTCATCGGTGCCCGAACCCCACATCAGGGCGCGGCGGAAGTCGGCCGGCAGGTTCTTGAACGCCACCTCCAGGCTCTGACCATAATGCGCCGCCACCCCGCGCAGCATGCTCTTGTAGTACACCACCATCCGCTTGCCCCCGCGCCTCCAGGCGAGAATGGCCCCCTGGTCGAGCGTCTTGTCGGGATCGGGCACCACCAGCGTCTCGTCGAACACGAACTTCTGCCCCAAGCCATGGCAGGTGGCACAAGCCCCTTGCGGCGAGTTGAACGAAAAATGCTTGGGCGTGGGCCGTTCGTAGCTCAAGCCGGTTGCCGGGCTGAACAGTCGCGTCGAGTGGAGGGCTTCCTGCCACGGCGCGGAAGCCGACGCCGACGGTGCCTGGTAGGCCAGCCGCAGCCGACCCTCACCCCACTTCAGCGCGGTTTCCACCGAATCGCTCAGGCGCACCCTGGCCGATGGGTCGATCACCAGGCGGTCCACCACGACCTCGATCGTGTGACGCTGCTTGGCGTCCAACCGCACGCGTTGCTCCCCGCCCAACTCCACCACCTCGCCGTCCACCCGCGCTCTCACGAAACCCTCCCGGGCAAGGCGTTCGAACACATCCCTAAACTCGCCCCGCTGATCCTGGACCACTGGGGCCAGCACCAGGATTCGCGTCTTGGCCGGCATCGCCAGCACCGCATCCACGATTTCGCTCGCGGTCCGCGAGGTCATGGGCTGCCCCGACTCCGGGCAGTGCGGCTTGCCCACGTGCGCGTACAGGAGCCGGAGATGATCATAGATCTCCGTGGTCGTGGCGATCAGCGACCGCGGGTTGGCGCCGGAGGTGCGCTGTTCGATGGCAATGGCGGGGGACAATCCCTCGATGAAATCGACCTCCGGCTTCTCCATCAAATCCAGGAACTGCCGCGCGTACGCCGAAAGCGACTCCACGTACTTGCGCTGTCCCTCGGCAAAGATGGTATCGAACGCCAGCGACGACTTGCCGGACCCGCTCGGACCGGTCACCACCACCAACCGGTCACGCGGAATCTCCAGCGACAGGTTCTTCAGATTGTGAACCCTCGCACCACCAATTCGAATGACACCCTTACCCATCGGCCCTGCGCAAGTCGATAATCCGTTCAGCATACGCCCTTGATCCGCCGATGCAAAGGTCATCGTTTCTCGGTCGTTGACACGTTCGTAAATGCATATCCATTAACGTATTACACTTAGCAGCGCTGAGTCTTGGTTGTAGCTCAGCCCAAGGCAGCGGAGTCACTTGCAGAGTCAGCGTTACATCCCGGATTTGCCCCATGAGACGCTTGCGGTCGCCCGAAGCCTTGGGGTATGAATGGTGGCAGCCAGATGTTGCCGTGGCGTGATTCGGGAGACGGTGTCGCAATGGGTGGTGCAGGCCAGACCGGCTCCGGATACCGGCCAACTGTAAGCACTTGGCAATCAATGATGGGCGCGTGGCGGAATTGGCAGACGCGTTGGACTTAGGATCCAATGGAGAAATCCGTGCAGGTTCGACCCCTGTCGTGCCCACCATACTGCAAGGGACGCATGACGCCCCCCCCAACTCCACTGGATGACCGGAACTTGGCCATCAGCCGCTTCCAAGCAATTCCCTCACCGACAAATGACTCGGGCCGTAGAACCAGCTAAGGCACATGAGGATCGAGCGAACGCCATCCCCGCCTTGCCCTGCTGCATTCGGTCCGGCCGCTTCGTAAATTTCAGCGCGGCGCGCATCTGGTAGGCCCCCTCTTTCACTGCTCGGACGGTGGGATAGACTACCCGGCGGGGCGAGCAGTATCTCGTCCACCGCTGTGCCTGCGTGGAGGCGGCAATGGACGAGGGGCGAGTGCAGCGGCTTGAGCTATTCTGGGGCTGTGAGGCCTTCTGCGTGGTAGTCCCAACTGGCCGCTCCTAACGCCAAAAGCGTGAAAACGAGGTTCGCGATAATCATCAGAATCAGCCAGTAGTATTGGTGTTCGAGCATGCCCCGTGAGAATGCGCAGAAGCCTATCAGCACGAGCAGGGTAACAACTTCGGCGATGAACACACGACGCAACGCCCTCGTCCGGTGCCCGGTCTTACGCCAGGCAAAGAGGCAGATCGGCCAGACAAGCAGGCCGCTCGTGTAGAGCAGAATGCCGAGCGTGTTGATGATCGCCTCTTGCATGGCGTGCGCGGATGGCGTCTATCCTATAGGTGGGCGAACGATTGGCGTCAAGAGGGCGGTTCCTCATCGCTTTCTGAGGGGCGCACTCTTACCACGGCATCCGCCGCGCCTCAGATCCCATGCGTGCAAATCCGCCCAGCAAGGTTGTGACTTCCGTTCTGTCATCCTAGCTCGCAAGTTTACTGTCCAGCCGCTCCTTCCTTCGCGGGCAGTTGCGGCGGGGATTGTCGCTGCCTCTGAGCTTCGCGATAAGCACGGTCCTGCAATCGGGGGGCATCGCGGCGTGGCCCGATTGCCTCCTCAAGGGCGATCTCGACGCCCGGCCCGCAAGCGCCTCAGATGCTTGGCAAACAGCCCTCCGGTCACGAGCAACGCCGTGCCAAGAAAGAGCGCGTACGCCAATGCCGGAGCCTCGTAGGGGCGCACGAAAAACGGAAGGAAGATGCCGGCAAGCACCAAACAGCAGGCAAAGGCCAACCCGGCAGCCAAGGTGCCGATCAGCGAGCCACCTGGCTTTGCGGCCAACTCCAACGCGGCGATCAGAGCGCTCACCCCAGCCACTCCGAACATGCAGAGCAGGAGGACGCCAAACAACTCTGTTCCACTCGCCAGCATCATAGGTTACTCGATTCCAAATGGGGCTCGGGGCACGCAAACACAACCGGACTCCCCCACCATAGCAGCCACTCAGTACCGTTCATAGTTGTAGTTGCCGTCGTAAGTGCCATCCGCTTGCCAGTGGATGTTCACGAAGCCGAACACAAGCGGGCGTTGGTACGTCCACTGACCGGGTTCGTACTTCTCGGACGGCGGGCCCAAGGCCGCCTGAACCTCCGCCTTGGTCATCCCCTTGCGCAGGCGTTGCAGCCGCTCCATCGGGACAGGGTCAGAGAAAGCTCGAAGGCCAAGGCCTGCCAAGGCAACGAGCACCAGCACTGTCATGCGGCGCTTCATAGGTGTTGTCGGTTCCGGCAGTCGGACATCCACTCTTTGCCACGGCTGGCCGGCCCCATCCTGCCGGCCCGGCGGCGGCGGTTTTGGCACCCCCCCGACGAGTCCATGGGGCATCATGCGTGGCCTGTCGATGCGTGTTGTATGCTGCCGTGACCATACCGCGAACCCGCCAGCGAGACAACTGCCAAGTAACGGGCGGAACCGTGCTCCCGCCAGACCGCCCCTCAACCGTGCCAACGGCGTGGACGCGTGCCAGCCCGGCGTAACACCCCGGGAAAACCGTCCCCACCTACCTCTCCCGCCCTGCGTGGTTCGCCACCGCACCGGCAAAGATGCCTGTTGTAGCGCAGGCTTCCAGCCTGCTGGTGACCGGGGCATCCTGCCCCGGCTCCTCTCCGCTCCCATGCTGCCCGGCGCAGCCGCGCCGTGCGCAATACCGCCCGCCGTAGGCTGACACTACCCCCTCGTCGCGGAGCGACGAACCGCTGGTAGCCGTGGCGCTTCAGCCCACGGTGGGCTTGCCATGCCCCCCTGCGTCGCGGAGCGACGCCTGATCACCATCTCAACGGCCCCCCCCGGGTTCGCCGCAACCCCGGCTTTCCCCATTACGTTTTACGCCATTACGTATTACGGCTTCCGCCAACCCAGTCCACCGAATCCACCCAAGCCTGCCACCACTCCCGGCCCCGCGCCTAACCTGCGCCCGGGAGTATGAATACCATCGCCCAACTCCAAGACGGCACCCCCGCCCCAACCGCCATCCCGCCGTGCTCGGCACCGCGTCCGGTGCCCGGGACAGCTTGTCCCGGGTCCCCCCTCTCGCCCTCCGCAGGAG
>CAYYMW010000448.1:0-5161 GCA_964472515.1 uncultured Verrucomicrobiota bacterium | reverse complement strand
GAGTTTTTTCTGCAAACAGGATTCTCACGGTAGACCCAGAGCATTTGCGTTTTTTAAGATGTTTGGGATTAGGTGGTTGTGAGAATGGTGGGTTGCCCGGTTGAGGGGGGCTTCCGGTCCCTCTTCCCGATGGGCGGGCCCGAAAAGCAGCGGGCCCCGATAACCAAACCTCATCTTAGGCCGCCGGGCGTGGGCGGACGAAAGTCTCATCGCGCCGGAATACCTTGGCCCCGGACGCTTTCCGGTTTGGTTTCCCCACGCCCACGTGGCAGGCTGGCGGGGTGCAACCGCTGTCCCGGCACCAAGTGGAGATCCAGCGCAACCAGCGCGCTTGGGAGGGGAAGCCGTTGCTGCGCGCCATCTACGCCGGGTTCTATCGGCGCATCCTGCGATGGGTGGACCCGGCCGTTCCGGGGCGGGTAGTCGAGTTGGGCAGCGGCATTGGCCATCTGCGCCAGCACCTGCCCACGGCCTTGGCTACCGATCTTTTTCCCAATCCTTGGCTCGACCTGGCCTGCGACGCCTATGAATTGCCCTTCGCCGAGGGCTCCGTCTCGCATCTCATCCTCTTCGACGTGTTCCATCACCTGGCGGCGCCCGGTGCCTTCTTTCGCGAAGCGGAGCGGGTGTTGACGCCGGGTGGGGCGGTGGTGCTGTTCGAGCCGTACGTCAGTCTGGCCAGCCTGCCGGTCTACGGCTGGCTGCATCCCGAACCGCTCGGATGGAACCTGCCCATCCCAGACGAAGTGGCCGCTCCCAGTCGCCCGAGGGGGTATTACGCCGCACAAGGCAATGCGACCCGGGTGTTCTTTCGGGACCGGCCTCCCGCCTGGCTGGCGGGGTGGGAGTGTTGCCATCGCGAGGCGTTCCCGGCCTTCGCCTACCTGCTTTCCGGTGGCTTCAGCCGGCCCGCCTTCTATCCCGCCGGGGCGCTGGGCGCGCTTGAGCGGTTGGACGCGTTCCTGGCCCGCTGGCCGCGGCTGTTCGCGGGACGCTGCCTGGTGGGTTTGCGCCGGCTGCGTCCGAGTTGAGGCAGGCAGCCCCGGACATCACACCACTTGGATCAAGTCACCCTTCGGGAAGCGGACCTTGGGCAGCGCGGCGTATTTGTCCGAGGCGTGGCGATATCCCAGCGCGCACGCGACCACCGTGCCCAACCCCTGCGCGGGCAAGTTGAGAATCTTGTCATACTCGCCGGCGGAGAAACCTTCCATGGGGCAGGCGTCGATGCCGAGCAAGGCGGCGCTGGTGAGGAGGTTGCCGAGCGCGAGGTAGGCCTGCCGGGCGGCCCATTGCGGGGCGAACGATTTGAAGGAATCGGCGAGCAGCATGCCGGTCATCATGCCGCGATAGCCGGCGAGGGCCTCGGGCTTGGTCCCGCGCGCGGTGGCGGTGAGCGCAACAAACTGGTCGATCTCCGCCTCCGTCACGCCGGTGCGGCTGGCGAAGACGACGAAATGCGAGGCGTCCACCACCTGCCGCTGATTCCACGAATGAGGCAACAGCTTCTCGCGGGTCGCCGCATCCTGCACCACGAGGAAGCGGTACGGTTGCAGTCCAAACGAGGAGGCGGACAGCACGAGGGAAGCCTCGAGCGCCGACCAGTGATCGGCGGGAATCTTCCGGGTGGCATCGAAGGTCTTGGTGGCGTAGCGCCAGTTCTGAGCGTCCAGCAGTTGTTGCGGGGTAATCGGATTCATGCGCGTCATTCGGTTTGCCGTTGCGCTCGACACTCTAGCAGCTTTACGGCTGAGGGGAAGCCCCGGCCAGGCTCAACGTGAGCTCGATCTTGTCCGCAACCTTGTCCTCGGGCGCCTGCGGATTGATGCCGAAGTCCTTTCGGCTGATCGTGAAGTGCGCGCGGATCACCAGCAGGTCGCCCTTCGCCTGGCCGTTGGTGCGCGCCGCGAGCTTGCCCTTGAGGTAAGTCAGCTTGGCGGGGACGGTCAGTTCCTTGGTCACGCCGTGGGCCGTGAACGCGCCGACGATATCCGCCGTGGTGGTGTCGCCCTCCGTCTTCACGTTCTTCAATTCCTTCGCCTCGAAGGTGAGTTCGGTGAACTTCGCCACATCCATCCAGCCGGCGCTGTGCATGTGTTCCTTCATCATCGGGTTGGGCACGTGCAGCGAGGCCGCGCTGACCACGATCTTGCCCTGGGTGGCGCCGGGATGCCCCGGGTCGAACGTGACGGTGCCGGTAATGCCGTTGGCGCTGCCCGAGATCGCCTCCAGGGGCGCGTCGAGCTTGAAGACCACGTTGTTGACGCCCTTGGGGTCTTTGAAGTCGAAGGTCTGCGGTGCGGCCAGGGCCAGGGTCGAGGCCGCGAGGGTGAGGGTGAGATTCCAGAACAAACGTTTCATGGTCATGAGGGGTTCGGGCTCGGGGGGCGCTTTCGCCAGAAGGAAGCCCCCGCCAGCACCCCGCTGGCCAGGAGGGCCGCCCCCAGGAAATCAACGCCCGGCACGAACCGCTTTTCGTAAGTGATGCTTTCGAGTCCGGTAACGTCGTCCACGGCTTTGACCGGCACCGAGGTCTTGGTCCAACCCGTGTTCGCGCCCGTGAACGACCAGGCGCCCAGGGCCGCCAGCGCCACCGCGAGGGCGATCATGCGCAGGATGCAAGGCATACGCGCACACCCCGTCCGCAACCTGTTCGACCGACGGTCAGACAGGCAGGGAAGGATCCTTGATCGTCAGTGTGACGAATCGTTACCATGAGGCAAGCTTAGCACGTCCGCTGCGAATGCCAAATGGTGGCGACCCTTCTCCCGTGGTGGCGCGGGGCTACTGCGGGATGAGCAGGCTGGGATCGAGCCGCCCCACCCGGTGTCGGAGCATCCGGCTATCGTAGGAGCCGGGCAGCGCCTTTTCCGCTCCCACGTGGCCGTCGCAAAAGACGGCGTTCGCCCGCGCGGAGTGCCGGAAATGCACCGTCGGCTCGTTGGTGCTCAGGTAGTAGAACTCTTCGAGCATGGGGTGGTCGGGAGAGGCGGGCGGCTGGAAGGTGTTCACCTGCGCGGCATCGGCCAGGAAGGCCACGCTCGACGGTTGGGTGAGGCGCAGCACGTTCGCCGGCGGCCCCCCCGCCAGCGGCGCCAGGCACAAGTTGTAGCCGTAGCCGTAGGCGGCGCCCGTGGCCTTGCGTTTGAACTCACGCAGGGCGTAGCCCAGGTTGGGGCAGACCTCCACGCCCCGCCCGCCCAGATACGGGTAGAGCGCGCCGCAGGCGGGATCGAACGCCCGCCCGCCTTCCGCCCCGCGCTCGAGCCAGTCGAACCAGTAGATATCGCCGTTGTTGGTGGCGTTGCCCCGGTACCCAAAGGCCCGGCCGCCGTGCTCATCCCAATACATCTGGGCGGCCAGGCCCAACTGCCGGAGGTTGCTCACGCAGCGCAGCCGCTGGGCGCTGAGTTTGCCCCGCTGCAACGCGGGCAGGAGCAGCCCCGCCAGGATGGCGATGATCGCGATCACCACGAGCAGCTCGATCAACGTGAACGCGCGCCCACGGCAGGCCAAGCCCGCCAGCCGATGACTCGGAGAGCCATCCAGGCCGGCGGTGACGCATTTGTGGGGGGCGCGTTTCACGAGCGGAGCGCGCCGCTAGCCTTGCGGCGGGGTGGCTTTGATGCGGTAGCAGCCGAGCGTCGCCCCGGGAGCCGCATCGACGATATGCGCGGCGCCCGCTTCTGTCGGGGTGAGGGTTCCGGCCGCCCGCCATTCCTTGAAGTTCGTGGTGGCTTGGAGTTCGTAGGTCCACCCGGCCAGGCCATCGAACTCCACCTGCCACTGTCCAGCCACCCAGCGGCCCACGAGCTGGATGGGCGCGGGCGACAACAACTCGAAGGCCAGGTTGTCCACCTGTCCATGCGCCAGCACCGAGCCGGCGAAGTCGGGCATCTGGCCTGCCTCGCTGTAGCTGCAGACGGCCAACTGGTCGACCGCGAAATCGTCGAAGCTCGCGCCCAGGACCGCGTCCTTGAGGTCGCCGTAGGCCTCGCCGTTCTTCGTCAGGCTGGTCTTGAGCGTCTTGGCCGCGGCGTCAAACCGCAGCTCCACGTGGAAGAGGTCGTTGGGCGTCAATTCCACGGGAAAGTTGAACGACGACGCGAACTGCATCTGCCCCGAGATGATCGTGGGCGCCACGGTGGCGCCGAAGCCCGTGTCCGGGAAGTAGTCGAACTCGAACAGGTTCGGCGAGTCCATGCCCGAGCCGCGGTAGAAGTTCTCGCGCGTGGCGTCGGCCTGGCGGATCAGGCCCACCGCAATCTGAAAGGCGTACGGTTTGCCAGCACTCGATCCCCCCACGATGTCCGCCAGGCGGAGATCGAAGCCCAGGCGGAAGCTGTCCGCGCGCGAGAGCGTCCGGGGGAGGGGATGAGCAAAGTAGCTGTTCGGTCGCGACGAGTCCCACGTCACGTCCAGGCACTGCGCCTGGGCGTTCCATGAGAAGAGGTTCGTGTCGCCGCCGGCCTGCCAGCCCCGTGCCGCCGGGTCGCTGGCGAAGTCTTCCGTGATCTGGTCTGCTGCTGCCAGGGGGGCGGCACTCAGGAGCGAGGCCGCCACCATCCACCGCCATCCGCTGTCGATTCGTTTCATGTTTCGGGTAGGTTGCTGTCTGCGGGGTTTGAGCCCAAGTCACCCCAACTCAACTGCGAGACCAGGGCGGAGGCTGGCGGCGATGCTGCCCGGGTCGGCTGGCGGCCGCTCCGGGCAATAAAAAAGCCTTCAGACTCCGACCAAGACGGCGAATGAAGGCATTCCAAGTGTCTTTCCCGAAAACGGTCCGGGAAGCTGGCCTCATCCTTCTCTTGGACGGAGAAGTCGGCCCCGCGCAAGCGGGACCGTGACGAGCACAACCGAAGCGGTATCCTGACTTCCGGCTTCAAACCTCGCTCCCGCCTTCCCAGAGGCCTGTTAAGGCCCGACCAGTGGCTGTGGGAGTCCGTAGCCGCACACAGTGGCGCAACCGTCCCCGATTCTCACGGGGTTCCCTGACTTCGTTTGTGGATTCTCAACGGGCATCGGCCCGTTCGCTTTCAAAGAACCGCCGCATTCATAAACCTCCACCCCGCTTCTGCCAAGGAAAAGCTGGGGGCCGGGCGGCGCGCCCGCCTCGGGCGCCACGTCGCGCGCCCTCGCGCGACGGCCAATCCCGTGAGGG
>CAYYMW010000447.1:0-5169 GCA_964472515.1 uncultured Verrucomicrobiota bacterium | reverse complement strand
CAGCAAAGCGATTCGTGTTTTCATTTCCATCTACCGTTCAACGTCTTAGCGTCTGCCTCTTGCGTCCGGTCCATCCCGCGTGCTGTCACCCAGGATGGCACCCAACGCGCCTCTGCGCTCGTCAAACCCTCGTTTGTTCGCGCATGCGTTCCGTCAGCTGTCGTTTCTTGCCGACACCGGGGTGTCAGCGGCTCGCACGCAGTCCTTGCGTCAGTCTCACCTCTCGCGGAACCGGAGCTCCTTCTCCTTGCCGTCCGCGAGGATTCTTACGGAATCGTCTCGAATCTCGAGACACTTAACCTTGATCACCCCATGGGTGCATTTCACGTCCGCCTCCTCGCCCTCTTCGAACGTAGTTCGGTTGATCGCGGCCACCCGTCGCGGCGGAGCCCCCAGAATGGCCTTGAGCACCAGCGCCGTGTCCGGCACCACGAGGGGGACGTTCCCTTCCTTGCCCTTGTTATCGGGTTCGACTTCCTTCGGCTTGGGCGGCGGGGGGTGGATGCGTTCCGATTCGGGGAAGAAGGGGTCCGAGCCCTTGAAATCCGGGCTCCCGTACATGTCGAACACCCCTACGAAGAGATCGGTGGCCACGACTTGGTTGGTGGAGGCCGCCAGCTTGGCCGCCGCCGCCTTGGCGGGGGCGGGTGTCGCGGGAGCTGGAGGCGGTTTGGTGCCACAACTGGAAAACCCAAGCAAGAGGCAGGCCAACAACGATGCCCCCAGGCCGCCACCTGCCGCCCCACCGCTGGTTTGAAGCTCGTTTCTCATGTCTCGACAGTCCCTATTTGGCGGTTGTCGGCTTCACCAACGCCACGATCTTAAGCTCCAGGCGCAATTGCTCGGGCTTGTCCGGATTCAGCACGTCCGGATGCCGCAGCGACATCAACTGGAAGCGCATGTAAGGGTAATCGTTCTCCAAGCCGGCCAGGAATTTGCCCAAATCGTGGTAGTATCCGTAGAAAGTTGCCTCAAAAGTGGCCGACTTGTACGGGAACTTGGGCAGCAGCTCGGTGTCCCCGATGGTCGGCTGGGTAAGGTCGCCGAGGAACTCCACCTGACTGCTGCGCACCCGGTCCTTGATCGTCTCGAAGAGGGTGACGTACTCGTTGCCCACGGGGAGCATCGTCGCTTCGACCGCCTCCAGGCGACCCTGGACCTGTTCCAGATCCATTTTGTACTTCTCGCGCTTGCGCGCCAAGTCCTTGGCGGCAGCCGACTTCTTGTTCAGCTCCTCGACCCGCTTGCCGTTGTCCACCAAGGTGGCTCGCTGCGTGTTGATCACCAGGTACCAGAGGCAGAACGCCACCAACACCGTGACGAGGCCTACCACGATCAACTGGTCGCGCTTTTCCTTTGTGAGCTTGGCCATGTCAACGCACCCGCTCGGGGAATTGGCAGTCGAAACTGAAGGTTGCGGTGCGCTGGCTATCCCCCGCACCCGCGGGGCTGCGCACCCGTTCCACCGACTTGAAAGGATCGGGCTTCCTCAACTGGTCCTTGAAAAAGGCGCCCTTCGAGATCGCTTCCATGAACTTCGTATGGTTGCCCTCGCTGTCCGGGGCAAAATCGTCGCCCTTGATGGTCAAGGAGAGCTTCTCGGTCACGGACGCCGGCTTCTCCTCGCTGGGCGGTTTCGTGTTGGGATTCATCTTGGCCGGCGTGAACGTGTAGTTCTGCTTGCCGACCAGCTCCGTGACGCGGATTTTGGAAACCAGGCTGTACTGGATGGCGTTGAGGGGGGCGGTCCAGAGGAAACGATTGGTGGAGAGCCGCTGGAGGCTGGCCAGCTTGCGTTCAAAGTCGCCGGTGATGGCCAGATTGGTCTTGATGAGCTTGTCCTCCGGCTCGAGCTTCCGCCACTCGCTCTCGGCGGCCTGCACCCGCCGGTTGGACTGCACCACCTTGGCCTGCAGACTCAGCACCCAGAAGACCATGACGCCCACCACCGCCCCGGCCACCCAGATGGCGCGTTTGACGGGATCCCGCCGCCGCAATTCCTCGGCCGCCTGCTCTTCCGCCAATAAGTTGATCTTGATCATACCGCTAGAGGGCGGAAAGGGCCGCTCCCGCCGCCACCGCAAGTTGAGGCGCCACCTGCTCCACTTCCCCCATCTTCTCCGGGCTCAGGCCCATCCGCAGGCCCGCCAGAGGGTTCCACGCCTTGGTTTCCCGGCTCAATTCTTCTTTGAGCGATTTGACGATGAACTCGGACCGGGCGGCGCCGCCGGAAATGAAAGTCTGCGACACCGTCTTGTCGTGCTGGTGTTCGTAGAAATCCAACGAGGCGTGCAGTTCGCCCGCCAGCGGCTGCAACAGCATCATCATGACCATCTGCACATCCTCGGGCATGGCGAGCTTCATGCCTTCGGCTTCGGCCGAGCTGATGCTCATGGCCTCCGCCAGGCCGGTGGTAAGCTTCTCCCCGCCGATGCTGACCACGCGGTTCAGCAGCAGTTGGCCGGCGTCCAGGATGTTGATGGTGGAGTTCTTGTAGCCCAGATCGATCAGCGCCACCACTTCCTTGGTGAAGACCTCGGGGTAGGCCAGTTCGAACGCATTGGCGGGCCCGACCGTGCCCGGGATCACCATTTCGGCCACCAGCCCCGCGGCTTTGACGGCGCTCTGCAGGTCGGCCACGGTCTGGCGCTTCGACGCCCCGATCAAGGTCCGGCATTTCTGCGGGGCCTTGCCCGCCTCGCCCCCCACAGGCGAGAGGAGGAAGCAATCGAACACGTGCTCCGCAAAATCCTGCTGCAGGTAGTTCTTGGCGTTGAAACGCAGCAACTGGCGCATGTCCCCCACGGGCATCAGCGGCATCTCCGCGTGGCGCAGGACGCAATCCTGCACCCCGACGGCGAGCACCACCTGCCGCGTCCGCACGCCCAACTCCTGCATGACCCGCTTCAGGTGTTCCGCCAGGCCGCCGCCGGCCGTCGCCCGATCCGGCGCGGGGGTGTCCACCAGGCAGTAATTCGCCAGCTCGATTTCCGTTCCCTTGCGCTGGAGGTACACCGCCTTGGTAAAACGCGATCCGAGATCGATCGCCACCACCTGGCTTCGCTTCTTCGGCTGCAATCCTGGAAACGACAATGCCATGCTGCTGTGATTATTACCGCTTTAACCCAATACTTTCAAGCAACTTTTGCCGACCAACCGCTCCGCCAAAATGAGCGCCTCTTACGGCCCGGTTAAGGCGCTCCGCTCAAACCGCCTGGCTGCCGGCGCACGCAGGCCGGTCCAGACAACGCCGTACCGCGAGCAGCAGACTGCTTGCGCTGAACGGCTTCGGCAGCAGGTTGACGCCCGCACGCAACGGCACGCCCGCCTGCACCAAATCGATGCTGTATCCCGTCGTAAAAAGCACTTTGAGGTCCGGCTTCAGCCCCTGCAACCGCTGGGCCAGGGCTATCCCCGTCATCCCCCCCGGCATCACCACATCCGTGAAGAGCATCGTGATCTGGTCCTGGTGTTGCTGCCACAACGCGATCGCTTCCGGCCCGGAACCCGCCTCGATCACCTGGTAGCCGTAGCCAGCCAGTATCGAGCGCATCAACTCGCGAATGCTCGGCTCGTCTTCCACCACCAGCACCGTCTCCGTGCCGCTGGGGGGCCGTTCGGGTCCGGTCTCGTCCACCACCCGGCCGCTTTGGACGCATGCCGGCAGGAGCACACGGAAGGTTGTGCCCTGGCCGGGCGCACTGATCACTTCCATGCGTCCCGAGTGCTGCTGCACCACGGCGTTCGCGATATGAATGCCCAGCCGCGGGTAATACTCGGTCCCGGGGACCGAGGCCACCGGCTCGAAGAGCCGCGCCCGGGTGGGTTCATCCATCCCCGGCCCGCTGTCGGTCAAGCTCAAACAAACCCAAACCCCACCGTCAAAACCTTGCGCCGCAACAGATTGCGTTCCACCCTCCAGAGCCTCGGTGGCGATCCGCAAGTGTCCGCCTCCGCCCATTTGGTCGCGGGCGTGCAGCACGAGGTTCGATATTACTTGTTCGAGCATTCCCAGATCACCGGATACTGTCGGCAAATTCGGCGCGTACTTTAGCTGTAATCCAACATTTTCCCCAACCAGCCGCCGCAGCATCTGGGTGATGTTGCTGACCACCTCGTTGAGATCCAGGGGGCGGAACTGCAGCGTCTGCCGCCGGCTGAAGGTCAGCAACTGGCGGGTTAATTGGGCGCCGCGCTCCGCCGCCGTCGCCATGCTCCGAATCTGCCGCCCCATGTCCGGCTGCACAGCGGGATTGAGCAGCATCACCTCCGTGTAGCCCTTGATGACGGTGAGCACGTTGTTGTAGTCATGCGCCAAGCCGCTGGCCAGCCTCCCCACCGCCTCCAACTTCTGGGACAACCGCAACTTCTCCCGCAAATACCGCTCCTGGGTAACGTCCGTCAGCGCCAGCAGAACCCCCAGGCGGCCCTCCGGCCCGCTCACGGCCGTGGCGCGCAACGACACCACCTGCGGCGGCGGCCCCACCAAGGTCGTTTCCAATTCGATCGGCCCCACCAGTTCGCCCTGCGCCGCCCGGTTCACCGCCTCGGCCAGGATGGTCCGCACCCCGGCAGGAAACCAGGCCAGGGTTTCGAGCCGCTCCCGCATCAGCGCCTCAACCGTCATGCCGCTCAGGGCCGCCGCCGCTGGATTCGCATAGCGGATGCAGCCCTCCGCCTCCAGCAGCATCACCCCTTCGGACGCCACGCCGACAAAGCCTTCCAAGCCTCCGGGTATCGTCACCGCGCCGCCTGTCTCGCAGGTATTCATGCTTACCAAACCACGCTTTCAACCTCCAACATGACCCAATTGCCCGGCTTTGGCCATGACAAAATGCCCCCCCACGACCGCCGATCTGCGCCAGGAGGGTTCTTGCCCGGGAGAAGGTGGCCGGTTCTGCCGAATGGGTCGTTGTGCCAGAAAGCAACGTGGTCCGACCTGCGCAACGGAAGCGAAGGGTGAAAGCCTGGCCGGGCCGCGCACCATTCCTCCATCAGCCCCGCGGCTTGGGCGGACTCCACCGACGCAGAAGGGAGGGCCCTAAGCCCCCGCCATGGACGAACCCCGGCGCTGGCGGGAGTTTCGCCGCGGCGTGTGGCCAGGCAGGAACATACCGGGTGTAAAGGAATCTGGTGGGCTGAATTTTGAAAACCGCGATTTTGTTGGAT
>CAYYMW010000446.1:0-5193 GCA_964472515.1 uncultured Verrucomicrobiota bacterium | reverse complement strand
CCCTAATAGCTGACGTGTTGCTGGCCATCTTGTGACACCAGGGTGGTGAGGCTGCGCGTGCGGGGCTTGTCGGCGGAAGTCCAGCTCACGCTGACGGTTACCATGACCAAGGCGTTGCTGTAGCTCTCGGTCAGCGGCGCGTTGGTGATCAGGATGCTGCCTTGGTATTGGAAGACGCTGTTGGTGCCGAACGCCGCCGCCCGGAACGGCACGGTGAAATTCTGGGGCACGCAACCCGGCTGCTTCAGTTCCCGCCAGCTCAGCAACCGGATCATCTCCATCTTCTCTTGGAGAATCTGGTTGGCGCGGAAGTTCTCCCGGGTCAGGTGCATCAAGGTCATGCCCACGACAATGCCGGAATAGAGCGCAAATACCGAGACGCCGATGACCGCCGTCGCGATCATGACCTCGACCAGCGAGAACCCGCCCTGTCGCACCGGGCGCGCGCCACCAGCGCCAGCCCCGGGCGCCACCGCCGCTGGTCCGCGAAGCCGGAAGGCCTGTTCGCGGATGCCGCCTGCCCTGCTGGTCTGCATGGCTCTCATCGCCCGTCGCCCCCGAGTAATCGCTGACCGTGCGCTTCGGAATCGTCGAAACCGGCCCACGGCGCGATCGGAGTCTGCCTTACAGTATCGGTTCCAAGCCCTTCTGTCGAGCGCGCTTGATCGAAAGCGAGACTTCCCCCATCGCGAGCGACCTTATCGAGTAGGGTCTTTCAGCCGGCCCGGGGGAAGACTCGGGATCTCCTGCCCGGCCACGGAAAACTGGTCGACCTGCTTCAAGGGCGTGGCGGAGGAGGCGGGAGCGCATCCGGACCTGAAACCGACCTTTGCCCATTGGAGGCCACCGTGGTTCTACCTGCCGGACGAGCAGGCCTACCAGGCGTTGTTCGAGGCCCAGGGGTTGCGGACCGTCCACTGCCAGATCGAGCGCGAGGAGAAGCTCTTCGACCTCAAGCAAGCCCTCGCCGTCTTCGCCTCCGGCGCCGCCCAAGGCTACACCGGGGCCGCCTTCTACGATGTGCCCATCGATGAGGCGTATGTGAGCCGGTTTAACGCCTGCGCCCGGCAAGCCATGGAGCGGCGGGCCAAGGACAGCCAGGTCCTCGTCGATTTCCGGCGGTTGTATTACGTGGGGGTAAGGGAGTGACGTTCGCGTCTCACGCGGCTTGGACAAACAAATCCGCCGAGACGCCAAAGTGCCCGCAGAGCTTGCCCACGTGTTCCAGCGTCAGCTTCCGTTCCCCGCGCAAGATCATGCCCCCTAGCGTGCGGTGGACGCCGAGCAACCTGGATAGATCAGCCCCGCTCATGCCTTGCTCGGCCAGGAGATGCCGCAGCACCGCCAGTCCGTCCGCTTTGGGGGGGACCACCTCCCCGTGCTCATGTTCATAGGTTTCGATCAGACGGCACAGCAGGTCGAAATAATCCTCTTGGTCAGTGGTTAGGACGTGCCCCGCCATGGCGTCGGCGACCTCGGTGACATTCTCCAACTCCACGCGATCATGAATGGGCCGGGGCATGTGCAGCCGGCACAACCCGGCGTAGTCCTTGGGCAAACGATCGAAGCGAAGCTCTCGGCGCAGTGTCTTCATAGGTTGTCCTTCCATCTGCCTTTGCTGTATTCGGAGTGCGTCAGCAGAGCCAGCGTATAGACCAATTGCCGGTTGAAGTGAATGGCCACGATCAGCCGGAGGCTGTTTCCACAAACGTTAAACACGACCACTTGCCGGCCGCTTTTTACCGTAACGCCATCTGCGCTCGGGTAAAGCCGACGGAGATCCGCCAGACTCCGCCATCCTGCAGCTCTAACGACCCTGCGCCATGCTTCCAGATACCCGGCGGCTTTTGGGTACTCGGTGGCCGCCTGCATCAGGAATGCCTCTTTGATGATGCGCACTGATACAATTTGTATTCATCCGCGGCCGTTGTCAAGCCCGGGCCCGGTCGCTCTCCGCCCTTTAGGGCTTCCACTCGCCCAGCGTAAGCCAACCCGGGAGATCCTGGTCCTGCGTGCGGTTGGCGGAGCGGAGCAGCTTGCCGCCCGGCATGGGGTTGGGCACCCGCAAGAGCAAGCGATGAGCGCCCGCTGTCGCCGGCGTGAAGGGGACTTGGTGCCGCCACGCGCGTGCAGGTTCGCCGGGTTGGACTTCGGTGAGTTTCCAACCGGTGGTCCAAGTGGCGGCGAGCTTGCCGGCGGAGTCGAGGGCGGCCAGTTCCACCGGCCAGTCGTAGTAAAAGGGCGCGACGCCGGTGTTGGTAACGGAAAGCGCCACCGAAAGCTGTCCCGAGGCCATGTGGATGTCCGCCGCGGCCACGTGGAGTTCATAGCCCATGCGTTGGGCCGCTTGGAGCGCCCGCTCCCGGGCCGCCCCTTGCAACTTGGGACGGAACACGCCTTCGTTGCAGAGCCAGGAGACGTGCGTCACGGCCACGCAGCGATCGAACTCCTGCCCCTTGGGCGCGCAGGCCGGGTCGTCGAACAGGCAATCCCACACTTCCGGGCGCACCTCGCCGCCGATGGGCTGGATGCGCCACTTGTCCACTGCACCAGCCCGGCGCAACAGCGTCTCGAAGAACCAGTCGTCCTCCCTGCGTCCCGTATGAATCGTGGCCCAAGCGAAGGAATCGTCGTGATAGCCGAAGGCGCGCCGGGAGTTGTCGGCGTAGCGGTAGTGGTTCGTTCCGGCGGGGTAGCGGGCCACTAGCCGCGTCTTCTTGAAGGCCTGCTCGTAGGCATCCATCACCTCGCGCTGCACGGTCTTGGAGGCGAACCACTGGTCGTTCGGGGAGTTGTGCCACTCGCCCCAGGTACCGAGCAACCCGAGCCCGACGAAGCCAAGGCGCGGGTCGCCATCGTACCGGGCGCCCCAGGCGTGGATGAAGTTGGTGAGGGCGGCGCGCAGGCGCGGGTCTTCGTAATCCGGCGTGTGGTCCACCGCAGGCGGGAACGGCTGGGTGTTGGTATTGGTCCAGGTCCGCATCGGCAGGCCCTGGGCGATCAGAAACGCCGGAACGCCGGTCTTGCGGCCGGGCCATTCGAGATAGAAGCGCGCGATGAACTGGCAGCCGCGCCCGGCGGCGGCGTTGAGCTTGCGCTCGAACGGGGCCCAATTGAATTCAGCCGGCCCGGTCATCACCTCGGCCAGTTGGGTGTAATCCCACTCCAGACTGTGCGGGAAGCTCTCCCGGACGCCCGGGTAGGGGACGAAGCCCTTGAGCGGGTTGTCCGGCGGCGCGGGCGCGTAGTCGAGCGGGGCGGCGGAGGCGCTGACGGCGGCAATCGCCGAGAGGGCAAACGCCACCGCCGACGCGAGGAGACTGCGTTTCATGTTGAGATGCGACCGGCCAGGTTGCGGTTGGGCATTACTTCACCGCCGCGCTCTCCAGCACCACCACGGAGGCGTAGGGGTTTTGGAAGCCGGGCTGGAGGGTGACCTTGACGGCGTCACCACTCGTCTCGCAGGCGAGCGAGAGCGCCTTCTTGTCGGCCAGCATGTAGGCGCGGACCGTGCCCGCTTCCTTCAGCGGCACCGAAAGGCGGTTGTCCTTGGGCCAATCGAAGACGTGCAGGTAGAGCTTGCCCGGCTTGGCCGTGATCCGGCCCCAAGGCACCGCGCCGACCGGGTTGGCCTTCGTCCCGCGGATCGAGGAGGCGTACTCCTTCATCCACGCACCCAGCTCGTGGAAACGGACCTGGATGGCCTCGGGAATGGTGCCATCCGCGCGCGGGCCGGCATTGATGAGGTAATTACCGCCCTTGGAGGCGATGTCGATGGTGTTGCGGATCAGGTTCTCGGCGGATTTCCAGGCAAAGTCGTGCTGGCTGTAGCCCCACGTGCCGTTGAGCGTCATGCACGCCTCCCAGTCCACCCCCGGCATGCCGGTGGCGGGAATGTGCTGCTCGGGGGTGGTGAAGTCGCCCTTGGTGGTGTCGAAGATGCCAAGGTTGTCGCCCTCCACATTGGGAGAATGGTAGAGGCGGTTGTTTTGAATGATGCCGGGCTGGTGCTGGCGCACCATGGCCATCAGCTCGGGAGCGCGCCACGAATCGCCCTGGGTTTCCTTGCTGCTCCAATCCCACCAGAGCACGTCCAGTTGGCCGTAGTTGGAAACGATCTCCCCGACTTGGTGATGCAGGAACGTGACGTACCGGCTCATGTCGCGGCCGGCATCCGGGTTGGGGAGGTTCTTGTTGCGCTCCTGCGCGAGCGGATGGGGCAGGCCCGTGCCCTTCACCTGGTAATCAGGGTGATGCCAGTCGATGACCGAGTGGTACACGCCCACGCGCAGACCCTCGGCCCGCAACGCCTTGACGATCTCCTTGAAAAGGTCGCGCCCGGTGAAATCCTTGCCGTCGTAGTCGGTGTACTTGCTGTCGTGCAGGGCAAACCCTTCGTGGTGTTTGCTGGTGAAGACGACGTACTCGGCGCCCATCTCCTTGGCGAGCCTGGCCCATTCCTTGGCAAAGCCGGGCTTGGGTTTGAACAGCGGTTTGAGCTTCGCCGCGTATTCTTCCGTGGGCACGCCCGCGTAGTGCTGGATCCACTCGACCCCGCCGCCGTACTGCTTGCCGTCCCACACGCCCTCAGCGGCGCTGTAGAGGCCCCAGTGGACGAACATGCCCAGGCGGGCTTCGCGCCACCATTTCATGCGCGCGTCGCGTTCAGCGGCGCTCTCGGCGTTTAGGTTCGCGGTCATGGCAGTCAGCAGGGAAACCAGCAGCAAACCGGCGGCGGCTCGCGCCCGCCACCCCAAGGCAAAGGACTTCATGCAAAGCATGCGCACACGCTAGGGCACCGGCCCTTTCCGGGCAACGGGGAAAACAGCCGGCCAAGGGCTGAACCGTGCGTGGCGCGGAGCCAGGGACGGAAACCGGTATGCGCCATATTGCGGCTTCTTGCACCTGCGGTCCTGCGGACGGCGAGATGGGGGTGGGCGGGTTCTTCCCTGTGGAGTGCGCCGGCAAGGCATAGCCGCGACGGCGCTTTTCCCTGGGAGGCCCAAAGCGGTGGCGCGCGGCGCTTGCCACCGCAGTCCATAGTGCGGGCCGTCAGGGAGGACCGTGGAGCGCCAACCCCGGGCGGTGCCGCGGATGGCAACATTGCGGAGTCCGGGGGTTTGGCCCGTTGGCCGGAGCTGGACGGTCCAAGCCCAAGGGGCTTGCGGCACCCAGCCCAACGTTGGCTCGACC
>CAYYMW010000445.1:4165-5271 GCA_964472515.1 uncultured Verrucomicrobiota bacterium | reverse complement strand
TGCGCGCGCAGGAACAAGCGGGGTGTGCTGTGGTCGTCGACAATCAGAATCCGGCAGCCCTCCAAGTCGGGCCGGATCACTGGCGCCGGCGCCGGCGCTTCCTGCTTCTCGAAGGTGATCACGCACCAGAAGGTGGTGCCCCGTCCGGGCGCGCTCTCGAGGCCGATCGAACCTTCCATTAATCCCACCAACTGCCGGCAGATCGCCAAGCCCAACCCGGTGCCGCCGAACCTCCTTGTGGTGGAACCGTCCGCCTGGCTGAAAGGCCGGAACAACTTCGCCTGCACGTCTTCGGCGATGCCGATGCCGGTGTCGCGCACCTCGAACCGCAGCGTCACCTGCCGCTCGGTTTCCGACTGGCGCGTGACCACCAGCGTCACTTCCCCTTGCGCGGTGAACTTGACCGCGTTGCTGACGAGGTTGTTGAGAATCTGCCAGAGCCGCCCCGAGTCTCCCCGCAACCGGGTCGGCACGTCCGGATAGACGAAGCCGGTCAGCTCCAAGCCCTTGTGGTCCGCCGCCTGGGCCAGCAACTCGATGGCGCTTTCCACGGTGGAAATCAGCTCGAAATCCAACTGCTCCAACGCCAGCTTCCCCGCCTCGATCTTGGAGAAATCCAGGATATCGTTGATGACCGTCAACAGCGCGTCCGAACTGGAACGGATGTGCTCGGCAAAATCGCGCTGCTTGCCGGACAACTCGGTCTGCAGCAGGAGGTTGGTCAACCCGATGATGCCGTTCATCGGGGTGCGGATTTCGTGGCTCATGTTGGCCAGAAACTCCGCCTTGAGTTGGGCGGACATCAGCGCCTCGTCCCGCGCCCGCGCCAGATCCCGCTCCACCTGCCGCTGTCGTGTCACATCGCGCTGGATGATCAGCGTGTGCGTCACCCGTCCGGCACTGTCTCGAATCGGCTCGACGTGCAGCGCTGCCTGCAAGACCACGCCGTCCCGCCGAAACAGCCGCACCTCCCCATCGTAGCCCTTCCCCTCCGCCAGGCACCGTTGGAGTTGCTGCAACTCGGCGGTTTCCGCCACCGTGCCATAGACCATCGTGGGATTGCGCCCCACCACCTCCTCGGCGGTGTAGCCCGTCATGCTCCCGAA
>CAYYMW010000445.1:0-4155 GCA_964472515.1 uncultured Verrucomicrobiota bacterium | reverse complement strand
CCCGAAGGCCGGGTTGACAAACGCAACGGTCGCCCGCGACAGATCGGCGTCCGGGCCGGCAATCATGATGGCGTCATCCGCAAACTGGATGGCGCTGGCCAGCAACCGCAGGCTCTCCTCGTGCTGGATGCGTTCCGTAATGTCGCGCGCCACCGCGACCACCCGCGGCGGCTGCCCCCGGACGGCGGGAGCGCACGAAATCTGCGCCTCCAGGTGGCGCAGGCGGCCGTCCGGCAACGGCAGCCGGAACTCGACCCGCTCCGAGGGAGCCTCCGGGCCGGCCTTGGCCAAGGCTTCTTGCACCCGCAGCCGGTCCTCAGGGTGGGCCAACTCGACCAGCGAAACGTCCGTCAGATTCCGCCCGGCCCCAAGCAGGTGCTGGCAGGAGGGGGTGGCATGCAGGGTGCGGCCCGCCAGGTCGCTGACCAGGATGTAATCCGCCACGTTGTTCGAGATGAGTTCGAACATCTCCTGGCTGGCCAACAATTGCCCCTCCACCCGTCGGCGCTCCAAGGCCGCGGCGGCCAGCATCATGTTGGTCACTGCCAGAATGCCAATGTAGCTCCCCATCAGCATCAGGCTCTCCTTCTCGGTCCCCGCCACAAACGGACCGCGGCCGTTGAGCAGCGAATGGATCGCCAGCACGGAGACCAGGAGCGTGCTGCTCGTCGCCCCCCGCTGGCCAAAACGCAGCGCGGCCCATACCAGGAAAGGGTACGGCAGGAAGGCCAGCGGGTAACTCTCCACCCCGTAGGCATACCAGGAATTAAACGAAATCGACGTGGCGCCCAGGAGCCCCAGCGAGCAAACCGCCATCTCCAAGCCGAACGCCAGGGAGACGCGGGTGGGATCCCCCGTGAACCAAGCCAGCAGAAACGGCGTCACCACCAGACCGGCCATGGCGTTGGGCAACCACCACTCCACCACCGTGGGCAGCATTTCCAGCCAGGGCACCTTGCCCTGATACGCCAGGCATACCGTCGTGCTGGCCGCCGAAAACGTCGTGCCCAGCAAGCAGGCGAACCCCACCAGGCCGGCGACATCCCGCACCCGGGTCATGTCGTTCCGGAACCCGACAAACCGCTCCAGCAGGAACTGGCACAGCACCGCGCCGACGGTGTTCCCCACCACGGCGGCCAGCGTGAAGAAACCCAGGGGGAAACCTTGCAGAAAGGCGAAGAGCGCGGTGCCCAGCGCCACCATCGGCCAAAAACGCAGCCCAAACCGCAGCAACACCGCCAGCGCAATCCCAAAGGGCGGCCACACCAACTGGAAACTCCCCGAGAGAAACGACGCCTCCTTGCCCAGCAGACCGCTCAAGACATAGATGGCCGTCAGCAAGACAATCCAAGTCGGCGTGCTCAGGCTCCCCTCTCGCTTGGCCGTGGAAATCATGCGCTCGTTGTGTTGCCCATGCCCGGAGACACCGGCAGCGTGACCAGGAATCGGCGCGTGGACCTTCCTCTTCCCCCGGGTGCGCCACAAGCCACACCCTTCGCCGCCCGGCACTCATTCACTCGCCTCATGACGAGCGCTGCCTTTGCTCCAGTTTTCGTAATACCAGATCACTATCGGCATTTTTACCCCGGGAGTCGAACAAAAACTCTCTCACGCCTTCTTTGAGCAGGCGCGTATACCATTTGGGGACAGAGGCTTGGAGTTTCCGGCCAAGCTCCGGATAGAGCCTGATGGCACCACCCCTCCGACAAATGCCCTTAGCGAAATGCACTCCCTTTCCGCTTTGGAGCGTCGCGAGTACTGCCAGGCTGCCTTCCCCCCAAAAACAGGATGAATGGAACCGGTTGGCTGCCACGTCTATAGCCCTGATGCCATGGGCCGGCACATCAAGTCAGCGCGTCACCACGGACGGCAAGTTCCTCCGTTGTGGCGAGCGCAAGTATTGGCTCAAGGGCGTCACCTACGGGCCCCTGAAACCGGGCCCCCAGCCGGGCTTTCCGGGCGACCCGGAGCAGGTTCGGCGCGATCTTGCCCAGATCCGCGAACTCGGCGCCAACACTCTGCGCGTCTACGAAGCGCCCTCCCGTGCCTTTCTCGATTTGGCCGCCGAACACGAGTTGCGGGTGCTGGCCGACGTCGCGTGGAACAAACAAGCCTGTTTCCTCGAAGATACCCAGTGGGCTGAAACCGCGCGCCGGGCCGTCCGGCAGGCGGCCATGGAATGTGCGCGGCATCCGGCTTGCCTGGGTTTGAGCGTCATCAACGAACTGCCCCCGGACGTCGTCCGCTGGAGCGGGGCCGGCCGGGTCGAGGCCTTCATCGACGAGTTGGTGGGCATTGTGAAGGAAGTCGATTCCGACTGCCTCTGCACCTTCGGCAACTACCCCCCCACGGAATATCTCAACCCCGCCGCCATCGACTTCGTCTGCTTCAACGTCTATCTGCATCGCCGGATCGCCTTCGACAACTACCTGGCCCGACTCCAGATGCTCGCGGACACCCGTCCGTTGGTGCTGGGGGAATGCGGCATTGACTCGTTGCGTCATTCCGAAGCCGGGCAGGCAGGCATGCTGGAGTGGCAGATCGAGGGCGCCTTCCGGCAAGGCGTCGCCGGCTTGCTGGTCTTCAGCTACACCGATGAGTGGTACAAGGAGGGACTCCCGGTCACCGACTGGGGCTTCGGCCTGACCACCGCCGCCCGCGAACCCAAGCCCGCCGCCCGGGTCGTGCGGCGCCGCTTTCAACAGGCGCCCGCCCCCGCCACCAACGGCGTGCCCAAGGTGTCCGTGGTGGTGGCCGCCTATAACGGCGAGCGCACCCTGCGCGCGTGCCTCGATTCCCTGCGCCGCCTGAACTACCCGGCCTGGGAGGCCATTCTCGTGGACGACGGCTCGACCGACTCCACGCCGCAGATCGCCGCCGCCTTTCCCGAGGTTCGCTACATCCGGCAGCCGCACGCGGGATTGTCCGTGGCCCGGAACACCGGCATCGCCGCCGCCCAGGGCGAGGTCGTCGCGTTTACCGATTGCGATTGCCGCGTCGATGAAGACTGGCTGCGCTGTCTCACCGAAACCCTCCGGAGCGCCGAGTACGCCGGCGTGGGCGGGCACAACCTCCTGCCCCCGGAAGACTCGACGGTCGCCGCGGCGGTGATGGCCTCGCCCGGCGGCCCGGCCCATGTGATGCTGGATGACCGGACCGCCGAACACATTCCCGGGTGCAACATGGCCTTCTGGCGCTGGGCGCTCGAGGAGATCGGCGGCTTCGACCCGGGATTCTATCAGGCCGGCGACGATGTGGATGTGTGCTGGCGGCTGCAGCAGCGCGGCTACCGGCTGGGCTTCAGCCCGGCGGCGTTCGTGTGGCATTACCGTCGCTCGACGGTGCGCGATTACCTCCGGCAGCAACGCGGCTACGGGGAAGCCGAGGCCATGCTGGAACGAAAGCATCCCGAGTATTTCAACCCGTGGGGCGGCAGTGTCTGGCGCGGACGCATCTATGGTCCCGCCCAGGTCGGACTCACCACCCGGTCGTCCATCATCTACCACGGCGTGTTTGGCAACGGGCTCTTTCAGTCGATCTATTCCGCGCCTTCCTCCTCCGGCCTCATGTTGCTGACCAGCCTGGAGTACCACGTCCTGGTCACGCTGCCGCTGGCCCTGCTGGCGGTGTCGTTCGCCTGGCTCGCCCCGATCACGGTTGCCAGCGTCAGCATCTCCGTGGCGGTCTGCGTGGCGGCCGCGTGGCAGGCCCGCCTGCCGCGCAAGAAGGAGTCGTCCTGGTCACGCCCCCTGATCGCCCTCCTGTTCGCCCTGCAACCCATCGTCCGTGGCTGGGCGCGCTATCGTGGACGCCTGCTCCCGCCCCGTTCGGCTTCGACCTCCCGCGATGCCCTGGCCCCCGCCAATCTCGCCCGCGAGGCGGGCATCCCGCCGACGATTCTCCGCTACTGGGCGCCCGCGGGTTTCGACCGCCTTCGCTTCCTTCGCCGGGCCCTGGCCCGGTTGGAGGAGGTCCACTGGCCGCACCGCATCGACGGCGGCTGGAACCCCTTCGACCTGGAGGTGTACGGCAGCCGTTGGACCCGGCTGCAACTCACCACCGTAAGCGAATACTGCCAGCGGGGCGAACAGGTCCTGCGCTGCCGCATCGAGACCGCTTGGACGCTCCCGGCCAAAGCGGCGCTCGGCGCGCTCC
>CAYYMW010000444.1:0-5280 GCA_964472515.1 uncultured Verrucomicrobiota bacterium | reverse complement strand
CCGATGACGGCTCACCGGCCCTCAGCGACACCAAGTCGTTCAAGATCGTCGTCCGCGAGGTCAACGTGGCCCCGGTAATAGCCAGTATCTCGGATCAGACGGTTGATGAAGGCCAGCTAGTGCAGGTGGACCTCTCGGCCACGGATGCCGATCTCCCGACCCAGACGCTCGCCTACGGCCTTCAAGGGACGGTGCCCACCGGGCTGACCCTGACGGGCAACCAGCTTAAGTGGACGCCCACAGAGGCCCAGGGCCCCAGCACTAACACCGTCACGGTGAAGGTGACCGATGACGGCTCACCGGCCCTCAGCGACACCAAGTCGTTCAAGATCGTCGTCCGCGAGGTCAACGTGGCCCCGGTCTTGGCGAACATCGCTGACCCGACCGTCAATGAAGGGCAGTTGCTCCAAGTAGAACTCTCGGCGACGGACGCTGATCTCCCGGCCCAAACGTTGACATACAGCCTACAGGGCTCCGTCCCTGCCGGCCTCACCCTCACGGGTAGCCAGCTCAACTGGACTCCCACCGAGGACCAGGGACCAAGTACCAACACCATCACCGTGAAGGTGACCGATGACGGCTCACCGGCCCTCAGCGACACCAAGTCGTTTAAGATTGTTGTTCGCGAGGTCAACGCGGCCCCGACACTGGCGGTCATCACCGACCAAACGGTTGACGAAGGGCAGTTGCTCCAGGTCGACCTCTCGGCGACGGATGCCGACCTACCAGCCCAGACGCTCACCTACAGCCTTCAGGGAACGGTGCCGACCGGTCTGACGCTGACGGGGAACCAACTCAAGTGGACTCCCACCGAAGCCCAGGGCCCTAGCACCAACACCGTCACCGTGAAGGTGACCGATGACGGCTCACCGGCCCTCAGCGACACCAAGTCGTTTAAGATTGTTGTTCGCGAGGTCAACGCGGCCCCGGCACTAGCCAGTATCACAGATCAGGCGGTGGATGAAGGTCAGTCGCTCCAGGTGGACCTCTCGGCCACGGATGCGGATCTCCCGGCCCAGACGCTCACCTACAGTCTCCAAGGCACAGTGCCCACCGGGCTGACGCTGACGGGGAACCAACTCAAGTGGACGCCCACTGAGGCCCAGGGCCCCAGCACCAACACCGTCACGGTAAAGGTGACTGATGACGGTTCACCCGCCCTGATCGACACCAAATCCTTCAAAGTTGTCGTCCGTGAGGTCAACGCGGCGCCGACACTAGCCAGTATCACAGATCAGGCGGTGGATGAAGGTCAGTTGCTCCAGGTGGACCTCTCGGCCACGGATGCGGACCTCCCGGCCCAGACGCTCACCTACAGTCTCCAAGGCACAGTGCCCACCGGGCTGACGCTGACGGGGAACCAACTCAAGTGGACGCCCACTGAGGCCCAGGGCCCCAGCACCAACACCGTCACGGTAAAGGTGACTGATGACGGTTCACCCGCCCTGATTGACACCAAGTCCTTCAACATCGTCGTCCGCGAGGTCAACGCGGTGCCGGCGCTGGCCGTGGTTGCGGACCAGACGCTGGACGAAGGGCAGTCGGTCCAGGTGGACCTCTCGGCCACGGATGCGGACCTCCCGGCCCAGACACTCACCTACAGTCTGCAAGGGAAGGTGCCGACCGGTCTGACCCTGACGGGCAGCCAGCTCAAGTGGACGCCCACCGAGGCCCAGGGCCCTAGCACCAACACCATCACGGTAAAGGTGACCGACGACGGCTCACCCGCCTTCAGCGACACCAAGTCCTTCAACATCGTCGTCCGCGAGGTCAACGTGGCTCCGACGCTAGCCGTGGTCGCCGACCAAAGCCTGAACCTGGGCGATCAACTGCGCCTGACGCTCTCCGCCTCGGACGCGGACCTGCCGGTCCAAGAGCTGACCTTCAGCCTCGACGGTACGGTGCCTACCGGTTTGAGTCTCGTCGGCGCCGAACTGACTTGGACGCCCACCGAGGCCCAGTGCCCCAGCACCAACACGATCACGGTCAAGGTGACCGATAGCGGCACCCCCGCCCTTAGCGTTACTCAGTCCTTCAAGGTGGTGGTTCAGAAATCCGACTTCAAGATCCTCGAATTGAGCGTAACGGATGGCGAGCAGCCCACCCTCAAATGGGCCACCGTCCAAGGCGGCCTCTACCGCGTGGAAACGCGGACCAGCCTTGGCCAAGGCACCTGGGAGTTGCGCGAGGAACTGGAGGCCATTGGCGCCACCCTCACCTGGTCCGATGCCATCCGCGCAGCCAGCGGCGAATGCTACTACCGTGTGCTGAAGGTGAGATAGCCGTGCGCTTGGGCATGGAAAAGGCGGTCCCGGGCTGAGACCGGGATCGCCTTCGAAGCCTCAGCCGCGCACACGCTTCACAAAGCGCGCCATGCGCTCCATCGCGATCTCAATGCGTTCCAGCGAGGTTGCGAAGCAGCAACGCAGGTAGCCCTCGCCGCTTACCCCGAACGCGCCGCCCGGCACGCACGCCACCTTTTCCTGTTCCAGCAGGGTGACGGCAAACTGCTTCGAGCCCAGGCCGGTGCTCGTGATGCACGGGAAGGCGTAGAAGGAGCCCCGGGGCAGATGGCAGGGCAGCCCCATCTCGTTCAGCGCTTTCACGATGAAGTTGCGGCGCAAACGGTATTGTTCGCGCATCTCAATCGTATCCGGACGTCCGTTCCGGATGGCCTCGCAGGCCGCTTCCTGGCTGATGATGCTCGCGCAGAGCATCGAGTACTGGTGAATCTTCATCATGGCCTCGATCAAGGCCACCGGCCCGCAGGCATAGCCGATCCGGAAGCCGGTCATCGCGTAGGCCTTCGAGAACCCGTGCAGGAAGATCGTGCGTTCCCGCATGCCGGGCAGCGAGGCGATGCTCACGTGCTCGCCCTCGAACGTCAGTTCGGAGTAGATCTCATCGGTGATCACCAGCAAGTTGTGGCGTATCACCAAGGCCGCGATCCGTTCCAACTCCGCCCGGAGCATGGTGCCCCCGGTGGGGTTCGTCGGGAAGTTCAACACCAACACCTTCGATTTGGGCGTAATGACCCGCTCGATCTCCTCCGCCCGGACGGCAAACCCGTCCTCCGCGCGACAGGCCACCGGCACCGGCACCGCGTAGGTCATGGCGATGCTGGGCGAGTAGCTTACATAACAGGGCTCGTGGTAGATCACCTCGTCACCGGGATTCGCCACCGCCCGCAACGCTATGTCGAGAGCCTCGCTCACGCCCACGGTGATGAGGATCTCGCGCCGCGCGTCGTACGCCACATGGAAATGCTCCGCCACGCTCGCCGCGATGGCCTCGCGCAGTTTCATCAATCCCAGGTTCGAGGTGTAGCTGGTCCGGCCCCGTTCCAGGGCGTAGATGGCCGCCTCGCGGATATGCCAGGGAGTGACAAAGTCCGGTTCACCGACACCCAGGGAAATCACATCCGGCATTCCCTGCACGATGTCGAAAAACTCTCGAATGCCGGACCGTGGGATGGCCCGGACATTCCCGGCGATATACTGACTCGCATCGAACGACATACGTTTTCCGTCGCCATAGGAAACGTCAAAACGCCTCGCCGCAAAAGCAAAAACTCGCGCCCGGGGGCGGGCCTTCGGCTCAGCCCCAGATCTGGCGGTCCAGGTTGCGGTATTGGATCGCCTCCATGATATGCTCGCCCGCGATGTTCTCCGCCGCAGCCAAGTCGGCGATGGTGCGGGCCACCTTCAGGATGCGGTCGTAGGCGCGGGCGCTGAGGTTGTAGTCGAGCATGGCGCTCTTGAGCAACTCGAGCGTGGTCTCGTCCAGCGCGCAATGCGCCTTGAGGTCGCGCGAATCCATCCGGGCGTTGCAGGTCACGCGCGGCTTCTTCGCGAAACGCTGCCGCTGCCGTTCCCGGGCGGCCACCACGCGCTCGCGGATGACCGCCGAACTCTCCCCCGGCCGCGCCGCCGTGATCTCGTGGAACCGCACCGCCGGCACCTCGATGTGGATGTCGATCCGGTCCAGCAACGGCCCGGAAATGCGCGCCAGGTAGTTCTGGATCTCGCGCTGCGTGCATTTGGATTCGCCGGGCATCTTGCCGTCGGGCGTCGGGTTCATCGCGGCCACCAGCATGAACTCGCACGGGAAGGTCATCGTGCCCGCCGCGCGGGAGATCGTCACCCGCCCCTCCTCGAGCGGTTGGCGCATGGTCTCCAGCACGCTGCGCTTGAACTCCGGCAACTCGTCCAGGAAAAGCACCCCGTGATGCGCGAAGGAGATTTCGCCGGGGGCGGGGTTCATGCTCCCACCCAGCAGGCCGGCGTCACTGGCGGTGTGATGCGGCGCGCGGAACGGCCGACGCGTCACCAGGGCCTGGCCCGGCGAGAGCAGGCCCACGATGCTGTGGATCTTCGTGGTCTCCAGCGCCTCCGCCAGGGTCAGCGGCGGCAGGATCGTCGGCAGCCGCTTGGCCAGCATCGATTTGCCCGTGCCCGGCGGCCCCACCATCAACGCGTTGTGCCCGCCGGCGGCGGCGATCTCCAACGCGCGCTTCACCGATTCCTGCCCCTTCACGTCCGCGAAATCGAGTTCGTCTTCCGCGCGCAGGTCGAACAGCGTCGTCACGTCCACCTTCGTTGGGGTAATCGGCGTCTCGCCGGCCAGGTAACTCACCGCCTCGCGCAGGTTGCGCACCGGGATCACCGTCAGGCCGTCCACCACCGCTGCCTCGGGGGCGTTGTCCGTCGGCACCAAGAGCGCCCGCCGCCCCTCCTGCCGGGCACGCAACGCGATCGGCAGCACGCCCTTCACCGGGCGCACCGCACCTGTCAGCGCCAACTCCCCCACCGCCATGCAGCCGTCCAAGCCGGCCTCGTGCATCTGCTCGGTGGCCGCCACTATGCCCAGGGCAATCGGCAGATCGAAGCTCGGCCCCTCCTTCTTCACGTCCGCCGGGGCGAGGTTGATCGTCAACCGCCCCATGGGGAACTTGAAGCCGGAGTTGGTCAACGCCGTGCTCACCCGGTCCCGCGACTCCTTCACCGCGGCATCGGGCAGGCCCACGATCACGGTGACACTGTCCCCATAGCCGTCGTTGACCTCGACTTCCACCGGGAAAGCCTCGATCCCCTGAACGGCGGCCGAGTTGACTTTGGCTAACATGCGTATCGTTATCGCCAACCCCGGCGCGAAGGGCAAATCGAAACTGAGGGCAGGGATCGAGAAGCCCAACGAACTGGTTCCTTGGAGCGTTGCCCGGCAGCCTTGGGTTGTAAGATGTTCAGCATGGGCCTGCGCCGGCGGGGGGCGGGCTGGGGT
>CAYYMW010000443.1:0-5291 GCA_964472515.1 uncultured Verrucomicrobiota bacterium | reverse complement strand
GTCTGGGGAGGGGGCGAACCGGCCAGACTCACGGGCAGGGGCTTTTCGACGTCGGTGCTGGCTCTTGACACGATTCCCGGCACAGACGGCGGCCTGGACTCGAGGCGATCCCCGGCGGGTGTGGAGGGAACCGGTTTGGAGGGAGCCTCCACGACGGAGCGTTTGGAGGGAGCCGGGAGGGATTCAGCCGGAGCGGGCAGGCTGGTTAATTGCGGCCTGCTGGTCTGGGAAGGCTTAACGGGCTCCTGACGGGAGCGTGAGACGATCGAACCCGCATCTTGCGGCGCTTCCGTATCGGACTGGGGGAGCTTGGGACGGAACACGGCCAGGCGGCCGCTCGCTGGGTCGATGCGGTCGGGCCGCATTTTCGAGCCGGTGGAGCCGTGGATGTCTTCGAGCGGCACCTTGGCGATCTCCTGGCGCGTCACGGCGGTGATTCGCTGGGGGGTAATGCAGTGGTTGACGATGGTGTTGCGATCCCGGATGACCAGGTTGTTGATCACCACGGAATGGCCGTAAATGTTGACCGCGTGCCGGTCCCGCAGGTAATGGCGGTGGAGCGAGGGGTGGCAGAAGTCGCGGTAGGAGACGAAGGTGAACCAATCGCAACCGAGACCGCCCGCCATGCCGTGGTAGAAGCCGTCCGAGCGCCAGGTGACCCCGTACTGAAAGCTCCATCCGGCGACCGGGGGCAGGGGAGCCCAGCCGCAGTAGCCTTCGGCCTCGCGCCAAGCGACCCACGCCGGCGCCCAAACCCGTCCGGGCACCCACACCCACCCATGAACGGTGTGACGGTGCCAGCGGCCATAGTGGAAGGGCGCCCAGCCCCACGAGTAGTCCGACTGCCAGTACCAACCGCAGTCGGTGTAGACCCAGCGGCCACCATGGCAGTAGGGACGCCAGTCCGGATCCAGCCGCGAGCAGGCCGGCTGCCAGGTCATGCCGTAGGGGGCCACGTCCACCCAGGTGCCGTAGGGGGAGAGGGCGTCGTAGAAGTAGTTGTTGTTGTAGGTGACAGAGGTCGGCGCGGCCTGGCTGGCCTCGGCGGATTCCGCCGGTATGGGAGCAACCGACTCCGCTGCCGGGGCATATGCCATCGCCGGGGGGAGGGCGGAGGTTGCCGTCGGAGCGAGGCTGGCTTCTGGTGTGCCTGCGGCACTCGTCTGGCCGGGGCCGCGTGATGGGAGGAATACCTCCCCCGGGGCGTCCGGCGGGAGCTCAGTGACCGCTGCGGGCGCGACCACCTCGGGTTCGGGCTCGCCTCCGCCTCGAGCTTCCACCCGCTGCTGGCGGCCCTGTTCCATCATGGCGGTCAGGACGGGATCGGACAGACCGATATCCCGCAGGTAGACCAAGTCCTCCGCGCCGATTTCCAGGCGGTTGGTGGCGGTGCGAATGTACTCCAGCATGACCGGCTCCGAAACCCGAGCCTGGGCCAGTTCCACGACCTCGGCGACGCCTGGAGAGAGAGCGCGCGCGGGTGGAAACGGCTTTGGCTCAGGAGTGGTTTCGACCGGTTCCTCCGCCGGCTCGCTGGCCGAGACAACCGCGGAGGGGGGATTAGTGGCTGCAGGAGTGGCCTCGGCCTTCGGTGCCGGGGTTGGCTGGCGACTGCAACCGGTGACCGCGGACAGGCAGAGCCAGGTTGCGGCCAGGGAGAACAGGAAAAAGCGCGTCTTCATAGAATGAGCCTCCGATGAGCGACTAGCCGCGCACCTGGGGGAGGGCGTTTGGCCAGCCCGCATAGCTTGGCGGCACAACCCGCAGTCAGGCTTCGGCTGGTTGGTTGGCTCGTTTGCCGTTTTCATAGACCGCCTCAGAATTACTTTGCCGAGGGTGGCATAGCCCGTCGAGCGGACTGGTCGCCTGACTCGGTGGTTCGACTTCCCAGTTAGACACCGTATTCAGCCCCCAGTTGCGCCGAACTGTGGGACGGATGCAACAGCCGGGTCCACTATACGATACGCCACCGGATCGCTGGTTGCATCTGCTTTCCCTTGGGCTCTGGCGTCGGACCGGCCACGGGTAGGAGTGCGCATCGTCACGATGATGGGCACGTGCTCCGTTGGGAGGATCTCCGGTGCCTGCCGCTTCCAGCGGGGCTCGGTGTCCCTCGGTTCTTTCGGTGCTTGGACGATCATAAGCATCGGGCTGTTAAGTGGTTGTGGAAATCTTGACTCAGCTCAAGGGTTCCACGGATTGGCCGCGATCCTACTTGCAAATGAGTCTCAGTTTCTTTAGTGTCATGCTGCCGTGAGTGACATGATGTTACCATCCGCGCCCGGTAGCAACGGGGGCTCCACCGCCTGTCCGCTAAGCAAGGTCCGACCAGGGACCGCCGTGCGCATCAAACAATTGCTGGCCGCCCCGGATACCTGCCAAAGGCTTCGGGAAATGGGCTTGGGCGAGGAGCAGCAGATCCGGTTGGTGCTGCAAAGCTGTAACGTGGTTTGCCAAGTCTGCGGAGTGCGGCTCGGGATCAGCGCCGACCTGGCGGATAGCATTGTCGTGGAACCCCTTGCCAAACCTCACCCCGCGAAGGTGACCTGAACATGGCCGCTGCACCCACCCCCATTACCAGCCTGACCGTCGGGCAGGCGGGCGTCGTGGCCGAGATCCGCGTGCCAGCCGAGTCCCGCGGACGCCTGCTCGAGATGGGACTCCTGGTCGGCACTTCAGTTCAGCTCGTCCGCTTTGCCCCGCTGGGCGACCCGGTGGAGATCAAAGTTCGCGGGTATCATCTGTCGCTGCGCCGTCACGAAGCCGAGCAAATCCTGGTTTCCCCCAAGGGATGAGGGCTGCATGAAGGGGTATGATCACGGGATCTCCACTCGCTCGCGGAGGGATGGACGATGAAGGCCCCTGCCGCTGACCCGGGCGCGCCTGCGCCAAGGCAACCGTCCCCCGCCCCCGATTCCCCGACCGCATCCTTCTGGGTCGCGCTCACCGGCAATCCGAACTGCGGCAAGACCACCTTGTTCAACGCCCTCACCGGCATGCGCGCGAAGGTGGGTAACTACGCGGGGGTGACGGTCGAACGCAAGGAAGGACGCTTGCTCGGAGCCGGCGGCGAGAAGCCTGTGACGGTGCTGGACCTCCCTGGTACCTACAGCCTCAGCCCGCAGTCGCTCGACGAGCAGATCTCCCGCGATATCCTCTTCCGCCGTTTGCCCGAGGTGCCCGCTCCTGACCTCGTGGTCGTGGTGGTGGACGCCTCGAACTTGGAGCGGAACCTCTACTACGCCACCCAGGTGATCGAGTTGGGCTGTCCCACGCTCATCGCTCTCAATATGGTGGATGTGGCGGCGCAAAACGGCCACCAAGTGGACGCCGCGCTCCTCGCGGCGGAGTTGGGGGTGCCCGTGTGCCCGATGGTCGCCAGCGCCGGGCAGGGGGTCGAGGAACTGCGCCAGGCCATCCTGAAAGCGGCGACGCGACCCCGACCGGCCAGCGGAACGCCGACCTCGTTCGGGGTGCTGCCCGCCTTGGTGGAGGCGGAGTTGGGCGCCTTGGCGCAGCAGCTCAGCGGAGCGTTCCCCGAACGCGCCCGGCACGCCCGGCCGGAAGCCCTGCTCCTGTTGACCGACGACCGGCATTTCCAAAACAACCTTGCTCACTACAACCCCGCCTTGGAGCAGGCGGTTCGGGCGGCCCGCGCGCGGCTGGAGGCGGCCGGCGTGGATTGGCGGACCGTGGCCATCGAGACCCGGTACGCCCGGTTGGCGGAGATTCAGCAGGCGGTGGTTACCGAGGAAGTGCTCATCCAAGAGACCCTGAGCGACCGGTTGGACCGCGTCCTCACGCATCGGATCTGGGGCGTGGCGATCTTCCTGGTGGTGATGACCCTGATGTTCCAGAGCATCTTCGTCTTGGCGAAGCTGCCCATGCAGGCCTTGGAACAAGGGGTCGGCTGGCTGGGGGGCTTGGTCGGGCGTTTGATTCCCCCGGGAGATCTGCACAGTCTGGCGGTGGACGGCGCCATCGCGGGCGTGGGCGCCGTGGTGGTCTTTCTGCCGCAGATTTGCCTCCTCTTCCTGTTCATCGGGTTGCTGGAGGACACCGGTTACATGGCTCGCGCCGCCTTCCTCATGGACCGGTTGATGAGCAAGGTCGGCCTGCACGGCAAGAGCTTCATTCCCATGCTCAGTTCCTTTGCCTGCGCCATCCCCGGCATCATGGCGACCCGAACCATTGAGAGCCCCAAGGACCGGTTGGTGACCATTCTGGTGGCGCCGCTGATGAGTTGCTCCGCCCGGATGCCCGTTTACACGCTCCTGATCGCGGCGTGTGTGCCGGACGTTCCCGTGCTGGCGTGGTTTCGTCTGCCCGGGCTGACTTTGCTGGGGATGTACCTCCTGGGGGTGCTGCTGGCGCTGGCCATGGCCTCCCTGTTCAAGCGGACGCTGCTCAAGGGAGCCACCCCGATGCTGATCCTGGAGTTGCCTCCCTACAAACGCCCCATGCTGCGCGTGGTGCTGCGGCACATGTGGGACCGTTCACGACTCTTCCTGCGGCGGGCGGGCACGGTGATCCTCGGCATCAACATCTTGCTCTGGTTCCTGGTGACGTACCCGCGGGATGCCGCCACCACGCAACGCTTTGCCGCCCAGCGCCAGCCCCTGCAGGCGGCCGCCGCGAGCGATCAGCAGAAGGCCCAACTGGCCGCCCTCGACCGCGAGGAGAACGGCGAGCGCTTGCGGCACAGCTTCGCTGGCCGCTTGGGACGGGTTCTGGAGCCGGCCATCGCTCCCCTCGGCTTCGATTGGAAGATCGGGATTGGCATTGTGGCCTCCTTTGCCGCCCGGGAGGTCTTCGTGAGCACCATGTCGGTCGTCTACAATGTCGGTGACCAGGGGGACGATCCCACCACCTTGGCCGCTACGCTGCGCGAGCAGCGCCGCCCGGATGGCCTGGCCGTCTACACCCCGTTGACGGGGTTCACCCTCATGGTCTTCTACGTCGCCGCGCTCCAATGCGTGAGCACCGTGGCGGTGGTGCGCCGGGAGACGAACTCCTGGAAATGGCCCCTCTTCCAGTGGGCCTACATGGGCGTGCTGGCCTGGGTCCTATCGTTTGTGGTCTATCAGGGTGGCCGGTTGCTGGGGTGGCAGTAGCCGCGCGCGGACGCGCCAACCATTGGGCTAACGGCCACCAAACCCTTGGGCTGGCAAAGACCTCGCTGGCGCGCGCTTCGCGCAGTGAGCCATGCCTTTTGTGCGCCGGATTCCTTGGCGCACTGAACCGCACTCCGGAGTTGGGGAGCGCGCCCGCCCCCGGGCGTGGCTGGACGC
>CAYYMW010000442.1:0-5294 GCA_964472515.1 uncultured Verrucomicrobiota bacterium | reverse complement strand
CCACGAACATCCGCGCCAGTTCGAAGCCGGTCTTGTTCTTATGCGTGCGTCCACCCAAGCGAACCACCTGGCCGTCCGCGAGCACCACCTCGAGCCCAAGCACGTAGTCGCGGGTCACGCCGTACTTGAGGCAGCGCGGCCCCCCGGCATTGGTCGCGATGTTTCCCCCCAGGCTGCATTCGGAGCGGCTGGCGGGGTCGGGCGGGTAGAACAACCCCTTGGCCTCCACCTTCGCCTGCAACGCGCCGGTGCGCACGCCGGGTTGGACCACGGCGACAAAGTCGCCCGCGTGGATCTGCTTGATCCGCCGCATCCGGTCGAGCGACAGCACCAAGCCCCCGTGCATGGGCACGCAGCCGCCCACGTATCCGTGTCCCGCCCCGCGCGCCGTGACGGGGAGGTGGTGCCGGTGGGCGAACGCGAGGATGCGCGAAACCGAAGCCGTCGAACGCGGCAGTGCCACCGCGTCCGGCAGATGGCTGGCAAACCACTTGTCGGCGGCATGGGCTTTCCGGGTGGCGTCGTCCAAACGGAGTTCGCCAGCGGGCAGCAGACGGGCAAGTTGGCGGTACAGGCGGGGGAGCGGCGGCTTCATGGGGCGGGCTCTTCGTCGGCCTCCAAGAAGCTGCGGGCCTCCCCAGCGCGCTCGGTCTCGACCTGGACCTGGATACCCCCCACTGCCATGGCATAGCCGTCCATGGAGAGCGCGGACAGTTCATCTTTGACCTCCACCTTGAAGCCCGCGGCTTCCAGCCGCGACCGGATCAATTGGGCGTCAGCCGGGTTGAAATAACGGCGAATAGTAGTCCATTCCATAGGTTCACCGCGTGGTTTTGGTGCTGGCGGCGCTGCGAATCTCGGCAAACACCAGTGTGCCCGCGCCGGTTTGCAGCAGGCTGGTCACTTCCACATCGACCGACTGGCCGATCAGATTCTGCGATTGGTTCACCACCACCATCGTGCCGTCATTAAGATACCCGACCCCCTGGCCTTTGTCGCGTCCCTCGCGCACGATTTTCAAGTTGAAGGTCTCGCCCGGCAGGATCACCGGCTTGAGCTTGCCGGCCAACTCGTTGATGTTGACGTGCGCGACCGATTGGAGTTCGGCGATCTTGCCCAGGTTGTAATCGTTGGTGAACAGCTTGGCGCCGATCGCCCGGGCCAGCCGGACCAGTTTGCCGTCCACCCCGGTCTCCTCCGGAAAGTCGCCGTCGTGGATTTTGACCTCGACCCGGGCATTGCGCTGGAGGCGGCCGAGCATATCCAACCCCCGCCGGCCTCGGGCCCGGCGGATCGGGTCGGCCGAATCCGCGATCTGCTGGAGTTCCCGCAAGACAAACCGCGGCACGACCACCACCCCCTCGAGGAAACCGCCCTCGATCAGGTCTGCGATGCGGCCATCGATGATCACACTGGTGTCCAGCAGGAGCAGGTTGACCGGTTTGTTCTGGGACGCGAAGCGCACGTAGGGAATAATCAGGCTGAAATCCTCCTTGTTGCTCCGCATCGCCAGGACCATGCCGATGTAGCCAAACCCAACAAAGAGCCCCAGCCGGATCAGCCAGCGCGTGGGGCGATCGTCCGCGTAGACGAACAACTCCGAGCGATCCATCATCCAGGCGATGAGGGTGCCCAGGAAAATGCCGAACGTGGCGGCGGAGAACGCGCGGAGGGAGAACCCCTTGATCATCTCGTCGATGGCGATCATCAGGCCGCCGAAACCAAAACCCATCATCGCGCCCCAATACCAGGGCGAAACCACTTCCGGCTGCACCTGGCTCACGGCATATCCGCCCAAGGTGCAGAGCGACAGGAAGAAGATCCGAATAATCCAGAGGCCCATGTCAGAAAAACAGCGTTGCCATCGGTGTCTACTCGCGCGTCCGCGGGGTGGCGCAACGCACGTTCAGGGCGGCGCGCCTTCCGTTCCGCATCATTCATCAGGCCCGCCCAACCGTCCATTCTTTTTGACGTGGGCGGGGCGCCGCGCATCCGTCGTTCCGGCCGGGTCCTGGCGCTGGCGGCAGGCTTCCCGTGGACATTTCCCCGAGAGCCATTATGCTGGGGGCGCTTGATATTATGGCCAAGACACTGACCAAGACTGAACAGAGCCCCGCCGCCCTCGGTTACGCCATGCCGGCCGAATGGGAAACCCACGCCGCCACCTGGCTGGCCTGGCCCCACAACCCCACCGACTGGCCGGGCAAGATTTCCACCATCCGCTGGGTTTACGGCGAGATGGTCCGCAAGATCGCCCCCGGCGAAATCGTCCGCCTGCTGGTCGATTCCCCCAAGGCCGAGACCGAAGCCCGCCGCCATCTCGAGAAGGCGGGCGCTGACGTCTCCCGGGTCGAGTTTATCCCACACCCGACCAACCGCGGGTGGACGCGCGACAGCGGCCCCATCTTCGTCAAGAAACGCACCAAGGCCGGCGACCGCGCCATCGTTCACTTCCACTTCAACGCCTGGGCGCGCTACCCGGACTGGCAACTGGACCGCACCATCCCCGAAACCGCCGCCAAACGCCTCAAGGTCCCGCTCTTCCAAGCCCGCCACGCCGGCCGGGATTTCGTGCTCGAAGGCGGCGGCATTGATGTCAACGGCCGCGGCTCGCTCCTGACCACCGAGGAATGCCTCCTTGATCAGGAAACCCAGGTCCGCAACCCCGGGTTGAGCAAGCCGGAGGTTGAAGGCGTGCTCAAGCGCCAGCTCGGGGTGAAAAACGTGCTCTGGCTCGGCGGCGGAGTCGTGGGCGACGACACCCACGGCCACGTCGACGACATTTGCCGGTTCGTCAATCCCACCACCGTGGTGTTGGTCCAGGAAAAGAACCCCAAGGATATCAACTACGCTCCCTTGGAGGAGAACCGCGAACGCCTCCAGGGACTCCGCCTCGAGGACGGTTCGAAGATCCAGGTGGTGCCCCTCCCGATGCCGTCGCCGGTCTTCTTCAACGGCGACCGCCTCCCGGCCAGCTACGCCAACTTTTACATCACCAACGCGGCTGTCATCGTGCCCACGTTCAACGATCCCAACGATCGCGTGGCGCTGGGCACCTTGGGCGAACTCTTCAAGGATCGCCCCGTCGTGGGCATTCACGCGGTGGACCTGGTGCTTGGCTTCGGCACCCTGCACTGCCTGAGCCAGCAGGAGCCCGCCGGCGGCAAGTAGCGCCCGCTCTTCCCGCGGTTCGGTTAAGCGGCCCTGCCACAGCGGCCGCTTGACCGCCGTTTTCCGCCTTGAGTCTGCGACGGGTTGCCTCCATGGTACCCCCAGCACAGGCCCATGCAGGACAACCCATACCATGCCTGCCCGCCCGCCTGGGCGTCTCACGCCCGGGCGCTCGCAGCCGTCGCGGTGCGATCCTTCCCCGTGGCCTCAACTTATCCTCCGTACCCATGAAGAAGATCCCTTATCAAAGCCCTCTTTCCCGGCGCCAGTTCGTCGGCACGGCCGCCATGGCCACCGCCGCGTTCACCATCGTGCCCCGGCATGTGCTGGGCGGCCCCAAGTTCGTGCCTCCCAGCGAGAAGGTCAACATTGCCATCGTCGGCGCGGGGGGGCAGGGCCGCACCAACGCCCGCGAACTCTTCAAGCTCAACGATGTCCAGATTACCGCCGTCGCCGACCCCGCCGAATCCTTCAATCTCGATGCCTACTATTTCAAGGGCATGGGCGGCCGCAAACCGGTGAAGGCCGAGATCGAGAAGCGCTATTCCCAAACCACCCCCAACTTCAAGGTTGCCGAATACGAGGACTTCCGCGTCATGCTCGAAAAGGAAAAGAGCATCGACGCTGTGCTCTGCGCCACGACGGACCACCTGCACGCCTACGTCACCGTCCTCTCCCTGCGCGCGGGCAAGCACGTCTACTGCGAGAAGCCCCTGACCCACAACGTCTGGGAGGCCCGCCTGGTCGCCAAAGTCACCAAGGAAACCGGCCTCGCCACCCAGATGGGCAACCAGGGCCACTCCGGCGAGGGCCTGCGCCAGACCTGCGAGTGGATCGCCGCCGGCGCCATCGGCACCGTGCGCGAAGTCCATGCCTGGACTGCCGCCTCCCGCTGGAACAAGAAATACTGGGGCGGCCGCCCCACTGAAGAACCCCTCCCCGCCGGGGTGAACTGGGACCTCTGGATCGGCCCGCGCCAGACGCGCCCCTTCAGCTCCTGCTATCACCCCGTCTCCTGGCGCGATTACTGGGAGTTCGGCACCGCCCCCATCGGCGACTTCTTCTGCCACAACTTCGATCCCGCCTTTACCGCCCTCAACCTGCGCGATCCCCTCAGCATCGAGGCCCACGGCGTCGGCGGCGTCGATGCCGAGATGGCGCCCCCGGGCGGCATCTACACCTACATGTTCGGCCCGCGCGGCGACCGCCCGGCCGTCAAGTTCACCTGGTATGACGGCGGCCTCATGCCCGCCCGGCCCGAAGGGCTCGAATCCGACGACCAACTCGGCGCCGGGGGCAACGGCACCCTCTTCATCGGCGACAAAGGCATGCTCACCTGCCCCGGTTGGGCGGGCGAACCGCGCCTCCTGCCCGGCACCAAGCACGAGGAGTACAAGCGCCCGCCCAAGACCATGAAGCGCTCCAAGGGGCACCACCGCGATTGGATCGACGCCTGCAAGGGCGGCGACCCAGCCAGCGCCAACTTCGACTACGGCGCCGGCCTTACGGAAGTCGGCCTCATGGGCCTGGCCGCCATGCGCGCCCGGACCAAGCTCTATTGGGACGCCGAGAAGCAGGAGTTCACCGACAAGAACGCCAACCGCTTCTTCAAGGGCTTCTACCGCCCCGGCTGGGAAATCCCCGCCTGAGCCGCCGAGCCTGACACCGGAGCCCGGGACGGCTCGTCCCGGCTCCTCCCCCCTGTTGCCCACCGCAGATGGGGCGCAGCACCGTCGCGGAGCGACGGGCCGATGGTAGCCGTGCGGCTTCAGCCCACGGTTGGCTCGCCCGTCCCCCCCGCGTCGCGGCGCGACGCCTGACCATTTTCGGCAAGTCCCCCGTTCCTCGGGGGACGACCGGGAATAGCCCACCACTTCAGTGGTGGGTATCCGGTTCTTTCAGGTCCCCCCCAGTCCCGCGCCCCTCGCGGGACGACATCAGCCAACCTCCGGGCTTGGCCCCTCCCATGCCGCCCTGCGCCGACCTGAAGAAGCGTTGGAGGCGCGACGTGTGGAAGCCTTGGGCACAGGCCCGCGCCCCTCTCGCCCACCGCAGGTGCGCCCACCGCAGGACCGCCGTGCGCCATATTGGCGTGCGCAGCAGCAAGCCCAAAGGGCTTGTGG
>CAYYMW010000441.1:0-5302 GCA_964472515.1 uncultured Verrucomicrobiota bacterium | reverse complement strand
ACCCCACCCTGCCCGGCAACCTGCTGACGCCGGCCGCCACCCCCTTGGCCGGCCAACTGCCGCTGGGCCGGGGCCGCGTCTTCATTACCCCTGCCGCCGAGGACATCCTCCTGCGGAGTCGCGTACCTGACTTGCAGCAGGATTTCGTCGGTAAACGCTTGGCGCTGTGGTCGAACCTGAACCTGCTGGACGGTGTGGCCAAAGTGAACGGGTCCGCCACCCTGCAGGTCCGGGAGCAAGCCCAAGTACAGTCCTGGCTCTATGAATCCCCCACAAATCCCTACCCTGCCCTCCTGGCGTTCCTGGGGGTGCGTTGGATGAGTTCGCCCTCGAACGTCACGGATTGGGTGCCCGCCCCCGGGGCGTTGTCTCTCATCACGGCCGGCCAAGGGCCCGAGTTCCTCTCCGACGAGGCCGCCGGCCAGCGGTTGCGAGCGCCCGACTTCGATCCTGCCCGCAGGGTGTTCCTGCCTGAAACAAGTCGCGACCAGCTTCATGCCGGTGCCGTTGCCGAGGTGGCTGTGACCAACGTGCTCTTCGGCCGGCAGCGGGTGGCCTTCGAGACCACCGCCGCTTCTCCCGCTCTGGTCGTGATCGCCCAGTCATTTCACCCCGGCTGGCAGGCCCGGGTCGATGGCCAACCGACCCCGCTCCACCGGGCGAATGTGGCGTTTCAGGCGCTGGAGGTGCCGGCCGGCATGCACCTTGTCGAATTGAGTTACAGTGCCCCTGGTTTCCGGGCTGGCCTGGGCATTTCCGGTGGCGCCCTCCTGGTCTTGGTCTGGCTTTGGTGGCGCAGTCGAGCGACGTGCGAGCGCCCCGCGAGCGAAACGCCATGAGCCGCCTTGGTTCGGCCGGCCTCAGCGTACCCGCTCGATCTTCACCTGTGCCTGATGACGCACAGTTGCCTTGAGTATTGGGAAAGGGAGAAGATCATGCGGGCACGGCAGCGGCCCGAAGACAACATCTGATACCATGAACCGTCCGTCCACACCGCCCTTGTTCCCGAACTCGAGTCAACGCCCTGCCCTCGGCGCGTTCACTCTGATCGAGTTGCTGGTCGTCATCGCCATCATCGCCATCCTGGCCGGCCTGCTTCTCCCCGCCTTGGCCAACGCCAAGGACAAAGCCGGCCGCACCAAGTGCGTCAACAACTTCCGGCAGTTGGGCATCGCCCAGCTCATGTACTGTAACGACAACCGGGACAACATGACCTATCCCAACTGGAATCCGCCTTGGGATTTGCCGGGCTGGCTTTACGCCCCAACGAACAACGCTGTTCCCAACCTCTGGTCCACCAAGTACGCCACCAACCAAGCTGCCGCCTACGAGGGAGGCCAATTGTGGCAATATATCAAGACTGTCCCCCTCTACTACTGCCCGATCGAGCGAACCAACAAGGCTTACTTCAAGCCGCGTCCCAATAAGCTCTCATCTTACATCATGAACGGCGCCGTCTGTAGCTTCGGTGATATCAAGACCACCTTCAAGATCGGTGGCCTGCGGCCCGATGGCATCTACATGTGGGAGCCCACCGAGGAAGTCGTACGCGGACTCACCTTCTTCAATGATGGCAGCAGCCTCCCTCAGGATCCAAGCACTGGCGACGGTGGCCCCAGCAAGCGTCACAAGACCGGCAGCATCATCCTGTGCTTGGACGGTCATACCGAATTCCTCAAATTCGAGGGTTTTCTCAGAGAATCGAAGGCCGGACCGAGCCGTGTCTGGTGGGTGCCGAACTTACCGAACGGGGGTTACCGATAGGCTCGGACTCCCTCTGATGGCTTCCTGCCGCCTCCAAGCTAGCCAACCATCGCCCTGATCCGCTCCAAGTTCGCCTCAATGCTGGTGAAATAAGGGTTGGTTCCCTCCGGGTAGGGCTCCGCCAAGTATCGGTGGAGCCCTTCGAAGTCCCGGTTGAGCTTCGCCAGCACGTATTTCTCCCAGAATGCCGGGGTTCGCGCGATCAGGTCGCGTGCGCTCGTGAACCCCCCGCCACCCGGCATCTGTCCGCCACCGAAGTTCGCGGCCTCCACGAACTCCTCGTACAGGATGGGAAGCTTGTCGGGATAGTCGGGCGCGGCCATCTGACCCAACAGATCGGCTGAGCCCACCCCGTTGGCCAAGACCCGTTCTTCGGCGCTGGCAAAGGCCAGTTGCGACACATTCACGTTCAAGCCAGTGCAACGGATCATGCGTTGCGCGGCGGCGATCTCCCCGGGGGAGAACCCCAGGGAGGCCATCAGACCGGCCGCAAACTCAGTGCTGCGCGCGACGTGCGTGTTGGTGTACTTGGCGCCCGTGCCCTGATGATCTCCGGCGTGTTTGAGGTACCCGGTGTCGTGGAGCAGCATCGCCATCACGCCCACCTGCAGGGCGCGTTCGGTCAACACCGGCCGCGCTCCAGCGCGATATCGCCCCCTCAGCAGCCGCGCGAGGCAAAGCACTCCCTGCAGCGTGTGCTCCAGATCGTGGTAGCGGGCGTCGATCGGCTGGTAGTCCTGATACCGTCCGGCAAAACACTCCGCCGCCGCGCGAAAGGACGCCTCCACCCAGCCCGCGCCCCCAGGCGGACACAACTCCCGCAGAATCTCGGTCACCGCGAGCTGAACCGCCCGCAGGTCCCGGGTATCCACCGTCGCGCCCATGGCGCCCCATTCTACCATCGCCCGTTCCGTCTGCACGCCCTTTTCGCGCCCCGTTTCACCGGCGTCGGGATCGCCCCGCTCCTCAACGAAACGCCCGGTAGAAGCGTTGCGGCTGCTGGCGGGCCTCGGGATCGAGCACCGGCAGAACCGTTGAGTCGGGCACCACATTGGTGAGGGTCTGCCAGGTCCGCAGATCCCCCGAAACCTGGAGGGTGACCGGCCAGTCCGGCTGGACACTCACTTGGACCGAGAAACCCGCCTCGGTCAGCCGAGCCCCCTCGAGCTTGAGCGTTGGAGTCAGCGTCGGATTGTGCGCCAGGAACAACGAGGCGTCCTGCCGGCTGTAGGCCAGCCACCGGCTGTTGGGGGAGAACGCCAGCGCCGCGATGCCGACGCACTCTTGGTCGAACACCTGGGGCACGGTTGACTCGCCCACCTGCCACACCCGGAGGGTCCTGGCATCGCCCCAGGCGGCCATGGTCTTCCAATCCGGTGCCAGCGCCACAGCGGTGACATCGTTCACGTCGTTCGTCACGGCCCACGCTTGCTGGCCATCCGCCACGTTCCAAAACCGGATGGTCTTGTCCGAACTCACCGATGCCACCCGGCTGCCATCAGGCGCGAAGTACACCGCATGGATGATCGAGCCATGGCCCAGCAGCGTCCTCGACGAGGCGTTGAGCAGGTTCCAGATCCTCACGGTGCGGTCATGGCTTCCCGAGGCCAGCCAGTGGCCTTCCGGAGAATAAGCCAACGCCGACACCTTGTCCGTATGCCCGGTCAGGATCGTGGCCACATTGGTGGTTCCTGTCGTCCAAATCCGGACGACCCCGCTGGCCTCCCCCGCCGCCAGGCTCTTCGAGTCCGGGGAGAACGCGATGGCGGAGACGACGCCTTGCGCGGGCATCTGGGTCAGGGTTGCCGGCGCCACAAACGAGCCCAGACGCAGGATCGCATCCCATCCGTCCGCAACCTGCCCCCCGTCCGGCGCCACCTCAAGCAACGAAGGAAAACCCCACCCGAAGCCCACCAGCGTCTGCACGATCTGCATGCCTCCGCCAAACTCGGGCCGGACGGACCACTGGATGAAGAGATCCGGGCTGGCGGACAGCAGCGTCTGGCCATCCTCGGTAAACCGCAGCCGTTTGACCGGACTGCGGTGGCCGGTCCCGTAAAGCGTCGGCTGACCGTCACTCGTGCGCCATAGGCGCACGGACTGATCGTCGACTCCCCCCGCCGCCGAGGTCAGGTAAGCGCCGTCCGGCGTAAACGCGAGGGCGGTGGGCGGTTCGGTATGCCCCGTAAGGCGTGAAAGCTGCTCCAGATTCCCGGCGGAGAACAACATCACCGCATCCCCTTTGTCCCCGGTCGCCATCAGTTGGCTGTCGGGCGAAAACGCCACCGCGCGGAAGTTCTCGCCACCCCGCACCTGGCGCAGGGGTCCGGTATTCATGACCGCGTCCCACAAGATCAACCGCCGGTCAAAACCGGCCGACGCGAGCAGGTTCCCATTGGGCGAAAAGGCTACGGAGCGAACCCGGTCCGTGTGGCCGGTCAGACTCGCCAGCAGGCTTCCATCCGCCGTCCGCCAGACCCTGACCAACCGGTCGTTCCCCGCCGCAGCCAGGCGCTCGCCGTCCGGCGAAAAGGCCACTGTCTCCACCGTGCCGGTCGCGCCGTCGAGCATCCGTTCCAAGTTGCCGTTGCTCAAGCGCCAGAGCCCGATCCGCTGATCCATGGCCGCCGCCAGCCACTGACCGTCCGGCGAGTAGGCCAGCGCGTCGATCCATACATCCTGCCGCGTCAAGACCTGCACCAAGGCCCCGTCGCTCAACCGGCGGATGCCCACCAAGGCCAGCCAGCGGCTGGTGCTCTGGTCGAAGTAGCTGCGGCTGAAGGCAACTACGCTGCCGTCCGGCGAAAGTGCCAGCGCGTGCCGCGGTTGGATGACCCAACTCCCGAAACTCCCTTGTTCCTGGATGGTGCTCTCCAACGTGCCGTCGCTGGCGCGCCAGATTCGGACGGTATTGTCCTTGCCGCCGCTTACCACACGCTCGCCATCCGGGGTGAAGACCACCCCCTGCACATCGTCCGTGTGTCCCCGCAAGGTGCGGTGCGCCTGCCGGTCCTTCACCCGCCAAAGCTTCACGGTCGCGTCATCGCTGGCCGAGGCCAATATCGCTCCGTCCGCCGAGAAGGCCACCGCATTGATTTCCTGGCTATGCCCCTGAGCCGACCACACGATGGGCGGCACACCCTGCGCACAAATACTTGCCGAGCAAGTTGCTAAGAGAATGGATGCAGACGACACCGCAGCTCCAACTGACTCCTTGAAGGAGGTTTTCATGGATCGGTCTATGTGGATGCTATGATGCCCATTATAAGCAGTTCTTGGGCCACTCCACCGCACTTGATATCCCCGCTGACTAACGCATTGGCGCGTCTTGGCGGTGGGTTGCGCCGGGGGCGGGATCGGTTGGCAAGTTGGCGGCGGGGACGCGGTGGACGGAGTGCGGGCGGGCCGGGGACACGGTTTGCAGCCGTTTGCACTTTCCTGCACCGGCGGTGCTGCGCACGCTCCTGCGGCGGGCGGTGCCGAGATTGCTTCGATTGGACGGACACCGGATCGGGGTGTGAATGCAGTGTCAACAAAG